>JAQWWC010000265.1 GCA_029249645.1 Pseudomonadales bacterium
CTCGGTTTAACCCAACCAGGTATTACGATTTGTTGCGGTGATAGTCACACCTCAACCCACGGCGCTTTTGGTTGTATTGCGCTGGGCATTGGCACCAGTCAGGTCCGAGATGTTTTGGCGAGTCAAACCTTGGCCATGGACCCGCTTAAGGTCCGTCGAATCGAAGTCACAGGAACGCTTTCAACCGGTGTGACGGCCAAAGACGTCACCCTGCATATTATCCGGATGCTGGGTGTGAATGGCGGCGTTGGCTATGCTTATGAATATGCCGGGGCCGTGATTGAGGCCATGACCATGGAAGCGCGCATGACCGTCTGTAATATGAGTATTGAGGGCGGTGCACGATGCGGCTATATCAACCCAGATGAGACGACGTTTGCGTATCTTGAGGGCCGAGAGCGGGTGCCGAGCGGTGCCGGGTTCGTCGCGGCAAAAAGCCGTTGGGCGGGCTATGCGAGTGATCCAGATGCGCACTACGACGATGTTGTCGTGATAGACGGTGGCGGAATCGCACCGACTGTGACTTGGGGTGTGACGCCGGCCCAAGCGCTAGGCATTGGTGAGCGGATTCCAGATCCCACTGCAGCGGAGGGTTTAGATCAGGAATTAATGAGTGATGCTTTGCGTTATATGCAGCTTGAGGCCGATGCGCCGATTGCTGGAACTGAAATTAATGTCGCCTTTATCGGAAGCTGTACCAACGGCCGTTTAAGCGATTTTCAAGCCGTAGCTGAGGCGATCGCGGGTCGTAAAGTTGCTGCATCGGTGCGCGCTATCGCCGTGCCAGGGTCGGAAAAAGTCGATCAGGCTGCACGTGCATTGGGTTTACATGACATTTTTACAGCAGCAGGGTTTGAGTGGCGCAAGCCCGGTTGCTCCATGTGTTTGGCGATGAATCCGGACAAGCTGGTGGGCGATGAGGTCTGTGCGTCTAGTTCAAATCGCAATTTTATGGGCCGGCAAGGCTCCTCGACCGGACGAACGATTCTTATGAGCCCGATCATGGTAGCAGCGGCTGCGATTCAAGGTGCCGTGGCCGATGCGCGAGATGTCTTTCAGCTGGAGCAGACATCATGAATGACCTAGTCAAAAGAAGTGGACGCGGCGTCTATGTGCAAGGTAATGACATTGATACCGATCGTATTATTCCAGCCCGGTTTTTGAAATGTGTAACCTTTGATGAGCTGGGGCCTGCATTGTTCTATGATGAACGGTTCGATACCCAGGACGTGTCCAAGGGTCATATCCTTGATGCGCCCGTTCATCGAGGGGCCAGCATCATGATCTCGGACACCAACTTTGGTTGTGGGTCGAGTCGTGAGCACGCCCCGCAAGCGCTCCAGAAATTTGGGTTCGAAGTGATCATTGCCGAAAGCTTCGCGGAAATTTTTCATGGCAATTGTACGACCCTAGGTATGCCGTGCTTGGTCATGGAAAAGACGCAGCGCAAAGCATTAGCAGCCCTTGTAGGACTCTATCCTGATGCGGAGTTTTTAATCGACCTCCAGGCACAAAACCTCACCTTCGCCAACGAGCAGTTTTCGTTCACGATGAAAGAGAGTGCGCGTGAAGCGTTCTTAAGTGGACGGTTTGACCCTTTGGATGAATTACTGGTTGCCAAAAATGCGATTCAAGCGGTGGCCACGAGGCTCAGTTATTCGGACCATTCGGGATGAGTGGGTCGAGACAGATCGAGATTTATGACACGTCGCTGAGAGATGGTAATCAAGGTGAAGGGGTCAACCTGTCGCTGTCTGACAAGCTTGCCATAGCCGATATGTTGGATGCGATTGGTGTTATGTATCTCGAAGGAGGCTGGCCAGGCTCGAACCCAAAAGATAATGATTTTTTTCTAGCTTGTCAGGACAGAACCTTTGAGCAAGTCAAAGTATCCGCTTTCGGCTCAACCCATCGGGCGGATTGCTTGCCTGAGGACGACCATTTTCTGGGTATGTTAGTTCAGGCAAAAGCCGATGTGACCTGTATTTTTGGAAAGTCGTGGGATTTACATGTCGAGCAAGCGCTACGCATCACGGCAGAACGAAACCTTGAGATGATTGAAGGCTCGGTTGCCTATCTGAAGCAAGCAACCCAAAAGCCTGTTTTTTATGACGCGGAGCATTTTTTTGATGGTTTCAAGAGCGACCCTGGCTATGCGCTGGCAACCCTTGAATCGGCTTTGGTCGGTGGCGCGGATCGCGTGATTTTATGTGACACCAACGGTGGTGCACTGCCGCACGAAATAGAGCGGGCAATTGGCGCCGCGCGCGGCCATCTACCTGAAATTCAATTGGGGATACATGTTCACAACGATGGTGGTTTGGCAGTAGCGAATACCCTGCGTGCGGTTGAGGCGGGTGTCTGCCAGGTGCAGGGCACCATTAACGGTATTGGTGAGCGCTGTGGAAACGTTGATTTAACGACCATTATTGCCAATCTAGAGTTGAAATATGGTTTTAAGTGCTTGCCGGAAGGTCGGCTTCAAGGCCTAACGCGGTTGTCCCGAAAAGTCTGGGAAACTTTGGCCTTTGACGGGCCGCTTGGTCAGCCGTATGTAGGCGCTTCAGCCTTTGCCCACAAAGGGGGCGTGCATGTTTCTGCGGTTCAAAGAAATCCCGAAACCTACGAGCATGTGACGCCGGAAAGTGTCGGCAACAGCCGTAAAATTCTGATTAGCGAGTTGTCCGGTGGATCCAACGTCCGAGCGAAACTGGCCAATCGTTATCCAGAACTCCAGGGCAAGACGTCGGCTACGAATATACTGGAGGACATCCAAGATAAAGAGCATGCGGGTTATTCATTTGAGAATGCGGACGGCAGCTTCGATTTGTTGGTTCGTCGTCACTTAGGGCATTTTAGCCCTTGTTTTGAACCGATTTACTATCGTATATATTCGCCCGCGAACGAGTCTGCATCGGACCAAAATGATGTCACGATTGCAGGGGCGATTGAAGCTTCGGTAAAAGTCCGCATTGGCGATGAAGAAATCTTATGCGCGGCCGAAGGCAATGGGCCGGTGGACGCTTTAAACCAAGCGCTACGGCAAGCGTTGCAAGCACGCTTTCCAGAAATTAATGATCTGCACTTGAGTGACTATACCGTTCGGGTCATTAACTCAACGCAGGAGACTGCTGCGAAAGTTCGAGTTCATCTCGAGCACACCTTTGAGGGCGGAACCTTCGGGACAGTCGGTGTCAATGTCGATGTCATCAAAGCGAGTTGGAATGCCTTGATCGAGGCCTACCATTTTGCCCTGATGCAACACCGAGATTTTCAATCTGAGCAGCGCGATTTACAAAACACTTAGTTGAAACCCAAGGAAAAACCATTATGACCTGGGAGAATCGCTGGCATCCTTTGCTTGAACGTTGGGTGACGGTCACGAGCCATCGTGGGACGCGACCGTGGTTGGGTGGTTTGGTAGCGGAAGCGCCTACAGCACCGCAGTACGATCCGGGCTGTTATTTGTGCCCAGGGGGTGAGCGTATATCAGGCATTAAAAACACCGCCTATACCGCTTGTTTCGTTTTCGACAATGACCATCCTGCGTTTGGCGCGAGCGCGCCGGCGCCAACGCCTGCGCCCGGGATCTATGAAAGCGCCCGTGCGGACGGATTATGCCGAGTCCTATGTTATACCCCCGATCATGGCGGCCGGCTGAGCGGGTTATCCATACGTCAGTTCAAAGAAGTTGTCCGCTGTTGGCGGGACCAGACGGCTGCGTTGATGGGGGACGCTGGGTATGAGCATGTTTTTATTTTCGAAAATAATGGTGAGGTGGTCGGCGTGTCAAACCCGCACCCGCATTGCCAGATTTATGCAACGCCCTTTGTGTTTCATACCGTCGCGCAAGAGATTCAAGCCGTGGATCGTTACCGACAGGCCGAAGCAGAAAACTTGTTCGACGCGATCATTCTGTCTGAGCAACTCGACGGGCGCCGAATTTTAGTTGAAACCGACGACTGCTTAGCGTTTGTGCCATATTTTGCACAACTGCCCTATGAAACATTTATTATGCCAAAAGGGCCGTGGCAACGGTTGCCAGATATGCCAGAGCGCGCGCTTGATGATCTGGCTTTGGCGTTGCGTGCGGTGCTTAAAATGCAAGATCACCTATGGCCGACGCCGCAGTCCTATATTCTGACGGTGCATCAGGCGCCGAAGTCTCTATCGGTTGATCACGATTATCGATGTTATATTCGCTTGCAGCCAATGCTTCGAGGGCCTGGTCTGCAAAAATACTTGGCAGGTGTCGAAACCGGTGGTGGCCAGTTTTTGAATGACGGCTCCCCGGAAGAAAAAGCGGCTGAATTGAGCGCGGCAGGCTTGTTAGTGTCCAAATAACGCTAAAGCCGCTGGCTTGGGCCAGTTGTACACAGAGGGAATTCGGGCGGCAGGATTTAAACAGCTTTTGAGGGAAGGGTCAGAGGTTATCACGGCGCTTAGGTTGAGGTGGCAAGGTGCGTCTAAAGCGTGGTGCTGACAGCGCCTTTGCAGTCATGTAGCTTTGCTGGATCGGATAGCGTTGCGTTGGTTGAGAGCAAGCCTTTAGACTGGGGCAGGGCTCAGGCGTTGTTTGAACTCGGGGACCCACTTGGTGGCTACACCCTTAAAAGATTAAATCAGGTCGGAGTTGGATGAGTCGGCGTTGGAAGAATCGGTGTTGGATAACCAGTCGGCGTCTGCGGCTGCACAATCACCGAGAGTGATACGGACGTGATTGGCTGACGAGTCTCGAACGAAAAGGCCGCGAGGCACCTAGGAAGCACAAAGTTCATAGTCGTAAGACTAAAAACCGTAAGGTTTAAGCGTAAACAGTTAAAAACAGAAACAGGAGAACGTAATGAAAGTCGATACGCATTTAACTCAAAATTGGCGCAAGGTACCGGCTGCGGTTCAGGCCGCTGAAGCCGATGGTTATGATGGCGTTGGCACCGCGGAGATGAACCATGATCCGTTCTTCCCGTTGCTGCTTGCGGCAGAACATAGCGAGTCGATTGAAATCAGGACCGGAATTGCAGTCGCGTTTGCGCGTTCACCGATGATTCTGGCTAATCAAGCCCATGATTTAAACGCCTATTCGAAGGGCCGGTTTACGTTAGGGCTGGGATCACAAATTCGGCCGCATATCACTAAGCGGTTTTCGATGCCCTGGGGTGCACCAGCTGCGCAAATGAAAGAATTGATTCAAGCGATGCGAGCAATCTGGGCCAATTGGTATGATGGCGAACCGCTTCGGTTCGAAGGTAAATATTACAACCATACGCTCATGACACCTGCCTTCACGCCAGAAGATACCGAGTATGGTGCGCCGAAGGTTGTGTTGGCGGCTGTAGGCCCAATTATGACGGAGGTTGCCGGTGAAGTGGCGGATGGGCTAATTATTCATCCCTTCAGTAATGAAAAATATATCCGAGAAGTGACCCTGCCAGCGATCGATCGTGGTCTTGCGAAATCAGGTCGGAGTCGATCCGATTTCGAAATTAGCTATACCCCTTTTATGGTGTCCGGCAAAGACGAGGCAACTTTCGAGGCGGAAAAAATTGCGGCTAAGAATCGAATTTCATTTTACGGCTCAACCCCAGCTTATAAGCAGGTTCTAGGAGTTCATGGTTGGGGCGATCTGCAAATTGAATTGAATGCGTTATCAAAGCAGGGCCAATGGGCGGAGATGTCAAATTTGATCAGCGATGAGATGCTTAACACCATGGGGATTATGGCGGCGCCTTCAGCCATCGTGCCAGAAATGAAGCAGCGCTATGGCGATTTCACAGATCGAACGAGCGGTGCCTTTGGCTTCGTTGATCATGACACGCGGACCGAAATGGTAGCAGCCTTGCGGGCTGGGTAATGCCCGTGGCTGCGGCGGAAATCCCTAGAAGCTTGGTGTCAACGCATCGGGCTCGGTTAAAGATATTAGATCAAAGAAATCTGCCGGAAACGGTGGCTTATCTCGATTGCTCTGAGCTTTCTGAGGTCATCTCAGCCATTAAAAATTTGGCGGTTAGGGGTGCGCCGGCCATCGGTTTGGCGGCTGCTTATGGACTGGTTCTAGGGCTCGATGACTGTGCGGATGAGCCGGCCAGGATTCGGAGTGAATTGAGGGATCGAGGTCAAGCGCTGATTGCTGCTAGACCGACGGCGGTGAATTTGTCCTGGGCTGTTGAGCAGATGCTGGATTTTGCAGCAACTGAAGAGGCGGCTCTGGCTGAGCCAGGATGGCGAGACAGGTTGTATCAACAAGCGACCAAACTGTTTGAGGCCGATCGCGCCGCCTGCCGAGCGATCGGTATCGCAGGGGCTGCGTTAATCAAGGATAAACCTTCGATTTTGACTCATTGTAATGCTGGCTCTCTTGCGGTTTCAGAGTTTGGCACCGCGCTCGCGCCAATTTACCAAGCGCAGGCCGATGGATTGCCTGTTCAAGTTTGGGTGGATGAAACGCGCCCCGTGCTGCAAGGGGCGCGGTTAACAGCTTATGAGTTGATGGCCCACGGGGTACCGTGTCGGTTGATTACAGACAATATGGCCGCTCACGTCATGTCCAAAGGTTGGGTTGATCTTGTTCTGGTGGGTGCTGACCGAGTCGCCCGCAACGGTGATGCAGCCAATAAAATCGGCACGTTGGGCGTTGCAATTTTAGCAAAGCACTACGGAATCCCATTTTATGTTGCGTGCCCTTGGTCAACGATTGATCTTGAAACGCCTATGGGCGCCGAGATTACGATCGAAGAGCGTGCAGGGGACGAAGTGCGTCAAATTCAAGGAATTTGGACTGCGCCGCGGGATGTGCCGGTTTTCAATCCTGCCTTTGATGTGACGCCGGCCGGATTGATTGCGGGCTTTATTACCGAGCGCGGCATTCTGTCGCCAAACGCGTTGTCCGAGCACGCCCCGGAGGCAAGATATGGCTGAACAAGAAGGGGTTATTAAGTTTAGCTATGATTTTGAAAAACGTGAGAATGTCTCGGAAGTGTCTTGGGAAATGCAAGTTTGGCGTGATCTCTTTGTGGGTTACGCGTTAATCGGTCAGGTGCCCGATCGCTACGATGGTTTTGGCTTCGGCAACTTGAGCTACCGAGTCGGCGAAGCATTTAGTATCACAGCCTCCCAGACGGGCGGGCTCGAGTGTCTGAGTGCCTTGGATTACGCCTTGGTGCATGATTGGTCGCTTGCACGCAATCATTTGTCAGCAACAGGAGATAAAGAGCCCTCTTCTGAGTCCTTAACCCATGCTGCCATTTACGACAGTTGCCCGTCGGTTCGTTTTGTCTTCCATGTTCATAGCCCGTTGATCTGGCATGCCCGGCAGGCATTAGGCTTGCCCGAAACCAGTGCTGACATCCCTTATGGCACGGTTTTGATGGCGCAAACCCTGAAATCCCTTGCTCGGGACATCGGCCCAGACGGCATCATTGCGATGGCGGGACACGAGGACGGTATTATTGCTTGGTCGACGACGGCCATGGGGGCGGGCTCGCTGATCTTTAGCGCGCTACATCAGCAATCAGGCTGATCATGGAAGTATCGTGGAAATGTCGATTGAGGCTTTTTTTCTCCAAGGAATAGCGCAACAATCAAGGACTCATAAACGGGAGACCCTATGCTTTCCAACAAACCATTGCTCTTGGCAATTGGCGCCGGCTTGCTCGTAATTTTGATTGCAGGGACCCTTTTGTTCGAAGGGGATGAGCAGGCGCCCGCAACCACTCAAATCGTCACGTTACCGGTCCCTCAGCTAGCGCCTGAGATTGTCGAGGTCGCGCCGGAACCTGAGCCGGAACCTGAACCCGAATCAGCGCCGGAACCTGAGCCCGAACCGGTTGAGCCAGCATTTGTTTTACCGCTACTAAATGCGAGTGATGGGTTGATTCGCGATGGTTTGGTCAGCCTGAGCCGACATGAAGGGATGAACCAGTGGGTTGCGGTTAACGATCTAATCAGAAAATTTGTTGGGTTCACGAACGGTGTATCAGAAGGCCGAGTTGTTCGAAATCCGGTCGAGATTCTGGCGCCAAGGGGCAAGTTTTTAGTCTCCCAGATAGATGAAGAAACCTACTCAATCGATCCAAAGAGTTACGATCGCTACGATTTATTTGTCAATATATTTGAGTCCTTGGACAGTGAAGGCACAGCAGAGCTGTATGTCTTAGTCTTGCCGTTGCTCGATCAGGCCTATTCTGAACTCGGTTTGCCGAACGGCAGTATGAACAACACGCTGTTTGCCGCCATCGGTAGATTGTTGGAAGTACCGGTGATAGCAGGTGAAGTACGGTTGACCCAGCCGGTTGTGATGTACGAGTTTGAAGACTCGGCGCTAGAGCGGCTCAGTCCTGCTCAAAAACAAGTCATCCGAATGGGGCCAATTAATACTCAGCGACTTCAGCGAAAACTCTCCGAGATATCGCGTGCGCTTCGGGTGGCGCTCGAGACCAACTAGTCGATGATGGCTAAGCCCTTATCGGGTTTACGGGTACTCGATTTAACCTTAGCGCGAGCTGGCCCTGTTGCGGTCAGGCTTTTGGCTGATTGGGGAGCAGATGTAATCCGAGTGGAGCCGCCTGCCACCACCTCATCTCAAGATGTCACGGGTCAACGCACAGGATCCGATGCTCAAAACCTTCATCGAAACAAACGATCCTTTTCATTAAATTTGAAAACAGAAGCCGGATATAGCCTGTTTTTAAAACTCTTGGCGACCGCTGACATTTTAGTCGAGAATTTTCGGGCGGAAGTTAAATATCGTTTAAAGATTGATTATGAGACGCTGCGTCAAGCACATCCAAGTCTGATCTATGCCAGCATCAGTGGCTTCGGCCAGGATGGACCGTATCGTTCCCGACCCGGGGTTGATCAAATTGTTCAAGGTACGAGTGGCTTGATGAGTCTAACGGGGGCGGCGGATGGGGTTCCGATGCGAGTTGGGATTGCGATCAGCGACACCTCTGCAGGTATGTTTTTGGGCCAAGGAATTCTTTTGGCCTTGATTGAACGGTCAAAAACTGGCGAGGGCCAATGGGTCCATACCAGTTTGCTCGAGGCGATGCTGAGCAAGCTGGATTTTCAGGCAGCGCGTTACACCATGTCCGGGGAAATCCCCGGCAGAGTGGGTAATGATCACCCCACCTTTTCGCCGATGGGGGTCTTTGAGGCCGCTGATGGTTTCGTGAATATCGCAGCCAGTACCACGAAAATGTTTCGTGCATTCTGCGAGGTGTTGTCCCAGCCGCAATTGGCGAAGGATCCCAGGTTTGAGACCGGATCGGGCCGTCTGGCGCATCGCCGAATCCTGAACGATGCGATCAATGAATGCACTCGATCCCTGACCATGCAGGAATTGGTGGCGCGATTGAACCCTGTCGGCTGCCCCTGTGGCCCGATTTACTCGGTGGCCGAGGCTTTTGAAGACCCCCAGGTTCAACATCTCGGCATGGTTGCTAATGCGCACCATGACGTCTTGGGCGATATCGGTTTGGTTCGTAGCCCCATTAATTTGTCTAACCATGATCGGGTCACGGATTTTGACCGAGCGGCGCCGGCGTTAGGCGCGCATAACTCGGAAATTTATACCGAGCTGGGATTGAGTAGCCAAGATATCCAAGCGTTGAAAGACAAAGGGGCCGTCTAGTGTCTTGTCGTTGGGAATCAATTGATCTGTAGGCTTTCGACTTTGAATCGGGCCGTTAGGGTCTCGCTTCAGGCTTGAGGGCTTAGCGGACGGGGCGTCGTAACCCCGAAGGGTGAAAACTAGAAGGGTTTAATGGGCTCAAAATTCAAAGACGTTGGAGTTTTACGATGGCGCTAGAGACAAATAAAATGTTGGCACAGATCGAGGACGGCATTGGGTGGATCACGTTCAATCAACCGGAGAAGCGCAACGCGATTTCGCTCGAGATGTGGGCGGCTCTGGGTGAGATTCTCGAGGCGTTTCACCATGACCCGAGGGTTCGAGTGGTTGTCATGAGTGGGGCGGGTGGTCAAGCATTCGTCTCAGGTGCGGATATTTCTGAGTTTGATGAAAAACGCGGCAGTGCGCACCAGCGCGAAAGCTATGCAATGATTGCCGCGAATGCCAATCGGTGGCTCGCAAACATCGATAAACCCATGATTGCGATGATTGAGGGCTATTGTATAGGCGGGGGACTTGCGACTGCACTCAATGCGGATGTGCGGTTTGCGACGTCTAACTCGACGTTTGGGATCCCTGCGGCGCGATTAGGGTTGGGCTATGAACTGGCGGGTTTGAAGACCCTAGTCGGTCTGGTCGGACCCGCTCATGCAAAAGATATTATGATCTCGGCGCGTTACTTTGGCGCAGAGGAGGCCCAGAGAATGGGGCTGATCAATTTTGTGGTTGAGCCCTCTGAGTTGAGGGATGCTGTTACGGCATATGCCTTAAAGGTCGTGGCCAACGCACCGCTCACGGTTCATGCGGCGCGGCGCGCCATCCGGGAGGTGCTTAAGCCCGAGTCAGCACAAGCGCCCGCGCGAATCCAAGCGCTGATTGATGCTTGCTTTAATAGCGAAGATTACAAAGAGGGTCGTCAAGCCTTTAAAGAAAAGCGGCCGCCGCAATTCAAAGGCAACTAGCAGCTTATCGTTCCGTGAGCGCGGAGGCGGTCGCCCGTTTTAACGGCTTGAGCAAATAGTCCATGACGCTCTTCTCGCCGGTACTGATGTCAACCGTTGCGATCATGCCTGGCATAATCGGTAAAGGATTCTCCGCTTGACCTAAATAGTTCTTCGCGGTTCTGACTCGAATTTGAAAAAAATATTCTCCAGTTTCATCAACGATGGTGTCGGCGCTAATTTGCTCAAGGGTTGCGTCGAGTCCTCCATAGATCGCGAAATCATAGGCCGTGACTTTTACGGTCGCACTTTGGCCCGGTCGAATAAAGGCGATATCGACTGGCCGAACCTTGGCATTGACCAGTAGGGTATCGTCGAGGGGGACAATCTCGAGTAGGTCCATACCCGGCTGAATGACGGCGCGTTCTGTTGTGACCAATATCTGGTTCACGATGCCGTTGGCCGGTGATCTAACTTCCGTTCGAGCCACGCGGTCCTGCAGCGCGACCTTAGAGTAGCTTAGCCGCTCAAGGTCCGAGCGCGTCGCCGTCAGTTCTTCTTGGGCAATTGCAAGGTACTGTTGCTGCCGTTCTTGTATTTTTTGGGTTGCTTCCGTGATGACAGAGTCTTGAGCAGGCAGCTTCAATCTAATCCCTTCGAGACGGCCCTCAGCTTCATTCACAGCGGCCTTTAGGCGAATCAGTTCGACCTGTGACACGGCGCCGGTTTCTACCAGCGGAGCGGTCATCGCAAGCTCTTGACGCGCGTAGTCTGCACCCTGGGCCAATTTTTGGAGTTCGCGCTGCAACTCCTCCTTAGCTTGTTTGTGCTGTGATCGTTGTTGTTCAAGAATCGATAGGTTGCTTTTGAGTTCGTCTTGCCTTGATTTCAACAGCTGGGCTTCATCATCAAAGGATTGTTGCTCGGCTGCGGTCAGATTCGGTGGCGCTTGCATTGGCGCACCCGATATCTCGGATTCCAGTCTGAGCATTTTAAAGCTGAGCGTTGTGATGGCGGATTGGCTTTCATTAAATGAGGAAGCAAATCGCGTATTATCGATTTGGAGTAGCACTTGCCCCTTTTCGACGCGATCGCCTTCTTGGACAAGAATGGCGCTCAATATACCCCCTTCCAAGTTTTGAACGACCTGAGTCTGACTTGAGGCAATGATTCGCCCGTCCGCTCGTGTGATTTCCTCTAGGGCGGCGAAGTTTGCCCAGATGATCGCGGTCAGAACAAAGACGGCCGTAACCCAAAGCGCGATATGGCTGAGTGGCTGGGTCTGGGTTAGCGCATTGAATCGGGCGGTATGGTCAATCGGTTTGGTGGTCATGTTGATTGTCCACTGTTGTGTGCCAGTTGACTCAAAATCGCCTCTTTGCTGCCATCCGCCATCACAGTGCCATTTTTCATGACGATGACCCGATCCACAAGTTCTAGAAGGTTCATCCGGTGGGTTATCAAAATCAAGGTTCGCTTCGAGCCGTGATCGCGTAATTGTTGAATAAAATCTAGTTCAGCCTGACGGTCCATCGCATTCGTGGGCTCGTCTAAGAGCATTAGCGGCGCTCGGTTAATCAGAGCGCGGGCAATCGCGATGCCTTGTCGCTGACCCCCAGATAAAAAGCCGCCCCGCTCGCCTACTTGAAAATCAAAGCCTTCTGGATGCTGATCAAAATAGGTGCGAATTCCGCCAAAATTTGCGGCGTCCAAGATCTGCTCGTCGGTGGCATTGGCTAAACCGAAACGAATATTGTCTCGAACCGAACCGGCTAAGAGCGTTGATTCTTGCGGCAGGTAACTGATTTTGCGGCGTAAATCAGCTGGATCGAGTTGGTGTATATCGGCATTGTCGATCAAAAGGCTACCGTCGGTCGGTAGGTACAGCTTCGAGATCAGCCGCTCAATAGTGCTTTTCCCGGAACCGGTCGGGCCAATGATTGCGACCTTCTCATAAGGCTTAACGTGAAAGCTGACAGAATTCAGGGCCGGCACCGCCTGACCGGGGTAGGTAAAGCTTACCGATTTAAATTCAACGGCTGGCTTCAAGTCGGCGCGATGCAAGAACTGGTGTTTAAAGTCCCGTTCGCCCGGCAGGTTCATTAAACGGTCAATGGTGCCGTAGGCGGCCAGTGCATGCTGATAGCGGGTCATAATTGTCGCAATCTGCCCCATTGGCGCCAGGGCCCGTCCCGTTAAAATGGTACAGGCAATAAGACCACCGATACTCAGCTCGCCGGCTTGTATGGCGTAGACCCCTGCAATGACGAGAACAACTGTCGTGCTTTGAGAAATTAATTGAATCAAGTTTAAGGTTGTCAGTGAGCCGAGTCTCGATTTTAGTCCGAGGCTCGCCAGTTGGTCTTGAGACTGCTCCCAACGAGCTTGCATCGTACTTTCAGCCTGAAGCGCTTTGATGACTTCCAAGGAATGCAGTGTCTCAACCAGCATGGCCGTTTTTCGGGATGATTCCGTGAAGATGTCCTGGATAATGGGGCGAAGCTGGCGCTGAGCGGTGTAGCTGACGAGCAACACAAGCGGTAATACGAAAAGCGGTATCATCCCGATGGGTCCCGCAATGCCAAAGATCAAGCCAATAAAGAGCAGGACAAAAGGCAGATCAATCAGTGTGAGTAACGTGGTCGAGGTGAAAAATTCTCTGAATTGATCAAACTCTTGAAGTTGGTTTGCAAAGCTACCGATGCGTTTGGGATGCTCCTGCATGGTCATGTTAAGAACTTGCTCAAAGGTTGCTGAAGACAATAAGAGGTCAGATCGCTTGCCGGCGATATCTAGAAAATAGCCTCTGAGCGATTTCATAACAAAATCAAAAACGAAAACCAAGGCAACACCGGATGCCAAGACCCAAAGGGTGTTGGTCGCCTGATTGGGAACGACCCGGTCGTAGACGTTCATCACGAATAAAGGGGTGGCCAGTGCAAAGATGTTGGTGAGTAGGGAGGCAATGAAGACCTCCGAGTAAAGGCTTTTAGATTGGCGAATGACGGACCAAAACCAGTGCGCATTGAATCGCTGCTGAACAGAGTCATCCGGCACGCGCGCCTCAAGCTTAAGTAGGGCACCGGCATAGTGGTCTTGTACGAGCGATTTATCAATCACCGCAGGTTGCGCCTGCGGGCCACTGGGGTAAATAAAGGTGTTATGAGTCATCTTTATTATAAGCAGTGCTCGGTCGTCTTTGAGCATGAGCAGGCAAGGACAATCCTCGTTCGTTAGGGCGTCAAACTGCTTTGTGGAAACCATGGGTTCAAACCCAGCACGCTTTGCTGCTCTGGCAGCGAGTGTTAGGAGGTCTGTGCTGGAAGTTGGTTTTGGCAGCCCAGAATAAAGCGCGTCTTCGGATACGGGCTGTCCTAGCGCGCGCGTGTAAGCAGACAAGGCAGCGCTAGGAGTACTTGCTATCGTGTTTAAATCATCGAGAACTGGATTTGGCATAACGTGAGTATAGCATTCGTTATAAAAGTCTCTGCTAGACTTATCGCAGTACGCTGAAACGGCGCGCGATGCGCCCGTTTAAGGCGGCAATCAGACTTAGTAAGAGTCGGTTCGTTGCAAGATTGGATCCTTTATGTTGCTGACTTTGTTCGGGATATTGAGACGCCACCGTTTGCCGGTTTCGACCGGCGAGTGGCTTGACTTGTTATCGGCGCTGAAAGCAGGCGTCGTGTTTTCAAACCTTGATGCGTTTTATTACCTTGCCCGCCTTTGCTTGGTCAAAGATGAGCGGTATTTTGATCGGTTTGATCAAGCCTTCAGTGCCTTTATGGCAGGTCTTGACGCGGCGCCGCTCGATATCACAGATGCCCTGTTAGTCGACGCGCTCACAGACGTACTTTCAAGTCCTGAAGCCTGCGAGCTGGATGAGGAGACGTTGCGGCGGTTGTTGCGGGATCTGATAACAAGTCCTGCCGACGCCAGCCAGGCACGTACCGTCATGTTGGATAGTTTGGCTGAGGCAGCAAAGCGGTCCGGCTTACCTGCGGAAGTGGCCCTAACGTCTGCGTTCGATAACCCGGCGGCATCCGATGCGGCTCAGGCTGAGGCAGGGCATGCGGAGATCGGCGTTGACGCCGCCTCAGGGATAGCGCTCAGAGATCAGACTGAAGGTGAAGGTGAAGGTGAAGGTGAAGGTGAAGGTGAAGGTGAGGGCGACGCCGGGGATTCAGAATCGGGTGAGCCTGGGCAGAAAGGTAACGGCGGCCAGCAAGGCGTAGGCCAGTCCCATGAGACAGGGCGCGGTATGAGCCGTGAGCGCCCTCAGGTTGTTGGCGAGCGGCATCACCAAGAAGCGTTGCGATTTGGCACCGCCAGCAAGGTATGGGAGCAGCGGGCTTATCAGGCTTTAGATGATGATGCGATTCTTGGGGTTAGGAGTTTACGGTTGGCGCTACGGCATCTGCGCAAGTGGGTGCGTCAATCACAGATCGAGGAACTCGATCTTTTACAGACGATTCAAAAAACAGCGGCTGGTGGCGGGTTTTTGGATATTAGAATGCGACCAGAGCGTCGCAATGGGCTAAAGCTGGTACTTTTGTTAGACAGTGGTGGGTCTATGGACGCGCATGCTGAGATTTGTTTTCAGCTTTTTTCCGCCGTAAAAGCTGAACTCAAATCACTACAGTGCTATCGGTTTCATAATTGCATATATGAAACGTTGACGGAGTTTGACGAGGGGGTGTTTGCGCCTGCTCAATCGACAACAACGTTTTTAAGTCGCTTAGACCCAGACACTCGACTGATCATTGTGGGTGATGGTCAAGTTGGCCTTCCGGAACTGGTGGAAGTTGGCGGGAGTCTGCGCCATTACAACGCAACGACGGGGATTGAATGGTTGACTCGGATACAGGATCGTTGCCGGCATGTTGTTTGGTTGAACCCTGTGCCAGAGCCGACCTGGACGCATTGGCCGAGTCTCGCGTTGATTCAGAACGCGATGGCAGGTGCGATGCATCCGCTGACGCCGGCGGGTCTTACGAAGGCAGCAAAGGCTCTGCTGCGTTAACTTGACGAACTGGCTTGTTCGCACAGAAACCTTGAATGTTGTCCGCCATTTGCTGAATCAAGCGTTGCCTTGATTCAAGCGCTCCCCAAGCATTGTGCGGCGTGATTAACAAGTTCGGACGATGAGCTTGAAGGAGTAATTCTTGAAGGGTTGGTGGCTCGATTGCCAAGACATCCAGCGCAGCGCCCGCGATGTCACCTGCTTCTAATGCTTCGAGTAACGCCTGACTGTCCACCAAGGCGCCGCGAGCAGTATTGATGAGAAAAGCGGAGGGCTTCATGGCAGCCAGACTTGCGGCATTAATAAGGTTCTCAGTGGCGGCCGTTAATGGGCAATGCAATGAAACCACATCGGCGCGTCGCAAGAGTGTTGGGAGATCGCATCGGGCAATGTTTGAATGAGTTTGTTTGGATGAGGGGTTGGCCTGGGCGCTAGCCGCGATCACAGTCATGCCAAAGGCTTGCGCCAACTCGCCAACGGCTTGACCTAATTCACCGAGACCGATAATGCCTAGCGTTTTACCAGACAGCTCAATAATCGGGTGGTCAAGCCGGCAAAAGACGGGACTCTTTTGCCATTGTCCGGTTTGCGTGTCCCGGAGATAGCGCGGCATGTTGGTCACAAGATTGAGCAGGAGCGTTAGGACGTGTTGGGAGACCGACGGAGTTGCGTAACCGACCGCATTGGATACGCTAATTCCCTGTTCGCTTGCAGCAACAAGATCAATATTGTTGGTTCCGGTTGCCATTACGCTAATGTGCTTTAGTTGTTTGGCGTGACCAAGGACCTCGCGCGATAACATCACCTTGTTCGTGAGTACGACATCCGCGTGCTCAATCCGTTTTACAAGGTCCTCTTTTCGTGTCGCTGGATGGGTAGACCAACGGGTCAGTTGCGTCGTGATAGGGCCAAGGTCGACGCCCGGGCCGAGACTATCGGCGTCAAGAATGACGCCGTTCATAAAGGTTTCCGGCTGATCGGGCTGCGAGCAGTCCCGTTTAGCATTAAAGGTCTGGGAAGGCATCCAAGAGGGCAGCATTCCACTGATCTAGGTTCGCTTGTTGATCGGCTAGCAGGGCCTCGGTATCCCCTTCAATGTGGACCTTGACCATGGCGTCACCCTGCCGAATATCATTTACAACAGCTTGGTCACTATCATTAATGACCGCGCCAAAAACGCTGTGGGCGCCGTCTAAATGTGGCGTTGGTCCGTGGGTGATAAAAAATTGACTGCCGTTGGTGCCAGGGCCTGCGTTGGCCATTGATAAGATGCCGGCGCGATCATGTTTTAAATCGTCTGAAAATTCGTCTTCGAAACGATAGCCAGGGCCACCCGTGCCGGTACCGAGAGGGCAACCGCCTTGGATCATAAAATTGCTAATAACCCGATGGAAGCTGAGTCCATCGAAATAACCTTTTTGGACTAGGTTTACGAAACTAGCGCACGTGGTCGGTGTTTGATCAGCAAACAATTCGATATTGATGGTGCCTTTGTTGGTTTCGATAACGGCAGTTAGGCTCACGGTGGTTCCTTATTTATTAAGTTACGGAATGAAGGTAAAGGTCTACTATCAAGAGCTAGCGCTTAAAGGGCTAGCGCTGGCTCATGGGAACATAGTCCCGCTTGACAGGCCCGAGATACAATTGCCGGGGCCGACCAATTTTAAAAGGCGAGCTCAGCATCTCAGACCAATGTGCGATCCAGCCGGGCATTCTGCCAAGCGCGAATAGCGCCGTGTACATTGGGGTTGGAATACCCATTGCCTTGAGTGTGATGCCCGAATAAAAATCAATATTTGGGTAGAGCTTGCGATCGATAAAGTAGGCTTCTTCCCGCGCAATTTTTTCAAGCGCGCTGGCAACTTTCAACAAAGGTTCCTCTTCAACACCTTGTTCCGCCAAAACAGCATGGCAGCTGGCTTGCATGACCGTTGCTCGGGGATCAAAGTTTTTATAAACCCGATGACCGAAACCCATTAATTTAAAGGGATCCTCTTTATCTTTGGCTTTGTCGACATATTCGGCAACGCGGCTGAGATCGCCGATTTCATTCAGCATGTCGAGAACAGCCTCGTTCGCGCCGCCATGAGAGGGTCCCCATAAGGCTGCGATCCCGGCTGCAATGGCAGCATATGGGTTGGCTTCGGTCGAGCCTGCTAGGCGCACGGTGGACGTTGAAGCGTTTTGTTCGTGATCAGCATGCAGGATGAATATTTTATCCAGAGCTTGCGCAAGGGTTGGGCTCACTTGGCTGGCTCGGCCGGTTTCGCCGAAACACATATTCAAAAAGTTTTCGGCGTAACCCAAAGCAGGATCCGGGTCGACAAATGTTTCGCCGATTGATTTTCGATAGCTCATAGCGGCAAGGGTCGGAATTTTCGCAATCAGCTGCATCGCGGACTCGATACGGTGATCCGCATTGTAGATGTCCAGTCCTTCATGAAATTGCGACGCAAGGCCCGCGACTGCCGCACACAGCATGGACATTGGGTGCGAGGATTGCGTGAAGCCGTTGAAGATTTGCGCGAACTGGGCATCAATCGGCATGCGATCCGCAATGTCGGACTTAAATTGTTGCAATTGTGCCTCGGTAGGCAGTTCGCTGTGCAGCAGCAAATAACAAACCTCGAGATGCTCTGAATGGTCCGCGAGTTGTTCGATAGGATAGCCGCAGTAAGTTAGAACCCCTGCATCCCCATCAATATAAGTTATCGAGGAGTCACAGGCGGCGGTCGATAAAAATCCTGGGTCATAAGTGTAGACACCCTGACCGATAAGGCTTCTGACATCGACTACATCCAGTCCGACTGTCGCCTCTAAAACAGGAAGGTCGGTGGTTTTGCCATCAATCGTGATCTGAACGGTGTGTTTCATAGCTTAGTCATTCCAGCTTAATCTGAGCCCTATTGCGCGGGATCTAAAAGATCCAGCCTCGGGCAAAACGGGTTGTACATGTAATCAAAATGGCTTCTGGATGTAAAGCCTTCCGC
Source organism: Pseudomonadales bacterium (assembly GCA_029249645.1). Classification (GTDB taxonomy): domain Bacteria; phylum Pseudomonadota; class Gammaproteobacteria; order Pseudomonadales; family Azotimanducaceae; genus UBA9926. The sequence continues at coordinate 18,583 of JAQWWC010000265.1, forward strand.
CCTTATCGGTTGTCTCAACGCAGTTTGTCTTTTTGCTGGGCAAGCACTATGATTGCCGCGATTCTGCAAGCGGGTAAACGCTCGGAGTCAAATCTTCGGGACGACTGTTGTACCTCTATCTTGCCATCAATCCGGTTAATGATGCTTCATGATCGGGTCCATCCTTGGCAGAATAGAGACGCTAAAAAACAGGGATCCACCGGCGCCATTGCGTCCAATCAGATCGGGAGAGATGAAGTCATGAAGCAAGATAAAAGACCTATTAATGTCGGCATTGGTGATCTGCTCCAGTTCCGTTGGCCGGTTATAGCCCTCGCGTCGATTTCCCATCGGATCGCTGGCGTCGTTTTATTTGGCGGGCTTGGTGTCTTGCTCTATGGCCTGGAAGTTTCCTTGTCCTCACCTGCTGAATTCGAGGGCCTCAAAGCGAGTTTGGCAACCCCGCTGGGCAAGGGAATTGCCTGGGTTGTGCTGGCGGCTTTGGCGTATCACTTTGTGGCCGGCGTTAAGCATTTAGTGATGGACGGTAGCGACTCTGAGAGTCTCGTGGCAGGTACCCGGGCGGCTTACATCACCTTGGCAGTCTCAGCGATTTTAATCGTCCTGGTGACGGTTTGGATTATCTAAGCGACTTATCATCTATTTGACGTCGCCGCGCGTAGCAAGAAGCAGGAGAAACAATATGGTTACACAAGTAACGGGCCTTTCTAGAAATGGGGTGAGCGATTGGTACATCCAACGGGGCTCATCAGTTGTGATGGGGGTTTATACACTGTATCTGCTTGGGTTTATGCTCGTTTCAGATGAGATGTCTTTTGAGGTTTGGGCCGCGCTTTTTAGTACGACCTGGATGCAATTGGCAACGCTCGTAACATTGATTGCCACCTGTGCGCATGCCTGGATCGGAATGTGGACCGTCGGCACCGATTATCTAAGATCACGCATGATGGGCCCCAAGGGTGATCGGCTCCGTTCTGTCTATCAATCGATCTGTCTGCTTGCGATCCTGGCCTATTTGCTTTGGGGCATCAAAATTTTGTGGGGTAATTAATAATGTCTAATCTTTCAACACTGGAATTCGATGCGATTATTGTGGGCGGTGGTGGTTCCGGCCTGCGCACGGCATTGCAACTCGCACAGTCCGGGCACAAGACGGCCGTGGTTTCCAAGGTATTTCCGACGCGATCTCATACGGTCTCTGCTCAGGGTGGTATTACCTGTGCGATTGCGAGCGAAGATCCCGATGACGACTGGCGTTGGCATATGTATGACACCGTCAAAGGCTCAGACTATATCGGTGACCAAGACGCTATTGAATATATGTGTAGCGTGGGCCCAGAGGCGGTCTTCGAGCTTGAGCATATGGGGCTGCCTTTTTCGAGAAAGGAAAACGGCCGGATTTATCAGCGCCCATTTGGGGGGCAAAGCAAAGATTTTGGCAAAGGCGGGCAAGCTGCGCGAACCTGCGCGGCGGCGGATCGAACCGGTCACGCCCTGCTGCATACCCTATACCAAGGTAACATTGCAGCGGGATCCACGATCTTCAGCGAATGGTTTGCCGTCGACTTGGTGAAAAATGCCGCTGGCGCAGTGACGGGCGTCATTGCGATTTGTATGGAGACGGGGGAAGTTTCGTATATCAAATCGAAAGCGACCGTTTTGGCCACGGGTGGCGCAGGTCGAATTTATGCCTCGACTACCAATGCGTTGATGAATACTGGCGACGGCACTGGAATGGCGCTCCGGGCCGGTTTTGTGCAGCAAGACATGGAAATGTGGCAGTTTCATCCCACCGGGATTGCGGGGGCTGGAACCTTGGTCACCGAGGGGTGTCGGGGCGAGGGTGGTTATCTGGTCAACAAAGACGGCGAGCGATTCATGGAACGCTATGCGCCGAATGCCAAGGATCTTGCGGGTCGGGATGTCGTGGCCCGTAGTATGGTGCTCGAAATTTTGGAAGGTCGTGGTGCTGGTCCGAACGGTGATCATGTTCTTCTGAAATTAGACCACCTTGGCGAGGATATCTTGCACTCAAGGCTCCCTGGCATTGTAGAATTATCGAAGACTTTTGCCCACGTTGACCCGGTCAAGGAGCCCATTCCAGTGGTGCCGACCTGTCACTACATGATGGGAGGGTTGCCCACGAACATTCACGGACAGGCGATCACGATTGACTCCAGTGGTCAGGACAAGGTCGTTGATGGGTTGTACGCGGTTGGTGAGGCCGCTTGCGTTTCGGTGCACGGCGCCAACCGTTTGGGCGGAAATTCCTTGTTGGATTTGGTCGTTTTTGGCCGGTCTGCTGGCCTTTATATTAACCAAGCGTTGACTTCAGGCATTGAATTGCAAGCCTCGAGCGACTCGGATGTAGAGCAAGCGATGGGTCGGTTAGGGCGATGGAATGCGTCAACGTCAACGGGTGAGGCGCCCGCTCAGCTAAAGCGCGAACTGCAAGAATGTATGCAGCTCAATTTCGGGGTGTTCCGCAAGGAGGCGCCGATGCAGGAAGGCATTAAAAAGCTTGAGGAACTTAGAGGACGAATTGGGGAGGCCCACCTCGCAGATAAGTCAATGGCGTTTAATACGGCGCGTTTGGAAGCGCTAGAGTTAGACAATCTTTTAGAAATCGCTGAAGCAACTGCGTTTAGTGCCGAGGGCCGTCGCGAGAGTCGGGGCGCCCATGCTCGGGATGATTTTCAAGAGCGCGATGATGAAAATTGGTTGGCACACTCGATTTATTCGCCAGAAACGAAGCAGCTGAGTCAGCGCGCCGTGAATTTTAGTCCAAAAACGATGGATACGATGGAGCCGATGATTCGAAAGTACTAAAACGTACTAAAAACCCAAAGGGGTGCCATCGCGCTACACGCTGTGGCAAAGCTGCGGCGGACAGGATGCCCCTGTGACAGGCTGTGCAAAATGATCGATTCGCGACGTTGGGTTCTAAAACGGCGAGAAATCATTTGAAAGAGGGTAAGTTAGTTTTGAAAGAGGCCAAGCAAGGCGCTGGGCCTACAATCGACTTGAAGGTAAGGGCGCTTACTTTGGCTAAACGCCCCTGAAAACAATAATTGAGCGCGACAAAAAAATGGGCGCTTTGAAACCAAGAACGCTTTGAAAGCAAAAATGCTTTGGATGAAGGACAGATTATGCAAGTCAGTATATATCGATATAACCCAGAGACCGACGAACGGCCCTACATGTCAGATTACACGGTGGACATGCCCGAAGGTCGCGACCTTATGGTACTGGACGTTATGGCTCTTATTAAAGAGCAGGATGCTTCGGTGACTTATCGTCGCAGTTGTCGGGAAGGGGTGTGTGGGTCTGACGGGGTCAACATGAATGGCAAGAACGGTCTGGCCTGTATTACGCCCGTATCGGAAGTCGCGCGTGGCGGAAAGTTGAAGCTTCGTCCCTTGCCGGGCTTGCCCGTGATTCGGGACTTGGTCGTCGATATGACGCAGTTCTATGATAATTACAAAAAGGTCCAGCCGTATCTAATAAACGATACGTTGCCGCCCAAAATGGAACGTCTGCAGAGCCCCGAGGATCGAGAGAAATTAGACGGCCTTTATGAGTGTATTCTGTGCGCTTGTTGCTCAACGTCCTGCCCAAGTTTTTGGTGGAATCCTGATAAATTCATTGGTCCAGCAGGTTTGCTTCAGGCTTACCGGTTTATAGCCGATAGTCGAGATACAGCCACAGAGGCTCGATTAAGTGACCTTGAAGATCCTTTCAGCGTCTTTCGTTGTCGCGGCATCATGAACTGCGTGAGTGTCTGCCCCAAGGGACTGAACCCAACTCGTGCTATTGGCCACATTCGTAATATGTTGATGGATCGAGCAGTTTAATCAAATTCGTTAATTTTTCTGTGTGTAGAGATATCGATCGACGGCTAGGTTGGCTACAATAGGCGGCTTTGAAAACAGAGTTGTCGAACATGTCCAAAGGCTCCATGGAATCGATGTGGCAAAGTGGGCACATCTCTGGCAGTAACGCCGCCTATGTCGAAGCCATGTTCGAGGACTACCTCGATAACCCGCAGGGCTGTCCAGAGCCGTGGCGCGCCTACTTTGACCAGCTCCCAAAAGTGGATCCCAGCTTGCCAAGTCAGGATCTCTCTCACGCCACAGTTCGAGATCACTTCCTACTTTTAGCCAAAAACCAGGCGCGGGTGGTACCGGCTTCTGCGTCTTCGATCTCGGCCAATCATGAGCGCAAGCAGTTTGCTGTTGGCGAATTGATTAATGGTTATCGTCGTCGCGGACATCTTCGCGCCGAGCTTGATCCGCTTGGACTTGAGCTTAAAGAAGATGTGCCGTCGCTTACACTTGAATACCATGGATTGTCCGATGCCGATCGAGATACTCGATTCCAGGTCGGGTCATTGGCGATGGGGCAATCTGAAGCGCCGTTGTCCGAAATCCTAGCAGCGCTAGAAGAAACCTACTGTGGATCGATTGGTGCGGAATATATGCATATCTCCGACCAAGAGGAATTGTCTTGGGTGCAGGAACGCATGGAGAGCACGCGTACCAAGCCGTACTATGGCCACGGCACCAAGCGGCGTTTGCTCGATCGCATCCTTGCCGCCGAAGGGCTAGAGCTTTATTTGGGTAAAAAATACCCTGGCACCAAACGATTTGGGCTTGAGGGTGCCGAAACGTTTATTTGCTGTTTAGCAGAGCTGATCCACCGGGCAGGTTCATCCGGAGTGGTCGAAACCGTGATCGGCATGGCGCATAGAGGGCGCTTAAATGTTTTGGTTAATCTGCTTGGAAAGGATCCAGCAGCGCTCTTTGATGAGTTCGAAGGACGTCACCAGCCCTCAGAAGGCTCAGGCGATGTTAAATATCATCAAGGGTTTTCATCTAACCTAATGACACCCGGTGGCGAAATGCACTTGGCGCTAGGGTTTAACCCGAGCCATCTTGAGATCGCAGCGCCCGTTATAGCCGGTTCCGTTCGCGCTAGAATGGACCGGCGAAGCGATGCGCTGGGTGACAAGGTGCTTGCCATTAACGTTCACGGTGATGCGGCATTCGCGGGTCAGGGCGTTGTCATGGAAACGTTTCAAATGTCTCAAACCCGAGGCTTTTATACGGGCGGTACGCTGCACATTATTATTAATAACCAGATCGGTTACACCATTAGTAAGCGCGAGGATGCTCGGTCGGCGCGTTACTGCACTGAAGTCGCAAAAATGGTGCAAGCCCCAATCTTCCATGTAAACGGGGATGATCCGATCGCCGTGTTGTTTGTGTCACAAATGGCGCTCGACTATCGAATGCGATTCAAGAAGGATGTTGTGATCGATATTGTTTGCTATCGACGTCGGGGTCATAACGAAGGCGATGAGCCGGCAATTACCCAGCCTAAAATGTACGAAACGATTCGCGCGCATCCGACGACGCTCGCGCAATTTTCACAGAAGCTGATTCATGAAGGCGCCATTGAATTGGCGGAATACGAGCGGCGTATTATCGCTTATCGAGACGCTTTGGATGAAGGCAATGCGGTAGCTTGGGATTATCTCAAAGAGCCCAATGCGAGTTTGTATGTTGACTGGACGCCCTATTTAGGACGAGATTGGGACACTCCGGTTGATACCCGATTCGATCTTGCGCAATTTAAGGAACTTTCCAGCGCTATAGATCATGCCGCGAGTTCGGTCACAGTGCATCGCCAAGTTGGGAAAATTCTCAAAGACAGGGCTTTGATGGGATCAGGAGACCTGCTTTGCAACTGGGGTTTTGCGGAGATGATGGCCTATGCCACGCTTTTGAGCGAGGGCCATAATGTTCGCCTAACGGGACAAGACGTTGGGCGCGGAACCTTTGCTCATCGCCACGCAGTGTTGCACGATCAGCGGACCGATGAGGCCGTTCTGCCAATCGGTGCGATTGACTTGCCGGGCGATTTTGCCTTGTACGACTCGTTTTTGTCTGAAGAAGCGGTGCTCGCTTTTGAATATGGGTATTCCCAGACTAGTCCGAAAACGCTCGTCATTTGGGAAGCGCAGTTTGGGGATTTTGCCAACGGTGCCCAAGTTGTGATTGATCAATTTATAACCAGTGGCGAACACAAGTGGGCGAGGCTATCTGGCTTGACGCTGTTGTTACCCCACGGGTATGAAGGGGCGGGTCCAGAGCACTCCTCAGCGCGGCTAGAACGCTACCTACAACTCTCCGCAGAACACAATATTCAAGTTTGTGTTCCGACCACGCCAGCACAGATTTATCATTTATTGCGACGGCAGATGCTTCGTCAAGCTAAAAAGCCGCTCATTGTTTTATCGCCAAAAAGTTTGCTTCGCCACCCAGAGGCGGTATCCAGTCTAGCGGCCCTAACGGACGGGACGTTTGAAACCGTCATTGCTGAGGATTTACTAGCCCAAGACTATAAGCGGGTGACCCGATTAATATTGTGCAGTGGCAAAGTTTATTATGACTTAAAAAATGAGCGCGATCGCCAAAGCCTTGATCATGTTGCGATTATTCGCATAGAACAGCTCTATCCGTTTCCACAAGACGCCTTGGGTGTGGCGCTTGCTGATTATGTCAACGTTACGGAAGCCATTTGGTGTCAAGAGGAGCCGATGAATCAGGGCGCCTGGTATAGCAGTCAGCACCATATTCGGCGGGCATTGCAAAAACATGCTGCAGAACTGCACCTTAAGTATGCGGGCAGGGCAGCATCTGCGGCGGCGGCAGCCGGCAATATGGGCCTGCATCAGGCACAGCAGGATGCGTTGGTCTCACTCGCTTTAAGCGGTGAATTCGATGAAATAGAAACGATTCAAGCCAGGAGTTAAGAGCGCATGGACATAAACGCACCAGTATTTCCGGAGTCGATTGCAGATGGTGAGGTTGCTGCTTGGCATGTTGCGGTTGGGCAATGGGTGGCTCGGGATCAAATTCTGGTTGATATCGAAACCGATAAGGTGGTCTTGGAAGTGGTGGCGCCATCTGCTGGCCGATTATCTAAGATTCTAAAAGCGGTCGGCACGGTGGTTGGGTCAGAGGAGTGTTTAGCCGAGTTTGAAGCAGGCGAAAATCAGGTTGAGGCTTCGACCCACTCGGTTGCAGCTGGGCAAGACGCAGAACAAGATCGACCGGACTCGAATCCGTCGATGACCCCGTCAGCGAGCCCGTCAGCTAGGAAGCTAGCTGAGGAGTCAAGCATTGACATCGCGTCCATAGCCGGCAGCGGCAAGAATGGTTTGGTCAACAAGGAAGATGTATTGCAAGCGGTGGCCCGGGCACAACAAATCGGTAGCCAAAATACAACCTCGATTGCCCCGAAAGCGGCTGTACCGGTTGGGGTTGACCGACCCGCCTCAGGCGATCGGATCGAGCGCCGGGTGCCAATGACTCGGCTTCGCGCAAGTATCGCCAAACGTCTGGTTGAAGCGCAGCAGAATGCCGCAATGCTCACTACGTTCAACGAAGTGGACATGACTGCGATCATGTTGCTGCGAAAGCAATATAAAGAGGCGTTTCAAAAAGCGCACAATGGAACCCGCTTGGGGTTTATGTCCTTTTTCGTGAAGGCCTGTACGGAGGCGCTCAAACGATTTCCAGGTGTGAATGCCTCTATCGATGGCGCTGATGTTGTGTATCACGGCTATCAGGACGTTGGTGTCGCAGTGTCGTCGCCGAGAGGGCTGGTGGTTCCTGTGATTCGTGATGCCGATAGCTTGACGCTTGCCGAGATAGAGGATCAGATTGGTCAGTATGGGCTCAAGGCACAAAATGCACAGTTAAGTATTGATGAGATGACAGGTGGCACTTTCACTATTTCGAATGGTGGTGTGTTTGGTTCCATGTTGTCGACGCCTATTTTAAACCCGCCGCAGACTGCGATTCTTGGCATGCACAAGATTCAGGACCGGCCGATGGCGATCGATGGTGCCGTCGTGATTCGCCCGATGATGTATTTGGCGTTGTCTTATGACCACCGATTGATTGATGGTCAAGAAGCGGTTCGATTTTTAGTTACCGTCAAGGATTTTCTCGAAGAACCCGCAAGAATCCTGTTAGACATTTAAAGGAAGAACGATGAGTAAAGAATTTGACGTGGCGGTTGTTGGCGCAGGACCTGCGGGGTATCACGCCGCTATCCGCGCGGCGCAGTTGGGCTTGAAGACCGTTTGCATCGATCGCTGGGTGGACGCTAGCGGTCAGGCTGTGTTGGGTGGAACCTGCTTAAATGTCGGGTGCATTCCTTCTAAGGCGTTGTTGGATACATCTCACAAGTTTAGTCAGGCGCAGTCTGAATTCGAGTCTTTGGGCATCATGACCGAGGGGCTTGCGCTGGACGTGGCGCAAATGCAGCGACACAAAGATACGATCGTTCAAAACTTAACCAAGGGCGTGGCTGGATTATTAAAATCCAATGGTGTTGAAGTGGTTACGGGTACCGCGAGCCTGCAGGCTGGTAAAAGGTTGCAGGTAACGGATGTTGCCGGTCAGGCGAGCATTATTGCGGCTGAGCATATTATCTTGGCGCCTGGGTCCAATCCGGTTGATATCCCGGCTTGTGCGCGGGACGACAAGATGATTGTCGATTCTACCGGTGCGCTCACGTTTGATGCCGTGCCGAAAACCTTGGGTGTGATCGGTGCGGGTGTGATTGGCTTGGAGCTTGGTAGTGTTTGGGGCCGACTAGGCGCCAAAGTGGTTCTGCTTGAGGCGATGCCTGCTTTTTTGCCAACGGCCGACGAACAAGTCTCCAAGGAAGCCTTGAAACTGTTTAAAAAACAAGGCTTGGATATTCGACTCGGCGCGAAAGTTACCGGGACCAAAATCAAGAAATCTAGTGTTGAGGTCACCTATGAAGATGGGGATGGGACCCAAAAACTAACTGTTGATCGCTTGATCGTCGCGGTCGGCCGCCGGGCAGAAACGAAAGGTCTCATTGCTCCGGATGCCGGCGTTGTCGTTGATGATCGAGGTTTGATCCAGGTGAATGAGTTTTGTGAAACGAGCTGTGCGGGTGTCTACGCTGTTGGTGATGCTGTGCGTGGTGCAATGCTCGCGCACAAGGGTATGGAAGAGGGGGTTATGGTTGCCGAGCGGATTGCAGGCAGCAAACCGCAAGTTAATTACGAAACCGTGCCTTGGGTGATTTACACCCATCCCGAAATTGCCTGGGTTGGCGCGACCGAAGCCGAGCTCAGCGCTGCGAAAACGGCGGTAAAGGTTGGCGTGTTTCCATTGGCTGCTAGCGGGCGCGCTATGGCCAGTAATGAGACAGCGGGGCTGATCAAAGTGATCGCCGATGCCGCAACTGATCGGGTGTTGGGTGTTCACATGATCGGTGCGCATTGTTCAGAGTTAATCGCAGAAGCCGTCATTGCAATGGAATTCGGGGCGTCTGCTGAAGATCTTGGACTCACCATGTTTGCCCACCCGACACTCTCTGAAGGCTTACATGAAGCGGCGCTTGCAGTTTCTGGTCATGCCATTCATATTGCACAGCGAAAACGGCGCTGAGAAAGGTTCTTGGAGGCGATAGACTGATGGTTCAATGACGGGCGCCTCAAATAAATGGCGAAGGCAACAGGCGTTGCGCGGGTTGTCTTTTGTCGCAGAGGCGTTTTCCCTCGGCGTTCGCGAGAAGGGCGGGTCAAAGCTGGTGAAAAAGGCGTCCAGCAAGCCTTAATAGAGGTTTAAAAGCTGGCGACGTCGGCAAGACATTACAGGTTTAACGTATCAGCTCTCCCGAGCGAGCAACTGATATTGCTGGAAAGCGAGAAAGCGAGAAAGCGAGAAAGCGAGAAAGCGAGAAAGCTAGAAAGTCGGAAAACGCAATAGAAATGGCGCAAAGGGCATCCGGAAAGTAAGAAAAACAAGAGTAGAAAGATAAGAGTAGAACGTTAAGAGTGAAAATAAAAAGCGGAGAATTAAAAGCGCTGGTTCAAAATGCCGTCTAGGCGAAGAGAACGCTGAGAAGCGCGAATACCGCGACAAATTGACAACGATTACAATGAACCAAAGGGAAGCAGTATATGAATCTTCATGAGTACCAAGCGAAGCAATTGTTCGCTGAATATGGTCTACCCGTTTCTGAGGGTATTGCCGTAGACAGTGGTGATGAAGCCGTGGCGGCAGCCAAGAAAATTGGCGGAGACCGATGGGTTGTTAAGGCGCAAGTGCATGCAGGTGGCCGCGGTAAAGCCGGCGGTGTAAAGTTGTTTTCTGATTTTGATGAGATCAAAGCATTCGCCGACAGTTTGATTGGAACTAATTTAGTGACCTTTCAAACAGATGAGCATGGTCAGCCTGTGTCTAAGATTTTCGTTGAAACCTGCACCGATATCGCGCGCGAATTGTATTTGGGTGCTGTCATTGATCGCTCCAGCCGGCGAGTCGTCTTTATGGCATCCACCGAGGGCGGTGTTGAAATCGAACAAGTTGCCGAAGAAACGCCTGAAAAAATTCTTCGAGCGGTGATTGATCCGGCTTTGGGCGGGCAGGCCTACCAGGGTCGTGAGATGGCGTTCAAGCTCGGTCTCGAAGGCAAACAGGTTAATCAGTTTGCACAAGTGTTTGTCACGCTTTCGAAGCTCTTTGTTGAACGCGATCTGTCTTTGCTTGAGATTAACCCCTTGGTAGTGACTGAAGCCGGCGATATTCATTGCCTTGATGCGAAGGTCTCGATCGATGGTAATGCCTTGTACCGTCAGAAGGCGCTGGCTGCGATGAATGATGCTTCGCAAGAAGATGAGCGTGAGGCGCAAGCCGCCGAGTTTGGGCTCAATTACGTGGCCCTTGAAGGCAATATCGGCTGTATGGTCAACGGTGCAGGGTTGGCAATGGGAACGATGGATTTGGTCAAACTCTTTGGGGGACAACCTGCGAACTTCTTGGATGTTGGCGGCGGTGCAACCAAAGAAGCGGTGAGCGAAGCGTTCAAGATTATTCTGTCGGATATAGCGGTTAAGGCGGTCTTGATCAATATCTTTGGCGGGATCGTCCGTTGCGACATTATCGCTGAAGGGATTATCGGTGCGGTGAAAGAGGTCGGTGTGAGTGTGCCGGTTGTTGTTAGGTTTGAAGGCAATAACGCGGAACTCGGTGTCAAAACGTTGGCCGAAAGTGACGTTGAAGTGATTGCGGCAACCAGTCTGACGGATGCTGTTGAACAAGTTGTTAAGGCAGCAGGAGGAGCACAATGAGCGTTTTAGTCAGCAAAGAAACCAAGGTTATTTGTCAAGGATTCACCGGTGCTCAGGGCACGCTTCATTCGCAACAGTCGATCGCTTATGGGACTCAAATGGTTGGTGGCATCACGCCCGGTAAGGGCGGGCAGACCCACCTAGATCTACCGGTTTTTGATACCGTTGCAGATGCCGTTGCAGAAACCGGTGCCGACGCGACGGTTATTTATGTGCCAGCAGCTTTTGCTAAAGATGGTATTTTGGAAGCAGCCGAAGCAGGCATTAAGCTGATTGTCTGCATTACAGAGGGATTACCTACCCTCGATATGCTCGCCGTGAAGGTTCGAGTTGATGAGCTAGGAATTCGACTGATTGGACCAAACTGTCCGGGGGTGATTACCCCGGGACAATGCAAGATTGGGATCATGCCAGGTGATATTCATCTGCCAGGTCGAGTGGGTATTGTTTCTCGATCCGGGACTTTGACCTACGAGGCGGTCAAGCAAACGACGGATCTAGGCTTTGGTCAAAGCACGTGCGTTGGAATTGGCGGAGACCCGATTCCCGGGACGAATTTTATTGACGTGCTTGAGCTGTTCGAGAACGATCCGGGCACAGAAGCTATTGTCATGGTGGGTGAGATCGGCGGAAACGCTGAGGAAGAAGCAGCTGAGTACATCAAGGCGCATGTTACCAAGCCGGTTGTTGGCTACATTGCAGGTGTTACGGCGCCACCCGGTAAGCGCATGGGCCACGCTGGTGCCATCATCGCCGGCGGTAAGGGTACAGCCGACGACAAATTTGCAGCGCTAACAGCAGCAGGGGTTGTGACGGTTAAGAGTCTTGCCTCAATTGGTGATGCGTTAAAAGAAGCGACGGGCTGGTCCTAGTCGGGAAATAAAGAAAAAAGCGGCTAATAGCCGCTTTTTTTTGATCTCGAATACCCGTGTGAGGGGTTGAATTCACTGAACAAACCCCCAAATTTGGATAGATATTAATAGTGAGGTGGCTCATGTCGGATGCAACAGAAAAAGAAACGCTAGGGTTCCAGACTGAGGCGAAGCAATTGCTTCAGCTGATGATTCATTCTCTTTACTCCAATAAAGAAATCTTTTTAAGAGAATTAATCTCCAACGCATCCGATGCGATCGATAAGCTTCGGTTCCAAACACTGTCTAACGAGGCTCTGGTAGATGAGGGTGCAGACTATCAAATTCGAGTCATTGCCGATGCCGAGGGAAAAACATTGTCGTTTATCGACAATGGTATCGGCATGAATCGAGCAGATGTCGTGAGCCATCTGGGGACCATTGCTAAATCTGGTACGGCGGAGTTTTTGTCAGGTTTAACGGGTGACCAGAAA
>JAQWWC010000266.1 GCA_029249645.1 Pseudomonadales bacterium
ATTCGATGGCAGCTCGACCGAACAAGCAGAGGGCGGGAGCTCTGACTGCCTACTCAAACCGGTTGCCATCATCCCTGATCCCGATCGCAACAATGGCTATCTCGTGATGACGGAAGTCCTCAACCCCGACGGCAGCCCACACGTCTCTAATGGACGGGCGACAATCGATGACGATGATGCTGATTTTTGGTTCGGCTTTGAACAAGAATATTTCCTGTGGGATACCGACACTGACTTACCACCCGGCTTTCCCCGCGGCGGCTTTCCTGGCCCCCAAGGCCCCTACTACTGCAGCGTTGGCGCGAGCAACACCTTCGGCCGAGATTTCGTCGAAGAACACTTAGACATCTGTCTGGAGGCCGGCCTCAACGTGGAAGGCATTAATGCGGAAGTTGCAACCGGGCAGTGGGAATTCCAAATTTTTGCCAAGGGCGCGCATGACGCTGGCGATCAAATTTGGTTAGCGCGCTATCTGCTCGAACGAACGGGTGAAAAGTATGGCTACGCTATTAATTATCACCCCAAGCCCCTTGGCGACAGCGACTGGAATGGTTCTGGCATGCATGCCAACTTCTCCAACGCTGCCATGCGAGATCTCGGTGACGAAGCCGTTTTTACGAAAATCTGTGAAAATTTTGGGCGTCACATCGAGCGTCACATGAGCGTTTATGGCGCCCACAATGACCAGCGCTTGACGGGCAAGCATGAAACCCAATCCATTGATCAATTCAGCTATGGCGTCTCCGACCGTGGTGCGAGCATTCGTATCCCCGTCAGCACCGTTGTTGATGGCTGGAAAGGCCGCTTAGAGGACCGAAGAACCGCCTCTAACGCTGACCCCTATAAGGTTGCTGCAGCCATCATTAAGACCAGCAAAGAAGCACTGGCCTGATCCAACCGCTCGGGCACCCCACTAGGGGCGTGCCCGAGCACTTTTTTACTTAAGCCAATGATGGTCGCGCCAAGCCGTCGTTATGCCCCCATCACGCCAGGCCCCAGCGCCTTTTTATTGACTGGCTTTGCGCCCTCATAGTTTATATTGTTATAGCTGTTATGGATCGAATAACCCTATGACCCGCCTGCTCTTAACGCTCCTTTCCACAGCCCTTCTGCTCACCACAGCGTCTTTACCGCTGGCTCAGCAAGGTGATGCCTCCTATCGTTTGCGCCTGGCGTCGAGCTTGGGCGAGCCGAGGGTTCAGGCCATTGCTGGCCAACTGCCGTTTAAGGTACAGGTCAAACCACGGCTCGCAGGCCACCATACCCTCCACATTGAAACAAAAGATGGTCAGATCAGTGCGGCTGCAACGCCAGGTGAAACCATCGTACATGCGGTCCCGCGCGGCCTTCACACCTTTTATTTAATTGTAAAAGAGTCAAAAACGGGTCGTGAGGTCAGTCGATCAGCGCCCCTCAACCTCGATGTTCGACGCTATATTTCACGTCAATAACATTGAGCGCACCATTTTGGTGCGGTAAGCTGACGATACGTCTCGGCCTGCAGGCGCAAATCAGGCGTTCAGGGCATTGTCTTATTGGTGCGGATCTTGCTTCTTAGTTGGCATGAGTCAGACAATCCAGCAATCACCACAATATTACCGACAGCTTATGGATCAAACCGCCATCGATAACTTGACCACGGCCGTCTTGATGCTCGATCGAAACCTAAATCTCGTTCGGATCAATCAGTCTGCTGAAAGCCTGTTCGAACTCTCTGAAAAGCGCGCGCTCGAGAAGCCCCTGTCTTTTCAGGTGCCTGGCTGGCTAGCGTTCGAGCCACTCCTACGAGAAGCGCTCAAAAACAATCAACTCTATACTCAAAGGCAAGCTCAGATAGAACTACTTGGCGGCACACACATTACCGTTGACCTTACCGTCACGCCGCTCCCGGAACCCAGTGAAGCTGGACTGCTCATCGAGGTCATTGCACTCGATCGATATCTTCGAATCGACCGGGATAACCTTAACCGGGAACATCAAGAGGGCACCCAGCAGATGATCCGAGGCCTCGCGCACGAAATCAAAAACCCCTTGGGCGGTATTCGAGGCTCGGCCCAGTTACTGCACGAAGAACTCGACTCACGCGAACTCAAAGAATACACCGCGATTATTATCGAGGAGACCGATCGTCTGAAGACGCTCGTGGATCGATTATTGGGCCCGAACAAACCGTCTGAATTTCGACCCGGCAACATTCACGAAATTCTTGAGCGAGCGCGAAAACTCATTGAACTCGAGACCTCAACGGCGCTCACGATCAATCGAGATTATGACCCTTCGATCCCAGAAACCCTGATGGACCCCGACCTGATTTTCCAAGCGACCCTCAATATCATTCGTAATGCGATGCAATCGCTTGCGAAAACTACGAATGCCACAATCAAGCTCGTTACCCGCACCGAGCGCCAATTCACCATCGCATCAGTGCGACATCGCAACGTTTTAAAAGTCGATATCATCGACAACGGGCCGGGCATACCACCAGCACTTCGGGACAACCTATTTATGCCAATGATCACCGGACGCCCGGACGGCACCGGGCTCGGCCTAAGCGTTGCCCATGCCATTGTGCATCGTCACAAGGGCGTCCTTGAGTTCAGCTCAGACCGAGGCCGGACCCAATTCAGTTTAATCATTCCTTTGGAGGTTGCTCGATCATGATTGCAATGAAACGGGTCTGGGTTGCCGATGATGAGAAATCAATCCGATGGGTACTCGACAAAGCCCTCACCAAAGAGGGCTTGGATGTAACGTGCTTCAACTCAGCAGAAGATCTGCTTGAAACCTTCAAGACCGAAAAACCCGAAGTTATCATCAGCGATATCCGCATGCACGGCATGGATGGTTTAGCTTTGCTTGCCGAAATCAAACAAACCTGTCCTGACTTACCTGTGATCATCATGACGGCACATTCGGATCTAGACAGCGCCGTCTCTTCCATTCAGGGCGGCGCTTTCGAATACATCCCGAAGCCTTTTGAGGTAGACGAGGCTGTTTCGGTAGTGAAACGGGCTTTGGCCAATAGCCAAGATCGACATCAAGGCCTGACCGAGCAGGAAGATGACCCATCCAATGAAATGATCGGCAAAGCACCGGCGATGCAAGAGGTTTTCAGAGCTATCGGGCGATTGTCCAGATCACACGTCACGGTTTTAATTAACGGCCAATCGGGAACCGGCAAGGAACTTGTCGCGCAAGCCTTGCATCAGCACAGCCTGAGACGAGAGTTCCCTTTTGTCGCCCTAAACATGGCGGCCATCCCCCAGGACCTCATTGAATCGGAACTCTTCGGGCACGAAAAGGGCGCCTTTACCGGGGCCAATCAAGTTCGAATCGGCCGGTTTGAACAGGCCAACGGCGGCACCTTGTTCCTCGATGAAATCGGGGATATGCCCGCTGAAACCCAAACCCGATTATTGCGCGTGTTATCAGACGGTAAATTTTACCGAGTGGGGGGGCATGAGCCCAGAACCGCCAATGTCCGAATCATTGCGGCAACCCATCAAGACCTGCAATCGCTGGTTGCGGAAAACCGGTTTCGAGAAGATTTATTTCATCGGCTCAATGTAATCCGACTCAACCTTCCCAATTTAGAAGACCGTCGCGAAGACATTCCGCTGTTACTTGCGCACTTTTTAAAGACCGCCGCTCAGGAACTCGGTGAAGAAAGCAAAATCATGCTGCCGGAAACCCTTCGTTATCTGTGCAGCCTGCCATGGCCAGGAAACGTTCGGCAATTAGAGAATTTTTGCCGATGGATTACGGTTATGGCAACCGGCCGCGACGTTCACTTAAGCGATCTGCCGCCCGAACTTCGGCATACCGAAACAGAGACCGTGACGAGCGGGACGGATCAATGGCATCATCTGCTGGGCCGATGGGCTGAAACTCAATTGCTTGCAAATGATTTAGGCGATGCCGGCCTGCTAGGTGATGCGCTGCCTCTGTTTGAGCGCGTTTTAATTGATGCGACTCTTGCACATACTGCTGGCAGAAAACGCGACGCCGCGATATTGCTAGGCTGGGGACGAAACACCCTAACCCGAAAAATGCAGGAACTCGATATGGACAGCACGGGTTCGGAAGACTGAAAAGACAATTGCGAAACAAGGCCCAAAGTCATGCTGAACGTCGTGCTCTATGAGCCTGAAATTCCACCGAACACCGGCAACATCATGCGGCTATGCGCCAATACCGGCGCGCGGCTGCATCTTGTTGAACCCCTGGGCTTTACCTTAGAAGAAAAATTATTGCGACGGGCCGCGCTCGATTATCGGGACTTTGCAAGCGTTGAGGTTCATCCATCCTTTGAAGCGCTCAAAGCAAGCGCAGGCCAAGCTCGTTTTATCGCTGTCAGCACCAAGGCCGAAACCCGGTATGACCAATTTCAGTATGAAGATAATGACTATTTAACGTTTGGACCAGAAACACGGGGCTTGCCCGAAACGCTGATGTTTTCTGACGCTTTTTCAGACGCCATCACCATCCCTATGCGCACGGGCAGCCGTTCGATCAATCTCTCTAATGCAGCGGCTATTGTTTTGTTCGAAGCGTTTCGACAGCAGAATTTCAACAGCTTTTACTGAACTGACGCGGCCTCTCTCTCCCGCGCCAACTTCGCCTGCTCGTACAGGGCATCGAAGTTAACCGGCGCTAACATCAGCGGCGGGAAACTGCCTTTAATAATGAGCGAGTCGATATTCTCCCGGGCATACGGGAACAAGATGTTCGGACAAAAGCTTGCCAACATGTGATCTTTCGCGGGCTCATCCAAACCATCGATTACGAATATCCCGGCCTGCTGAACTTCCGCCAAATAAAGCGTCTTGTCAGATTCATCTTTTGCCGTCAGCGTTAACGAAAGAATGACTTCCCATAGACCCGCCTCGATCGCAACATGACGCGCATTCAGGTCAAGATTCACAGAGGGCTTGGGCGACGACCGAAAGCTACCGGGTGAACTCGGCGACTCGAATGACACGTCCTTTAAATAAATACGCTGGATAGCAAACTTTGGCTGCTGTTCCGGCGCGGCGGTTGATTCACTCATAATCCTCTCCTAATAAGCCATCAAGCAGACCTGCTCGCTCGAGTTGATAGAGCTCGTCACAGCCCCCAATGTGTTGTTCCCCAATCCATATCTGAGGCACGGTGTTCGATCCGGCACGCGACGCCATGCGACGGCGTTCGGCGGCATCAGAGTCCACCGCTACTTCTTCATACGTCACGTTCTTAGCATCCAACAACATTTTTGCCCGGACACAAAAGGGGCAAAACCGGGTTGTATACAGGGAAACTTGGGCCATCATTGATCTCCGCCGCTAGGGAAAAGCGTTATTTAACGATCGGCAGGCCGGCGCCGACCCATTCAGTCATGCCGCCAGAAAGACGCTTGATATCCGTAAACCCCGCCTTAATCAGCTTGCTGCCAATCGCGCTCGAGTGTTGGCCTATTTTGCACACCAACACCACAGGCCGATCCTTATACGCGCTCAGCTCATCCCCCCGGGTTGCGTAACTGGTGTAGGGCAAGCTCACAGCGCCCGCAATGTGCCCCCCCGTGAACTCGTTCTTGTCTCGAAGGTCGATGACCACGGCATTATCTTTATTGACTAAGCGCACAAGGGTTTGCGCAGTGATCGACTCACCGCCTTTTTTGCGTTCTGTAATAATGAGCGCAACCACCAGGGTAAAAAACAGCCCCACGAGCACAGGATGTTGACTGATAAATTCAATGACTTGCTGCACAACAACCGGGCCCCTTTCTTTTGACGGCGAGATTATACACCCTGCACCCGAGAGGCACTAACCTCTGAGTATATTTATCGGCCACGCAATACCCGTTAAACTATTCGGTATCCAACCTTGCTCCGTCAACGAAGGCACGCCCATGCAAGCTGCAACCACTTTGATCATTCTAGATGGCTTTGGCCATCGAGAAGCCTCTGACGCCAACGCAATTGCGCTCGCCAACACGCCGTTTCTCGATAGCCTGTATCAAAGCGCGCCCCACAGCCTAGTTTCTGGCTCCGGCATCGACGTTGGTTTACCCGAAGGTCAAATGGGCAATTCCGAAGTCGGGCATATGAATTTAGGCGCCGGCCGGGTCGTTCACCAAGAGTTCACGCGAATCAATGAGGCAATTCGGGATCAAAGTTTTTTCAACAACGCCGTTTTGAACGAGAGTTTTGCAAGCCTTGCTGATTCTGGCCAAACCTTACACGTTCTAGGCCTACTCTCACCGGGCGGCGTTCATAGTCATGAGGATCAAATTTACGCAGCGATTCGTTCGGCTCAGCAGCAAGGCGTTCAATACATCCAAGTTCATGCCTTCTTAGATGGCCGGGATGTCGCCCCAAAATCTGCTCAATCCAGTCTCGAAAAATTAACGGCCTGCCTCAACACCCTGAAAATTGGCCAAATTGCTTCCATCACAGGCCGTTATTACGCAATGGATCGAGACAATCGATGGGATCGCGTGCAACGGGCTTATGAGGCGATTTGCACGGGCGATGGCCGGTGGGTCTTTGATACGCCGCTGGCGGCGTTGGAGGCGGCTTACGCGCGCGGCGAAACAGACGAGTTCGTTCAGCCGACGATAATCAATTCAGGCCTGCATCCACGCCCCCTGCTTGACGGTGATCAGGTCTTATTTATGAATTTTAGAGCGGATCGCGCTCGAGAACTCACTGACGCGTTCGTTTCCGAAGCGTTTCAAGGCTTTGATCGGGCCAAGCGGCCCAAACTTGCGCGGTTTACAACCTTGACGCAATACGCCGAAAGCCTTCAAGTGCCCTGCGCGTTCCCGCCAGCAACCCTCACCAATAGCCTCGGAGAATACATCTCCGAGCTTGGCTTCAAGCAGTTGCGTATTGCGGAAACTGAAAAATTTGCGCATGTCACATTCTTCTTCTCCTGTGGCCGCGAGCAGCCTTACCCTTTGGAAGACCGAATTTTGGTGCCCTCGCCCGATGTTGCAACCTATGATTTGGCGCCTCAAATGAGCGCGCCCGAGGTTACCCGGCGCCTGTGTGATGCCATTCGCCAAGAGGATTACAAATTAATTGTTTGCAACTTCGCCAACGGCGATATGGTCGGACATACCGGCAACCTAACCGCAGCCATTATGGCGGTTGAAGCCCTCGATCAATGTCTTAGCGAGGTCGTTGCGGCCGCGCAGTCAGCAGGGGGTCAACTCTTGATTACGGCCGATCACGGAAACTGCGAGCAAATGATGGACGCCGCCTCAGACCAACCGCATACCGCTCATACTTGCGAGCAGGTTCCGCTTATTTATGTCGGCCCTCGCGACTTGACCTTGCGTTCCGGCGGTGTGTTAAGCGACCTTGCGCCGACCCTGTTAGAGCTGATGGACCTGCCGGTGCCGAAAGAAATGACCGGACAGTCGCTCGCTGAGATCGATCGAACCAGCCAGGCGATTAAGCCTTGATGGTACCCAATGCCACTCGAGTAATTTGGGTACTCCTGCTCATCGCCACGCTCAGTCAGTCGGCCAAGGGCGAGGCCGCCGATAACGAACAAGCACTCGAGGCCGAACTCATTGATCTTAATAAAAATCTGCAACAGGTTGAGTCAGATCAGTCGATTATTCGGGCCGATCAAAAAGCGCAAAATAGCGCCATTCGGGCGCTTGATGAAAAAATTGCTCAGATTGTAAAACGTCTCAGACAGGCCGAAAAAGCCGCGCGAAGCGCCCAGACCCAAACCGAGATGCTCCGGCAGCACAAGAGCAGTCTTGAATCCCAACGCGATCAAAAAAAAGCTCTGATCAAGGAGCACGTTCTGGCGGCAAGTCGGCTCGGCAAAAATGGCATGCTTCGAGTGTTATTAAATCAAGAAGACCCCAACCGAGTATCGAGAATGTCGCAATATTATCGCTACCTCTCTGAAGCAAGACTTGAACAAGTCTCTGAATTTGAAGCGGTCTTAACGGCCCTCAAGGACAATGAGGCCCTGCTGACCGAAGAGCTGCGAACACTACAGGCGGCGTCCAGCACTATTATTTTGGAATCTGACGCCCTCAAAGTCGGCCGCTCCGAACTAGCAACCTCGCAGGCTACCCTGCGGGCAGCTTATGCCACCGCCGAGGACCAACGAAAAGCCCTTAAGCTCAATCAATCCAACCTCATCGCCCTGCTTGAACAAATCAGGCGCAATACACTTGAGCTCCCAAATGCGATTGATTTTGAATCCATGTTGAGCCGTCGAGGGCAATTGGATCTACCGATCCCGGGCGATATTCGACATCGGTTTGGCGAACGTAAGCTCAACGGCCGAGTTCGCTGGGATGGCCTGATGATTGACGCTCCGAGTGGCACCAAAGTCCAAGCCATCCATTATGGGCGGGTGGTTTTCGCGGATTGGTTACGCGGTTTCGGACTCCTTATTATCCTAAGACATAGCGATGGTTTCATGAGCCTGTATGGCCATAATCAAGTCCTTTACCCCGAGGTTGGCGACTGGGTTGTTGCAGGACAAACAATCTCAGAGGTCGGCCAAAGCGGCGGTCGAACACAAAGCGGTAGTTATTTCGAAATCCGAGACCAAGGCGCACCGGTTGATCCATTGCTCTGGTGTAGAACCAACGTACAATTAGACCGTACAAGCTAGACTCGCACGGTGCAAATGCCACCCAAGGACCACCACATGATATTGAAAATGATTTGTCTGGGACTCGCCCTGAGCTTTGCGTTGACCGCGCAGGGCGAAGACGCCACCGCCAACAACCAGGCGACCCCAAAAGCGCGGCTACCCCTTGAGGAACTTAGGATTTTTGCCGAAGCGTTTGATCGAATCTCAAAAGCCTATGTTGAAGAAGTAGATGACAAGACGCTGCTTGAAAATGCCATCCGTGGGCTCTTAGACCAACTCGACCCGCATTCCGCATTTCTGGATGCGGACGCCTTCGAAGACTTACAAGAGTCAACCACCGGTAATTACGGCGGCCTTGGCATTGAGATCGGCACCGAAGCGGGCGTGATCAAAGTCGTATCGCCCATTGATGACACTCCCGCCGCCAAAGCAGGCATCCTTTCCGGCGATTTAATTATCGAGATTGGCGGACAATCAATCCGCAGTATTGGCGTCAATGAAGCGATTGCCATCATGCGCGGCGAGCCCGGCAGCGCCGTGACCCTGAGCCTGATTCGAGAGGGTGAATCCAATCCCATTGAAGTGACCCTCACGCGCGAGGTGATCAACATCGCAAGCGTTCGCCAAAGATTACTCGAGCCCCATTTCGGCTATGTCAGGGTTGCCCAGTTTCAGGCCGATACCGGCACTGAAGTTCGAGACGCCATCGATGCTCTCAATAATAGTGCGCCCTTACATGGACTTGTGATCGACCTTCGGAATAACCCGGGCGGCGTTCTGCAGGCAGCCGTTGCATTGTCGGATTTGTTCATCAAAGAGGGCACCATCGTTTATACCGAGGGCCGATTAGAGAATGCCGCAGCAACCTTTCGTGCAACTGAATCAGTGGTAATTGATGGCGTCCCCATCATTGTGCTCGTCAATGAGGGCTCTGCGTCCGCGTCAGAGATCGTGGCAGGCGCGTTGCAAGATCACCAGCGCGCGCTGGTTATGGGCACCCGAACCTTCGGTAAGGGTTCGGTCCAGACCATTCTGCAATTGACCAGCGATAAGGCAATCAAGCTCACAACGGCCCTTTACTTCACCCCCAATGGCCGTTCAATCCAAGCAGAGGGCATCATTCCCGACCTCTGGGTAGACCGATCAACCGTTACAAAACTGAAATCAAATCCGTTCCGACTGCAAGAGCGAGACCTGCCGGGTCATTTAAACGCCCCAAATAGCGACTCTGAACAACCCGAAAATGCGCAGGCCCAAGCAGAAGTCGTCGGCAATGATTATCAGTTAAACCAGGCGCTTACAATCCTGAAGGGACTGCACATTCTAGCCGAGGCTCCTTAAGGCGCCTGACTCAGAGTTATCGCCGCGCGAAGGTCCATCGTGCCTTCGTAGATGGCGCGTCCAGTGATTACACCCTGAATTCCGCCGACGGCTCTCGCTGGGAGCTTGACCAAAGCTTCAATATCCGCCAATGAGTTGATGCCGCCAGAGGCAATGATGGGAACCTCGACAGTCTCCGCCAACGCAAGGGTTGCCGATAAATTAATGCCTCCCATCATGCCGTCGCGATTGATATCAGTATAAATGATCGCCGCGATCCCGACCTGCTCAAATTGACGCGCAAGTTCTGTTACGTTGTGATCTGTTACGACTTTCCAGCCTTGTATCGCGACTTTTCCATTCAGCCCATCCAAGCCGACAATCATTTTCCCGGGAAAGGCCCGGCACATTTCACCGACGAATTCCGGCATCTCAACCGCCTTGGTGCCCAAGACTAAGTAATCAACGCCGGCCGTCAAATAGGCCTCGATCGTCTCTCTCGACCGAATGCCACCCCCTACCTGCAGCGTCAGCCGCGGGAACCGCTGAGCAATCTCAACGACAACCGACTGGCTAACATTTTTACCTTCGAGCGCCCCGTCTAGGTCAACGATGTGAAGACGCGATGCACCCTGATCGACCCAGCGTCCCGCGGTTTCAACGGGGTCTTCACTGTAAACGGTAGACTGATCAAACTTGCCTTGCTTTAAGTTGACCACCAGACCATCTTTTAAGTCGATAGCAGGAATCACCTCAAGCATTTATAGGGCTCCTTTGGTCGATGGCAGCTGATGCTGCATTCGGCTATCGGCTTCAAGCGCCATCCTGAGCGCCCGACCAAAGGCTTTAAATACGGTTTCGATTTGATGATGGGCGTTGTCGCCAAATAAATTATCGACATGTAACGTGATCAAAGCGTGATTGACGAAGCCCTGAAAGAACTCATGAAACAAATCAACATCAAACTCGCCGACATGTGAGCGCTTAAAGGGCACTCTAAAACTCAGTCCCGGCCGGCCCGACAAATCCACCACAACACGAGACAAGGCTTCATCCAAGGGTACATATGCATGGCCATAACGTTTGATCCCGATTTTATTGCCTAGGGCTTTTGAAAACGCTTGCCCAAGCGCGATGCCAATATCCTCAACGGTATGATGCGCATCAATTTCGAGATCACCTTTAGCAACTAGCTGTATATCGATCAGCCCGTGGCGAGCAACCTGATCTAGCATATGCTCCAAGAACGGTAGCCCAGTTGAAAAGCTGCGTTCCCCAGTACCGTCTAAATTGATCTTTGCAAATATTTGCGTTTCCAGCGTATCCCGCTGGATCTCGGCGGTCCTCATAGGGCTGACTCCAAAGTTAAAGGCACTTATAAAATCGCGCCGTTCGGTAAATATCGGTTGTCGGTATTGGTTTTTATCCAGCGTCGAAATGCCGCATCAAACGCGTCCCGCTGCTTGAGCTGGGCCACCAAGGGAATCACCGGGCTCAGCTTGCCAGCTTCCCAACTGGCCCAATGATATTCGGCCAGCGTAAAAAATCGGATCAGCTGCCTGATGTGTTCCGAGGATAGAGCTTCAGCAAGCGTCCAACTTTGTGCTGGCAGTTTGATCCAGCCTCTTGCTACCTCAAACCCCTCCGCCGTGAGCCCCTCAAGGCTTTGCAGCTCGGAGGTCGGCAGCTGCTCGAGCAATATTGTCAAAGCTGCCATACTCAGCAATTGCTCCGAAGCCGGTTTCCAGACGCCAAGTGTCATATTTTTGTCCTAAAGCCAATCGCTGCGCGACGCTAATATCAATCGATTCTGGAGCGGGCGACGAGATTCGAACTCGCGACAACCAGCTTGGGAAGCTGGAGCTCTACCAACTGAGCTACACCCGCATGGCGCTATTCTGCCAGTATCACGCTCGATTGGCGACGCCTTTTCGTCTGAATTCACAACCATCGCGACCAAAGACGCGCCCTGCCTCAGCAATTACCAGTCCGCACCAAGTACAACGCTCACCCCGAGCATTACCAACAACATGCCTTGCCACTCTCGCCTCGTCGGACGCTCCTTAAAAAAGAAATACGAAATAAGCATCACAAAAACCAGCTCCACCTGACCCAGTGTTTTCACCACGGCCGCCTGTTCTAATGTAAACGCGGTGAACCAACCGATCGAGCCAAGCGCACTGGTGCAACCAATGAACAGCGCAAGCCGCCAATACTTAAAAAGGTGCGTGAGCTCGCTCGGTCCGCGTAGGCCAACCAACCCTAAGCACAATCCTGTTTGCACCAACACCATTACGCAAAGCGTCAGTGCCGCCGCCGCAACTGGCGAAGCAAGCCCCAGCGACAAACTGGCGTCACGGACCAATAGCGAGGTCAGCGAAAATGCGAGTGCCGCCGCGAGTCCCATGACAGCCTCGCGCCCCAAAAAACGGCCTGACAAGCTTACCCCGCCAGTATTGACCAAAATCAGCCCGACTGTGCAGACGATCATGCCGAGAAGGGTTAAAGCATTCACCAAATCACCAAACAAGGTCAGACCCAGCAAGGCTGTAATGACGATTTCAAGGCGAATATAAGTGCTGCCAATTGCAAAGTTGCGCCGGGAAAACAATCGAACAAGCAGAATGGTCGCGAAAATTTGCAGGATGCCTGCGGCAACCACCTTGACCCCGAATGCCATCGATACCACCGGCAGAGGTCGAGCGTCGAACAGCCAAAAGCCATAACCCAAGATCACGGGCAGGGCGAATAAGTAGCGTGCAAGGGTTGCACTTTCAGCGGAGACAGATTGATTGAGTTGTTTCTGGCCAGCCGTTCGGACCGATTGCATGGTCGCGGCTAATATCGTCCAGAAGATCCATGATTCCAACACTTATGGCCCTCCGCCAGATGTGACGATCTGTGTCAACGGATTACCCTTTAACCCGAAACAATTCGACTTCCATCCTAAAGGACCGTAGGTTGCGCCTCAGAAAGCAGGCCTAGCCGGAGCTTGGCCCGCTTGGGCGCCCAACAACAAATCCAAGAATTTAATTGCCCGAGCTAAACAAACCGGGCAATCAAAGGCCGGACCGTTTGATTACAACGCCTCTAGAATCTGCTCGGCAGAGCTGACCTCGAAAGCGCCACCTTGCTCCGCATTCAAGGTCGTAATTTTGCCATCTTCTGCAATAAGCGCATATCGCGATGAACGATGGCCCAAACCAAAGCCAGAGCCGTCCAAGGTAAGACCCATAGCTTGTGTGAATTCGCCATTACCATCTGCTGCCATCACCAACGCCTCGGCATTCTGACTCTGACCCCAAGCACTCATCACGAACGCATCATTCACACTCAAACACACGATGGCATCAACGCCCTTAGCCAAGATCTTGTCCGCATTGACGACAAAACCAGGAACATGCGCTGCGCTACACGTGGGCGTAAAAGCACCGGGAACGGCAAACAGAACGACTTTTTTACCCGCAAAGAATTCGCCGGTATTGAGGTCTTCTGGACCCTTTTCACCCATTGTTTTAATCGTAACATTCGGAATTTGGTCACCAACCGATACTGTCATTTTGAACTCCATTCATAAATTATTGAACAGCGCCCAGTCTCTAACGAACCTTCCGTGAGTGCAAGTAAAATGCGACCAGGCCTCAACCAATCACTTAATCAGGACAGGACTGCGGTTCACCCGCTTGACACACCAAGAAATGGCGCGCCGGATCAACTTGAAACAACGCCTCATCCGACTGCCTCGGATACATCACGGCGCCGTCGGGTGCGTATTGGACAATGTACGCCTTGCGAACCTCGTTGGTGACATTTGGCCCGGTTCTATGGGGCGTCAACGATGAGAACACCACCACGTCGCCCACCTCTGCCTCAACGGCATGAACGGGAAGACTCGCTTCATCTGCCTCAGTCAAACACTGGTACCCCAGATCCGTGACCCAATGCGACAAGGTCCCCGATTGGTGGACTCCAGAGGCCACCCACGGGCAGCCGTTCTCAATGGTCGCCGGCGTGAGCGGAATCCAGCAGGTAAGATAATTCTCAGGCTTTACAAACGTGTATCCATTGTCTTGATGCCAGGGAAATTCTTGGGGATTCTCAGGCTTTTTATAAACCAACTGATCCCAATATACTCTGGCATCTGGCCCAATCAAATCCCGACAGAGATCAATTAAAGCAGGCTCAAAGACAAACCGTCGAGCAGCGCGGGACTGCTTCACAATATGAATGGTAAACGTGATCTCGCCCGCCCGATTGATCAAGAAATGACCTTCATGCTGCGCCCGAAGCTGCGCCTCACGAGCGGCTTCCAAGTCGTCGGCATCGGCAAGCAACGCGTCAATCGCGGATCGAGGAATGGCGTTTTTTAGTAAGAAGTAGCCGTCACGGTGCCATTGCTCGGCTTGTTCATCCGTAATGCAGTGATACGGCGGGGTTGTTTGAGGCCACTCAAAGCCTTGGCTCCTCTCATCTTGTTTCAAAGCACTTCAACCTTGGCCATTCTAAACGTCGAAAGTGCACTGATCGCATCGGCCAACGAATAGTCCTTTGATGTCAGTTGGTTACCTGAATCGTGGGTTGTCAGGGATATCTCGACCAAGTTATAAACGTTCGACCACTCCGGATGATGTCCTTGGGCTTCCGCAATCTCAGCAACTTGCTGCATAAAATTGAATGCCTCTTTGAAATCGGCAAATCGCAACCGCACTGTTAGCATTCCGTTCACTTCTGTCCAAGCCATAGCGCCTCTCCTCAACGCCTCAATCAAAACAGAATCAAGTCAGCAACTCAATCCACATGAGGCGAATCCTGTTAGACTCGCCTCATGACCCAAACGAATACGCTGAAACTGGTCGACGTGCCCAGACCCGAGCACCCAAGACCCATCCTGACCCGACCGGAGTGGCTCAACCTCAACGGCGCTTGGTCATTCAAGGCAGACCCTGATCAGATCGGTCAAGCGCAGGGTTGGTCGACCGAGCTGCCGGCGCCTGACGTCATCATGGTGCCCTTTGCGCCGGGTACTCAAGCCAGCGGAGCCGCTTGTCCAGACGGTTGCTTATCTGTTTGGTATGAACGCATCATTCCGGAATCGCCCTGGCGCAGCGAGGAAACGCTCCTGCATATTGGCGCGGCGGACCACACCACAACCATCTGGATCAATGGCCATCAGGTTGCCCATCACCGGGGCGGCTACTCACCAATTACGGCCAACCTTCAACCATTCTTACGGACAACGCCTAACCGCATTGTCATTCGCGTTACCGATACGACCTCCTGGCAACAACCTCGCGGCAAACAGGCTGGCGATACCCGCTGGCCCATTGACTATGATCCCATCATTGGAATCTGGCAGACCGTTTGGCTAGAACCCGTGCCCGCAGTACGAGTTACCCAAGTCCACTACCGCTTTGATCTTGCCGAGCAGTGCCTAACGGTCATCACCCAACTCTCTAAGCACTCGGAAACAGAGATTGAAATAGAGGTCCAGCAGCCCAACGGACTACCCCTTCGCGTGCGCGGATCGGCAAAGGGTCGGTCGGCGTTGACCCAAACGTTACAGATCCCAACGCCGCGCCTCTGGCATCCCCAAGACCCACACCTTTATTCGGTTTCGATTCGCCTCATCACGAATGAGATAGAAACCGACCGCGTTGAAAGTTATACCGGTCTTCGGAGCCTCTCCGTCGCGGATGATCAGATTCTGCTCAATGGCGAGCCCATCTATCTGCGCGGCGTGCTGGACCAAGGCTATTTCCCAGAGGGTTGGTACACCGCAACAACCGATAACGTCTTAAAACAAGATATTGAGCTGACCCTTGCGCTGGGCTTTAACCTCGCGCGCAAACACCAAAAGTTTGAGGATCCTCGTTACCTGTATTGGGCCGACCGCCTTGGCCTCATGGTCTGGAGCGAGATGCCTTCTGGGCGAATATTTTCTGAGGCCTTGATGACGGACCTTACTGAGGAGTGGACCGCATTGATTCAACGCGACCAGGCCCACCCCTGTATTGTGGGCTGGGTGCCCTTTAACGAATCCTGGGGGCTATGGCACCAAGGCACGCGCCCCGAGCAAAGGCACTTCGCTGATGCCATCTACCACCTTACCAAGGCGCTGGACCCAACACGCCCCGTCATTACCAACGACGGGTGGGAATATTCAACGGGCGACTATTGGACATTACATCTTTACGATTCGACCTCTGCAACGCTTCAAAACAGGCTGGCGAGCTTGACCCAAAACCCAGCCCAATCCATCCATGATGGCCCGAACCCTCGTCTCGGCGCGCTCGCTGGAGCGGATCCTAGCCACCTCCCGCTTCTATTGACCGAATGTGGTGGGATTGGGTTCGTTACGACGTCGGATATTGGTCCCGGCGACGCTTTTTTCTATGGGGATATGCCCCAGGACGCTGAAGAGTTCCTGACGCGCACGGCGGCGTTATTAAACGCTATTAAGGAAACCCCGAGGCTCCGAGGCTTTGTTTGGACCCAGCTCACCGACGTGCAGCAAGAGATCAATGGCCTGTTGGACTTTCATCGAAACCCAAAAGTACCGTTGCCGGTGCTTCGACAATTAATCACTCATACGGGTTTCGGACAGGTTTCCTGATGACTGCCAGCCAAGATCTGCAGCAACTATGTCAAGCGCAGGGCACGGCCCAAATTTCCGTGAGCAAAGCGGGCAGCTTGGTTTTTGATCAATGCCTAATGAGTGCGCCCGTTGATGTTTACGCAGTTCAAAAAGGCATTGTCTCGATCTTGATCGGCATTGCCGAGGCGCGCTATTTTCTAGAACGGGTCGACGCAATGAATCACATTCTGGACCCAGAATGGACCCAGCTCACGAAACCCGATGAAGCCAGTCTGACTGTTGAAATTTTAATGAACATGACAACCGGGATGAACGAGCAGCTGCAAAAACAAGGCCAGGTAGGCAAAGATTGGTTCTATAACAACGTCGCCTACCAGAAACTCAAAACCGCTCTCACAATTCAAACAGGGCTTGAGCTCAACGCCCTGACGCAAGCTTGGCTATGCGAGCCATTAGGCATCACAGACACCACCTGGATCACGCGGACGAAAGATGCAGATGGGCACACCTTTTCGGCATTGCAGACTACGGCCCAGTCTCTTCGCAAAATCGGCGAAGCGTTGCTCGAAGACCAACTGGTTGACCCGTACTATCGAGCCGCGCTAGGCATCCAGAGTCAGAGCACCAACCCAGCCTGGCACCTAATGTGGTGGAACAATCAAGCGCAGACGCACATGCGTCCGGGGTCTAAGCAGGTCTACGCAAAACCCTTGCTACCGCACGCGCCGCAGGACCTAATCAGCGCACGCGGTGCAGGTGGGAACCACCTCTCTATTTCGCCAAGCCTTGATCTGGTGGTTGCCCAAACCATTGATCCCGCCGCATCAAGCCCGCCCAAACACGCTGATCACCAAGCCTTCTGGGACCTAATCCAACAGCTATAACCCGCGGGCTGACCAGCGCCGTCGGCGCGCCGAATAACGACGAATCTTGCCCGCCCGGTCGTTGTCGCGAAATCTTTGATTATGCTAGCCTCTGTCCTACCTTCACCGTTCGCCGGAGTCAAAAATGGATCTCACGTATGGTCCCGAGTACAACGCTTTTCGTGCAGAGGTTAAAGCCTTTATCGATGCCAATATCGACCAACAACCAAAACCTGGAGAAGGGCCTCGGAGCGCAGCCGTGCAAGCCTGGCAGGCCAAACTGATCGCTAACGGCTACCACTCTCGCACGATCCCTAAGGCTTATGGCGGCTATGGCGCCGAACCAGACATCATTCAGTCTAGGATCATTGCCGAGGAGTTTAGTACTGCCCAAATGAACACTGGATTCAGCGGCCAAGGCATCAGCATGCTAACGCCCGTACTTTTAGAACTCGGCACCGAGGTGCAAAAACAACAGTTCATTCGAAAAACGATTCATGGCGAACTCATCTGGTGCCAGGGGTATTCCGAGCCCGGCGCAGGCAGTGACCTTGCGAGCCTTACAACCAAAGCCGAGCTCGATGGCGACGACTGGGTGATCAACGGTCAGAAAATCTGGACGAGCACCGCACAGATCAGCGATTGGATATTTTGTCTGGTCCGAACTGAGCCCGAAGCACCCAAACACTTGGGCATCTCCTTTTTATTGTTTGAAATGAACACGCCGGGGATCGAGGTCAGGCCGCTGGTGGACATGACTGGCGCCGCCAATTTCAACGAAGTCTTTTTCACAGACGTCCGTGTTCCAAAAGATCAGATCGTGGGACAACGGGGACAGGGCTGGCAAGTTGCCAACGCTATCTTAGGTCACGAGCGGGGCTCCCTGGCGCCACCGGATGCCGCCATGTCCCGACTCAACGGCGTCATTCGCTTGATGCAACAAGAAACAATCGGCGGTGAACGCGCCATCGACAACCCAATTTTTAGAGACCGCCTCATGCGGTTACAGGGCCGAGTGATGGCCATGCAGTATAACGACATGCGATTGTTATCCGCGCGCATCAATAAAAACCAAGACACCAAGCTGGCGGGCATGGTTGTCAAACTGATCGGAACGGAGCTGAGACACGAGATCGAATGCCTCGGCATTGATGTCTTGGGCGAAATCGGCCTGAGCTATGGAGACAATCCCTATCTTCGTGACAATGGCTCTTGGCAATATCAGTATATGTACTTTTTAGGCTTGATCATTGGCGGCGGCACGTCCCAAATTCAAAAAAACATCATCAGCGAACGCGGCCTTGGCATGCCCAAAGAACCCAAACTCGCAGTACCGGGGGCATAATGGAATTCGGACTTTCTCAGGAACAAGTACTCCTTCAAGACAGCATCACGCGCTATTTAAAAGACCAAGAACCCCTTGATAAGGTCCGCGCGGTGGCCCAAGACTCTGGACTAGATCAATCGGTTTGGCACGGGCTATCAGAGCTCGGCCTCGCCGGCCTCATCATCCCAGAGGCTCATGGCGGCGTGGGGCTAGGCCTTCTCGACGCCGTAGTGGTCGGTGAGACACTGGGCTACCACATCACGCCTGGCCCATTTCTCAGCACTGCAATTATGGCACCGAGCCTGTTAATAGCCTCAGGACAAACAGGCCATCTCGCAGATATTGCCGCCGGACGCTACCGAGTCGGGATTGCACTATCTGAAGCAGTGGGCGCAAGGCTAGATGCCGGCATGAAAGTCTCTGATGGCCGACTTACCGGCAAAGCATTGTTTGCGCTGGATGCCTCGGCCGATGCCTACATCGTGAACGGCCCTAACCGACAGCTATATTGGGTCGATTCAAAGGATCCCGGCTTCACCCGAACCCTACTCACCACCATCGACAAAACCCGCACCGTTTGCGAGCTGAAATTCGATCAGGTTGATGCCGCCTTAATGACCGATGACCCGGCGGTGCTACAAGCAGGTCTTAATGCGGGCCGCATCGTTCAAGCTGCGGATTCGCTTGGGGCCGCTCAATGTATGCTGGATCAGGCGGTGGCGTACGCCGGTCAACGGGAGCAATTCAACCGAGTGATCGCCTCTTTTCAGGCCGTCAAACACATGTGTGCCGAAATGGCATCCCAGCTAGAACCCTGCCGGGCGCTCATTTGGTATGGCGGACATGCTTTATCGGAAAGCGACGGCACGGCGCGGTTAACGGTTTGCCATGCCAACGCGCATCTATCAGAGGTTGCACAATTTGTGGCTAGAACCAGCACCGAGGTCCACGGCGGGATGGGCTTTACCGATTTGGTCGGCCTGCATTACTGGTTTAAGCGAATCGGCGCCAATCGCCAGTTGTTAGGATCACCGGAACTGCTCAGAGAGGAGGCCGCGCGTATTCAGATGCTTGTGGATTAATGAGCCATAAAGGTCCAAACTTTTCTGATTCACGCTTTACGCGGCCAAGATATTAAGGCGCACAATGCCAGTCAATATCCCAGCACGCTGCAACCCCAATGATCGGATAAAACTCCTTTGAATACGTTTATTCGAAAAAGCGCGTTGATCAGCCTATCTCTCGGATTGTTAGCAGGCATTTTGTTATTTTCATGGAGCCTTTTAGGTGATTGGAGCCGCGTTTCTGAGCAGGTACGTGCACAAAACACGCAAACCCTTCAACTACTCTTACCCACCTTAATCGACCTCGACACCAACCATCAGACCGAGCGCTTGAATGCAACATTGACCCGCTTACTGGAGCACTCGAGCTTCCAACAGGTGGTGCTGCAGCGCGGCACAACTTCCTATTATGTCGCAGAGCAATCTCAACAAATTCTCACCAGACCCGTACTCGACATGCTGACGCCACAATTTATTACGCTTTCGGTGTCTGAGCGATCGTCGATTGTCGATCAGGCCCCAATGCGTCTATCTGCAACCCTGAACGCCCATCAAGCGTTTGACGTGTTTGTAAATCGGCATTGGCAGTTTGCTCGAATTGGCTTCTTGCGAACCCTTCTCATTATTTTAATTGTCGTCCTAATCTTCGAAGTTGTCGCAATCCGACCCTTGCGTGCGCTGGGGCAACGCGTCAAAGGTGACGGTTCAGACCTCACCCTCCTGCCCGAAGGCAACCCAGCAGATGCGATTGAGATCAAGCAGCTGTCACGCGCTTTTAACGAACGCGTTGAGAGTATTTTCAGACTGCAATTTGAAAATCAAAGCCTGGTTGCCGCACTCAGAGCGGCACCCGATTGCTGCCTAATCGTCAATCTTGAGTCTGGCAATTTACTGTTTTGTAATGACGCCGCCGAAGCGCTCTTTGGCCGGACCAATGCTGAACTCCGCACTCGACCCATCTGGGATCTTTGGCATCAAGATCGACAAGACTTTGAAAGCGATGCGAGAGCGGCGCAACAGATGTTCGGACAATTCTTGAAATTCATCCTAGAGTCGGAGCGGCCCGATGGATCAAGCGTTCCAATCGAAGTCCACATGACAACCTTCAACCTGGATGAGCAACAAAGGGGGCTTATTTT
>JAQWWC010000267.1 GCA_029249645.1 Pseudomonadales bacterium
CGCCAACATGAACGGGATCACCGTCAGCGACAAGCGCGCCCCACCCGTCATAGCAACATCCACCACATTCATTGCAACTTCCATCGACACCATAGAGATCAGCGACATGCCAATCGCCGTTTTAAAGGCCATCGCAAGCGCCATTTGACGGCTTAAAATCACGGTTTCCAAGGCAATCGAGGTGAGCAGGCCGTTGACAATGGCCAGACTCATAATGGCCATCACGGGCCAGGCAATACCGCTGAGTTGGAAAAATAAAATCGTGCCCATGTCCCCGATCGAACAACCCAAAAGACACCAAAGCGTATTATACGAGGCCGTCCGCCATGTGTGCCGGCAGCGCCAGTTAAGCTCGAGTAGCCCAGGTGTTTTTTCAGTTGTCGTTGCCGTTTGCATCGTGCGACTATAAAGCCTCCGGTAACAGGAGGGTCAACCGCCATGCTCACCATTAATGATGCATCAAAGCGAACCAATTTGCCGGTAAAGACCATTCGTTACTACGACGAAGTTGGATTGGTTTTGGCAACCGGCAGAACCCCCGCGGGCTACAGGCTTTATGATGACCGAAGCTGTCAGAAGCTTGGCTTTGTTCAACGCGCAAGACAATTCAATTTTTCGATCGAAGAATGTCGGGAGCTGCTTTCCTTGTACGAGGATCATGGTCGCCCGAGCCGAGACGTCAAAAAGATTACCCTGTCAAAGCTCGCGCTCTTACAAAAACAACTGGATGACCTAACCACGCTGACCTTGGAGCTCCAAACGCTGGCTAATCAGTGTACAGGAGATGACCGACCGGACTGCCCGATTCTAAACGCCTTCTCCGCAGGCCCCATCGACGCCGAACCTTAAGCCTTATTCCACCTGAGCAAAAACCTTCGCCCAATCTTCCAGCGCCGCCTCGTGATCATGGACGAGTTGAATCGTTACTTCTGTATAGCCTGCCGCTTTGAGCGCACTTAACGATGTAATGAGTTCACTTTCGGTGCCGCTTAAGGTCGTGCTGCGCACCAACTCCGGACTGATATGGGTCTCTTCGGGCCGAACAAACATTAAATGTCCACGGTGATTGGTAAGGTATTTGGCATCCTCTGGCGCATACTGATCATGAGCAGACAAATAGTCCCCGAGCAAGTTACTGAGGGGACCCATCGGCAGATTACGCCCGCCCATTGCGCCAACCTCGTCAGCAAGGTTATGGAACATCACCGCAGTTAGCGGTCCGCCCTGGGCCATTAACCTCGCCTCATCTTCGGCCTCATCACCGGTGAGAACAGCCCCCAGAAAAAACAGATTCGATTTCAAATCACTTGGCGCGTGCCCTGCCGCCCGCCAGGCCTGCTGCATGCTCTCGAGCGCTTTATCCGCGCCATTAATACCAAAATTCAGCCAGCCGGCGTCCAATTCTGCGGCCAGCTGCATTGCCTTGGGACCAAACGCCGAAACCCACAACGGGATCTCATCTTCAAGGTTTATGAGCCCTAAATCGGGATTTAGAAACTTTATCTTCTTGGGCTGAGATTCAAAGTCCCACTCGACGGTCTCACCTGCCAACAGCTGCTGAACACGCTCGATATACACCTTCGTTCGAGCAAGCGGTATGGCGCCGAGGCCCATCGTGCGCCTGGCGGTAAACCCAGTGCCCACCCCAAAATCAATTCGACCAGGCGCGAGGCGATTTAGGCTGGCAAACGCATTGGCCGTCACCGGTTCGATGCGATTCGAGGGCACCAAGACCCCCGTGCCCAAACGAATGGTTGTGGTTTCGTGCGCGGCAAGCGCCATGCAGATAAAAACGTCCGGATTCAGTAGCTGTGTGTCGTAAAACCAAGCTGCGTGGAAACCCAGTGCTTCGGCGCGTTTTGCCCATTTCCAAGAATCTACTTCCGAGGCGAATGCGACTGAATACTTCATGGTTGGTCTCCTAGCGTGGGCCCATTATGAATCAACCCGCTCTACGGTCCGTTAAGAAGGGACCGAATTGCAGATCTAAGCATTAGATTTAGGCCCAGCCTGTCAAGCGAGCCAGTCTTCTGGATCAGGAAGGCGGCTTCAACCTTTGCAGCTAAGGGCCCCACCTTGCCCTATCGATCCCAAGAATGGCATGATCCACGGCACTAGGTAAACGTCTAAGTTTAACGATTAAAAGGATTCACAATGTTCAGTCACATTATGCTCGGCACCAACGATATGGCCGCTTCAAAGACATTTTATGATGCGACCTTAGGGGCTTTGGGCCACCCACCAGGCAACATGGATGATAAAGGCCGCTGCTTTTATTTCACGCCAACGGGTATCTTCTCACTGTCGACCCCTATTAATGGTGAGCCTGCCTGCGGCGCGAACGGCGGTACCGTCGGTTTTGCAGCCGCAACCCCAGCCGAAGCGGATGCTTGGCATCAAGCAGGCCTTGATAACGGCGGGGAAACCTTAGAAGACCCACCCGGTGAACGACCCGGTACTGGTATTTACCTAGCCTACTTGCGGGACCCCGCCGGCAACAAGATTTGCGCCCTGCACCGATTGGGTTAAGTTCAAATCCAGCCAACGGCTAATACCCGCCTGCCTTCAAAATTGATTGGTTACGCTAACTATCCAACCACCGTTTCGAAGGCGGGCGCGACACCCGATCAAATCACCTTGAGTCTAAAGCCGAAGTCCAATCCCAAAACAAGTATTCCAAATCTGGTTTTTTTATAAAGCGCGCCACCTAAAGGCCCAAACACTGCGCGCCAACTGAGCCATTGATCGAAACACAGCTCATCGCCTTCGATGCCCCTTCGGATGTCTCCTGTTGCATGACCGGGTATTTGGTGACGCCCATTGAAACCATCTTTAGGCGCTTCCCGATCAGGGCAGCGGCATTATCGAACCCTCAATTCAGAGGCGGTCGGGTAACCAAACCCTGTCAAATTTAATCCTCTTTGTTGCGCGTGCAGTGAACCTTACGGCACACTTATCCGCGTGCAATACGCGCTATCCCCACCAAAATATAGGTAACCGCGATGAAGGTCGGCGATGACCGCAAGTTCTGCAGCCGCGATTGAGGCCCCTGATGTCATGCTGAAACCATGCCAGCTTGACATGAACTCAACTGATACAGCTCGGCCGCCGCTCTAACCAGAGAGGGGCCGTTTTGACGGATAGTTCGAATTGGGAGAGTAGCAAGGGCTAAACCTGATCCGGTGCATGGTGATCAAAGTTGGCCGTGACAGAGATGATGACAATGTCTTCGAAATTTTGCGCGTCCCGGTCCCGCGCCAACAAGCTAAATTCCTCAACACGCCGTTGGTACGCCTGCTTGAGAAGCGCTTGCAGCGACTCGGTCCGGTTGGCGAAATAGTTGTATACAAGGGGCGCCGAAACCGCCGCAGCTTTTGCTAACCCTTCCATGGCAAACGCCTGTAAGCCCTTGCCAACAAGCATCCCTTGGGTCGTATCGAGCAGCTGCTGACGTCGGGTGACAGTCGAGTTCTTGATCGAGGGGAAACCGAAGTGAAACTCTAGCCTTATTATTGACAACCTAAAATAGCGCCGTTACTTTAAATCGACTAAGGTAAAAGTAAACAGGACCCCACCATGACCTACGCCGCTCACCGACGCATCATCGATGTGGATTCGCACCTCTTTGAATTGGAAGATTTCCTACACAACGCGGCGCTTCCTGAGCACCTCGATCTTGTACCCTCAATGCATGCGCAAAAAGGCCTGGCCGTGCCGCAAGCGGGCTTAGATCGAGGGCGTGAGCTATTGGCGCGCAGGCAAAGCGACCCTGCGGCGATGGCCAAGTTTGAAGCGGCCCTCATGGACAACACCAAAAGTGGGTGGAGCCGGCTCGGGGCTTTTGATCCTAAAGAGCGCTCGCATACGCTGGATTTATTGGGCTTTGAGCTGCAGTGGGTACTGCCGACCTACTCTTTTCATCAGACACTGCACGCCGCCCATGGCGACGCGCTGGCGGCCACTTCAATGACGCTTAACCGCGCCATGGCGAGTTTCTGCGCCCATGACGCGCGCTTAAAAGCGGTTGGCTATATTCCACTGAACCTTGGACCCGAGCGTGCTAAAGCCATCATGGATCAAGGCTTCGATGATGGTTGTTATACCTTCTTGCTGCCGACGAACGAGCCCAACCCAGACAACAAATCTTATACCCATCCTGATTTTGATCCGATCTGGGCAGGTTTTGCTGAGCGCGGCATCCCAGCAAGCATACATGTCGCGGCCAATGGGGATTACAACCCGGTGTCGCCGAGCTTCAAAAACAACGGCAAGAATGAACTCGCGCTGGGTGGCGATGCCCCCGCGGGCGAACTCTCCTTGCTGAACATCGGCGCCAGCGCGCAGCTATTTCTATCCGCAATGATTTTTGACGACGTCTTTACGCGCCATCCCAATCTGCGCGTGATGAGCATGGAGCATGCCGCTTACTGGTTACCCTCCTGGCTGCATCAACTGGACTTCACGGCAAAGTTGCTGAAGCGCAGTCGTAAATTCGCTGAGGCACCCTCGATAACAGCAAAACGTCACATTAAGGTCTCGCCCTTCGCGGGTGAGCCGGTTGGTTGGATTATTGAGAACGTCGGGCCGGACATGCTGGTATTCGCCTCAGACTACCCGCATCCAGAGGGCACGAACGACCCCATAGGGAAGTTTGAGCGCACCATGACCGACTGTGATACCGAAACAATGGATAAGTTTTACTTCGGCAATATGCTGGATTTGATGGGCTTGTCTTAATCCCATTTCGGCAAGTCATACGAACCACCTGCCAAACCCTGCAAGCAGTGCTGCAGGGTTGAAGCCCCAAGGTTAAGACACGAGTTCCGCTAAATCCTTGAATAGAGCCAAGGCCTCGGGGTTGGCCAGCGCATCGGTATTGGTTACGGCCTCGCCATGCACGACGTTACGCACGGCCAGCTCCACAATTTTGCCACTAATCGTTCTTGGAATATCTGTGACTGCAATGATTCTTGCCGGCACGTGTCGTGGGGTGGTCTCGCGCCGGATTGTGCTACGAATCCGCGCTCGCAGCGCCTCATCAAGCGCCAATCCAGCCCGCAACACGACAAATAACACGACCCTGACGTCATCCTCCCAATTTTGACCGATACAAATACTGTCGATAACCTCACTTAATTTTTCAACCTGACGATAAATCTCCGCCGTACCGATGCGAACGCCGCCGGGGTTTAACACCGCATCGGATCGACCATGAATGATCATCCCCTGGTTCGCAGTGATCTCACCATAATCGCCCTGCGCCCAGATGCCCGGGTAGGTTTCAAAATAAGCGGCTCGATATTGTTTTTGGTCTGGGTCGCCCCAGAAGTAAATGGGCGCATTCGGAAAGGGCTTGATACAGACAAGCTCTCCTTTTTGCTGCCAAACCGAGCGGCCATCATCATCCCAGATTTCAACGGCCATACCGAGCCCGCGACATTGGATCTCGCCCTCCCAAACCGGCAACCAGGGATTGCCCAATACAAAGCAGGCAATAATATCGGTCCCACCAGAAATCGATGCTAGGCAAAGATCCGCTTTGATATCGCGATAGACATAACGAAAGCTTTCCTGTGAGAGGGGCGAGCCTGTAGACAGCATCGTGCGTAGCTGCAGCAAATCATGCGTCTTGTTCGGATTAACGCCCGCTTTTTCTAACGCACTGATGTATTTTGCGCTGGTGCCAAAAATACTGACCTGCTCTTGTTCAACCAAATCGATCAGGGATTTGGGTTCTGGATAAAACGGCGAGCCGTCATACAGCACGACGGTTGCCTCCGATGCCAGCCCGCTCACCAGCCAATTCCACATCATCCAGCCGCAGGTCGTAAAATAAAACAGTCGGTCAGAGGGCTTTAAATCAACGTGCAGCCGGTGCTCCTTCAAATGCTGAATGAGCGTGCCACCCGCACTGTGGACAATGCACTTGGGTACGCCAGTAGTCCCGGAGGAATACATAATGTAAAGAGGATGATTAAACGGCAGGGGTTCAAAAACGAGAACCGCACCGCGCTCGGTAGACAAAAATTCCGCCCAGTTAACCGCCCGGTCCATCTTGTCGATCGATGGCGAAGCGTGAACAACGGGCACCACCACCAACTGCGAAATACTCTCAATTTTGCCGCAAATCGCCTCAAGGCGCGGCAGTGTATCGATGGTTTTACCGTTATAAAAGTACCCATCGCAACCAAAAAGCACCTTGGGTTCAATCTGTCCAAATCGGTCCATCACACCATTAATCCCAAAGTCCGGTGAACATGAGGACCAAATTGCGCCGATGCTGGCCGTTGCCAGCATTGCGACAATCGTTTCTGGAATATTCGGCATGAAGCCCGCAACCCGATCGCCCCGCACGACCCCAAGCTTGCGCAAGCCTGCCGCGCACTCAGAAACTCTTTGATAGAGTTCGTCATAAGTAAGCGTTTTACGCGCGCCGTTTTCTAGCCTAGCGATCAGCGCTGGCTTGTCACTGCGATGGCGCAATAGATTTTCAGCGAAATTCAATCGCGCGCCCTCGAACCACCGTGCGCCGGGGAACTGGTCTGCATCGCTCAGCACCGCATCCCATTGGCGCGATGCACGAATCTCTGTGAATCGCCAGATCTGAGCCCAGAAAATTTCGGGCGCCTCACAAGACCACGCGTGCAGGGATTCATAGTCGTCGAAGCGTTTGCCGAGCTCGCGCTCAAGACTTTCAGCAAAGCGTTTGAGGTTACTGGCTTTGATCCGTTCTGGGCTCGGCTGCCAGAGTGGCTGCGCAGTGTTGTCATTCATACTGCAGCCCTATT
This sequence comes from Pseudomonadales bacterium, assembly GCA_029249645.1. Taxonomy (GTDB): domain Bacteria; phylum Pseudomonadota; class Gammaproteobacteria; order Pseudomonadales; family Azotimanducaceae; genus UBA9926. The sequence goes on from JAQWWC010000267.1 coordinate 6,789, forward strand.
CCAGAACAAGTTAGTTGACCTTGATTGCCAGTGCGATGACCTCATGCGATTTAGTTCTCCTGGCGCGCTGAACGATCGTATTCGCGCCCAATCCTTCACTGGTTCCGCTGGCAATTTCAGAGCCAAACGCGACGAACGCATCATCGAAAAAGGCCCCAACCTCGCGCAAAGATCACCGATGAAACTAATTATTTTTGCTATGTAACCCTGGATACATCGGCGTCCAATCCTGCAACCATTTTGGCTCTGACAGCAATTGCACTCTATCAGAGACCTCGTAGACAACAGGATAGGTTCCAGTTGATTCCAACGCGCCAGATCGGATGCCGTTTAAAGTCTCACGCAATCGAATAACCGTTTCCAAGTTCAGTTCGGGAACCCCCATGGAAGCATCTCGATGCGCACCAAATACTCGCAAGCTATCGCCACTTACTGATTCGATTGTTTGCGCGCCCTGTAAATAGTCGCCCATACTGCTGTTCGGCAAAAATCCATACAGTTGTCCAGGATACAGAAAATCTCCTGCAAACAGGTAGCCCGATTCCTGATCAAAAAGCGAGATCGAGTCTTCTGTGTGCCCAGGGGTATAGAGCACTAATAGCGGTCTGTTACCTAAATCAATCGTCTCATTTGGGATGAGCCATTCACTGATCATCAACTCGGGTAAGGCATATCCTTCGACCTCACCAAGGTGCTCAAACCGCGTGAGCGGTAATGTATTATTGACAGCGCGCTGCCTTAAATGCGGCAAATCAATTAATGCTGTTTTTTCGAAGACAACCTCGTTGCCAATATGATCATAATGTAAATGGGAAGGAACAAAGGTCAGCGGAAGATCTGTCAGGCTTTCCACAACGGCGCGAATGTCTCGCTGCCCGGTCCCGGCATCGAAAATAATCGCGCGGCTTTCGCCCAGTATCAGATAATTGAAATTAAATTGGTAATACCGAGGCTCGCCAATGGCAAAGGTTCGTTCATCTATTCTCTGAACTGTGTAGTAATCATCAAACCAGACGACGGCTTCACCTTCATCTTTCGGCGGCAGCAACTCGGGCAATTCGTTATTCGTCATCGCGTAAATAAACAGGTTTGTCCGCTGATCAATCATAAGGGCGCCCAAAACCAAGACAACAGCAATGATTGAAATACTGATTTTCATTTTTTCACCCCCGAAATTTTTAACCTTCTCTTAAAGTTGCGTGTCATAACCCATGCCGACCCAACCAATTTAATGACCGCCCAAGGCCGCTTGCGCCTTGCAGAACGTTACCAGGCTATGCTGCAAGGCTTCTTCAACAACCTTACGCTTACCCTTTACGATCTCCGGTATTTTTGAAAGCTTCTCAGAAACCTTAACATGCCTTTATATTGGTGCGTGCTTAGCATGATTTCGGGCGGCGCTGGAACCACCCGCATCCTCATCGCGACCCAAATTTGATTCAACCGCCGACAAGACGTTGTCCACCAAAACTCGTGAACCGCGCTTCCGCTGGGCTTTTAGACGAATACCAATCAAGCCTAGAGTCTTAAAGATCTTTTCCAACGCCCTTAAAATCGCCACATCGCTGTCCAACGGCGTACGCTAGACGTTATGAACACTGGGGCCTATTGGGTTTCCGGTTTCAGGTTGGCCACCTCCTCTAGAGGAGGTCACTTTGATATTTCTGTTACGAATATCACTATGACGCAGCCGTTGCGGGCGCTTTAAGAGCCATTCACCATAATCGAGACGCGATAGAAGCTTTTGTACTGCACTAATTAGTAAGGATTATCGAGTATCCGACCCTACTGAATTGATTTCAAAGGTCGCAACATACAATGTTTCTAGTTTTTCTCGAGCCCATTCGGTTTTGCGCAGAAACTTCAGTGACGACTTAATTGAAGGATCGCTTTTAAAACAGTTGATATTGATCCTCTCGGCCAACCCATCCCAGCCATAATGCTGATGAAGACGCATCAAAACTTCCGTCAGCTTCACACCATGCAGCGGATTGTTGGGCTGTTCATTGCTCATAGTTTCATGATCTTAATATTCTTCTGAAAAGCCCATGGCCGTTGTATTCGCATGACCTTTCCACATCAAACGCCTAGCGCTACACGGCATTTTTGAACCCTCATTTTTCGACTTGATTAAAATGGCCTCCGAGCCTGGACGCGATGGACGGCACTAAGGCTTCGGGTATTTCATGACCCACGCCTTGCATAATCATTTTGGCGGCATTCGGAATGTTCTCTGCCAAAGATAGACCATGATCAATAGGGATGAGCGGATCTTCGGTTCCGTGCACAATCAGCGTGGGTATCTGGATTTCCGGTAATCGCTGAAATCGATTAGGGCTGGCGCCAACGGCTGCAATTTGGGCATTAGACGTGTTGATCCCTTGTTGGAGCCTCTTTGCGGCCTGCTCCCTAAAAACCGTTTCATCAAAGGCAAAGCGCGATCCCGTTAAGGCTCGTTCTATTACTACGAGAGCTTCTTCCTCCTGCTCTAATAAGTTAAGCACCATCGATTCCTTCATCGCGTCTCTAAACTTTCGATGCGGTCCTCCAAGGCCAGGCGTATCAAACCCCGGTGTCGACATGATCACGGTTAGCGTTGAAACCCTGTCTGGATAATTCAGCGCCATCACTTGGGCGATCATGCCGCCCATCGACGCGCCTACAATGTGAGCCTTCTCGACTTCAAGGTGGTCTAACAACGAGACGCCGTCTAACGCCATATCCTTTAGGTTATATTCGGCAGGCGCTGGGTTGGCCATGTTAAACCGGCCTGTTTCATCAAAGATAAACGTAAAAATGCCGTCAACAAAGGCTTCTATCAGGAAAGTAGGGAGTACTTTAATAAAGCTTACTACGGCTGGTTCAGCCGTTACCCAAGTGCTTTTACCAATGTCACGATTATCATAAACGATAACGTAAAAACCCTCT
>JAQWWC010000268.1 GCA_029249645.1 Pseudomonadales bacterium
CCTGGGCAGCATCATGGTCGGCAATGTCTTTTTTGGCATTATTCCCGCGCAAAAAGCCTTTGTTGTGGCCGTTCAGGCGGGACGAGATCCGGATTTGGCGTTAACGCTCGCTGCACGGCATCGGTCGTTCTTTAATAATTATCTGACGATGCCTGTTTTGTTTTGTATGGTCAGTTTGCACTTCCCGCTGTTGTATCAGCACAGTTTGAATTTTTTAGGTCTGTTCTTGGTGATGTTTGCCGGGGCAGTTGCGCGGCATTTTTTTAATTTACGACATTTGAACATCCTTCATTGGCGCTATCTTTGGATAGCCGCAGGTTTGGTTGTGCTGACAATGCTGCTGTTGCGCCCGCCGGTTCCGGCCGGAAACAACGCGCCGAATGCCTCAAGCGCGACGGTGGAGTCTATTGAGCCAGCGCTTACTCAGGTAGAGATTGATGGGCTCATGATGACGCATTGTGCCAACTGTCACAGCGCGTCGCCAACCCACCCAGGGTTCGCAACAGCGCCAGGCGGCTTGTACTTTGTAGATCAGGAAGACTTGCTACGCCAGAGCGTCCGAGCCGCATCGGCGATTGGCTCCGGTTATATGCCGCTGGGTAACATGACGAAACTCAGTCGGGCCGAGCGAGCGCGATTGATGCGCTACTTAATCACGAGTAAGCCTGAGGATGGTGCCTGATCCGAGCGCGGTTTAATTTGGGAAAAGGATATCGGCCATATCCGGTTTACCCAGGCGAATTTCAGCCTCGGTCAGACCGTTAATCTCATGCGGGAAGACCAGCCATTGATCTGTTTCATGAACATAGTAGTCCGGGACAACCTCGGTCTGATTCTTTTTCGGCTTAAACCAAGGGCAGGCGATCCGTATGGTTTCGGGCAGGTTGCGTCGGGATTTTTCCTTGAGCTCGCGGAGCACCGCGGTAATGCTGCGACCGGAGTCAAAGACATCATCCACGATCAGTAAGTGGTCGTCGTGATTGGCGCGATCAATAATATATTGCAAGCCGTGGACGCGAACGTCTTTGTCCTGCTGGTCAATGCCATAGTAAGAGCTTGTGCGAATTGCGATGTGATCGCTCTCGAGACCCTTGTATTCAAGGTATTCTTGAACCGCGATCCCAACAGGCGCGCCGCCTCGCCAGACCCCTACAATAAAATTAGGGCGGAAGCCGCTTGCGTAAATCTGTTCTGCTAGCAGGAACGAATCTCTGAGCAAATCGGCGGCTGAAATAAAATGCTTATCCATAGGAATCCAAAACGTTGCGCGATGAAATAGGGCTTAAGGTCGATTAGGCCGCCGAGTTAAAGACTGATATCTTAGCGAGATATTGTCTACATAAAGGGTAACCTGTGGCTCGAATCTTGAAGTATCTAGGCTACCACGAAGCCGCGCAATCACCCAAGACCGAAGTGTTGGCGGGTGGCACAACCTTTCTTGCCATGGTGTACATTACCGTTGTAAATCCGTCTATCTTGTCTGATGCGGGAATGGATTTTGGGGCCGTTTTTGTCGCGACTTGCTTGGCCGCCGCGCTCGGCAGTTTCATGATGGGAGTGCTGGGGCGGTATCCGATTGCTCTTGCGCCAGGCATGGGTCAGAACGCCTTTTTTAGTTATGTCATCGTGCTCGGGATGGGTTATCCCTGGCAGACGGCACTTGGCGCCGTACTGATCTCTGGCGTTATCTTTGTTGTTCTGAGCGTATTGCCCATTCGGGAATGGCTGTTCAATGCAATTCCGATGAATATCAAATATGGCATTTCTGCCGGCATTGGGTTTTTTATTGGTTTCATCGCATTAAAGAATGCAGGCATTGTGATCGACAATCCTGCAACGCTAGTAAGCCTCGGGTCGCTGACGCAAATTGAGGCCGTCCTCTGTTTAGCAGGGTTCATTTTGATTGCGGTCTTAAGCACGCGGGGGTTCGTGGGCGCGATCATTTTCGGTATTGGCAGTGTGTCGATCTTGGGTTGGCTACTTGGTGTGACCGAATTCCAAGGGCTCGTTTCAACACCGCCCTCAATCGCGCCGGTCTTTATGCAGTTTGATCTTGAAGCGGCGCTGACGATGTCGATGGTGCCGATCATTTTGGCATTGCTCTTGGTGGATGTTTTTGACACGGCTGGCACGATGGTCGCGGTCTCGCAGCGCGCGGGACTACTTGATGATAAGGGGAAATTGCCCAATCTGCGGCCTGCGTTATTGGCTGACTCTGGTGCGACTGCGGTTGGTGCGATGCTGGGCACCTCATCGACCACCAGCTTTATTGAGAGCGCGGCTGGCGTCGAAGCCGGCGGGCGCTCGGGGCTGACCGCTGTTGTCGTTGGCGTTCTGTTTTTGTGCTGTTTGTTTTTCGCGCCCTTGGCGCAAAGCATTCCGGCCTATGCAACATCGGCCGCTCTGCTCTTCGTTGCGTGTTTGATGGTGGGTAGCATTAAAGAGATTGATTGGACTCAGATACCGGAATATGTGCCGGCTGTGGTGGGCGCGTTGGCGATGCCACTGACCTTCTCGATCGCGGATGGCATTGGACTGGCGTTTATCACTTACGCTCTCATCCGGATTGGGTCTTTTGAGTTTAAAGCGGCCGATGCCGCAAGCTTTGTAATTGCGGGAATCTTCCTGTTGAAGTACCTGCTGCTCTAGGCCGTGCGGTTTTCAGCGGTGCAGGTCGATTAGATGGGTTCCGGAGGCGAGGGTGAGTGACGATGCTTTGAAGTTGTCTGGACAATCCTTTTTGCTGGGCAGCCAGCATGCGTTGGCTGCGGTGGGCGGTATTATCGCCGCGCCGCTCATCATCGCAACGGGTATGGGCTTATCTGCAAGTCAGACCAGTTATTTGATTAGTGCGGCATTGGTCATTTCAGGCCTGGCAACGGTCCTGCAGATTGTGCGAGTTGGGCCCTTGGGCTCAGGCCTTTTAAGTCTTCAAGGCACCAGCTTTGCCTTCGTTGGACCACTCATTTTTCTCTATCATGGGCTTGCAGAGACCCACTCCAGTGACGAGGCGCTCGGGATTCTGTTTGGTTCAGCCTTGGTTTGCGCGGGCGTGATGGTCGCGCTGACGACCTTTGTAAAGACCCTAAGGCAATTTATCACGAGTAATGTGTCGGGCGTGACCTTGGTGCTGATTGGCGGATCTCTGATGGAGATGACTGCTCGGAGTCTGTTTGATACCTATACCGGCTCGGCAGCGCCCGGACCGTTCCTGTGGGTGTGCGGCATTACGTTGGTTACCCTGCTTGGGTTGACGCTTGCGCCGCGTTTTCGGATGGTCTCAATTTTAGTTGGTTTGGTCTTTGGGACGTTAGCGTCGAGCTTCTTTGGATGGGTTGATGCGACGTCACTCAACTTCTCTAGCGCGCTCTTCCTGCCGAAGCTAATGCCCTTTGGGTTTGGCATTGATTGGACGGTGATCGTGATTTTGTTTCCGATTTTTTTAGTCTCGGCAACGGAAAGTATCGGGGATCTCACTGCGACCAATGCGCTTTCAGGCCACCCGTATGGAGATGCAGCGTACTGGTATCGTCTTCGCGGCGGCCTGATGGGGGACGCCATGAATTCTGTTTTGGCGAGCATCTTTGGAACGTTTCCCAATACAACCTTTAGCCAAAATAACGGTTTAATCCGATTGTCGGGTGAGTCTCGCCCGACAATCGGATTGTATGCGGCAGCGTTACTGTGTCTGCTTGGACTCATGCCCATCCTGGCAGAGGCCATTCAATTGATTCCAGAACCAGTGATCAGCACGGTGACGTTTATTCTGTTTAGCTTGGTGGCTTGGGCAGGGCTACAAGTGTTTAAAAGTAACGCCCGCTCTTGGCGCTGCGGTTCAATTTTTATAGGAGCGCTGATTGGTGGTTATTGGGTCGCGGACAGCGTTGATACCTGGACCGCGCTGCCGGCGCTGTTGATTCAGGTTTTAGCGTTTCCAGTTTCGACCGGCGCATTCATAGGGCTCTTGCTGGAGGCATTACTACCCGGTCGAACCCGCGCACCGAATGCGCGCTAAGCCATCGTGGGGACATGGTGATGATGCCAATGGCGAGCGATGTCGACTCGGCGTGGCACCCAAACGGATGGGTGTTGCGTAAGATAGTCGAGAAATCGTTTTAAAGCTTGGATTCTGCCTGGTTTGCCGATAATCCTGGGATGCAAGCCGATTGAGAGCATTTTCGGAGTGGCTTGACCTTCCACATAAAGGCAGTCGAAGGCATCTTTTAAGTAGGTATAAAACTGGTCCCCGGCGTTAAACCCTTGAACCGCGTTGAACCGCATATCGTTGACGTCCAAGGTGTACGGAACCACTAAATGAGGTCCGCGGGGACCGGCGAGCCAATAGGGTAAATCGTCGGCGTATGAGTCGCTGTCATACAGGAAGTGATCGTGCTCCAAAATAAGGCGTCGGGTGTTGGGACTGTCCCGGCCGGTATACCAGCCAAAGGGTTTCTCGCCTGTTAACTGTTCCTGCAATTCAATGGCGCGCCCAATGTGTTCGCGCTCCAGCGCCTCTGGGATCTGCTGATAATCGAGCCAGCGATAACCATGGCACGCGATTTCCCAGTCAGCTTTGAGCATTGCTTCAACCGCAGGTTGGTTGCGAGACAGCGCGAGCGCAACGCCGAACACGGTAACGGGTAATTGATAGGCTTGAAATAGGCGGTGCAACCGCCAAAATCCAGCACGCGAGCCGTATTCGTAAAGAGACTCGACGGATAGGTGCCGGTCCGTATAGGCTGCGGCGCCGACGATTTCTGAGAGAAATGTTTCGGAGTGGGGGTCACCATCGAGTACGTTGCGCTCGCCACCTTCCTCATAATTGATTACAAATTGCACCGCGATTCGAGCCTTACCGGGCCAGTTTGCACTCGGCGGCTGGGCGCCATACCCTTCAAAATCACGCATGCGGTTTTTCCTCCCAGTTAGTTGATCGTCCGTTAGCGGGATCGATGCCGGTATTGTAGCCAGCGCTTGCGTCTACGACTAGAATACCGACTCGTTGTTTATGAACAAAAAGAGATCGCGTATGGTCCATCGTTGGATTCGATTTGGTCTGAGAAGCTTTTTGCTGGGGTGGACCTTGTCGCAACCCGCGCAGGCAAATGAGGGATTTTCGCAATGGTTCGAAGATTTTAAGTCGTCCGCCACCGATGCTGAGCTTCATGATTTTCTTTACAGCATGCCGAAAGGTGGTGACCTGCATCAGCATCTATCTGGTTCTATTTTTTCAGAATGGTGGTGGCAGCTAGCCCTTGGCGCGCCAGCCCGAGGTGAGGTGTTTTTTACACGACTTCGATTGGGTAATTGTTCGCCAATTAGTGCGGCCTCGGGCCACGAGCAGCTCCTATTTCAAACCATCAGTCAGTATCGATATGACCGGCTGGCGGCCTGTGAGCAGCGCTTGTTTACGAAGCTTGCAGAACTGAGCTCGGCCGAGCAGCAGGCTTGGATGAATAGTGTTCGGCTTGATCAGCCGTCCGAGGGTCGCGATGAATTCTTTGAAACTCATTGGCAGCGTTTGGGTGACGTCATCGCAAATCCTTGGATCATGGCCGAGGCTTTGGCTCTGCACATAAAAGCTTTTGCGGATGAGGGCTTGGTGTATTTGGAACCCCAGATCACCTTAATGGGCTACCGTGATCAAACAGGACTTGCGATGACGTCCGCCCAGGCGGCCGCTATTTTTCGCGCGCGGCTGAACCAATCGGATGTGGTGGATACCGGTGTCACGTTTAGATTTCAGCAATCTATTTTGCGCTTCCTGCCGAACGCGGAAGCAGAACTGGTGCAAGCTTATCAAATAGTATCGGACGAGCCCGAGTGGGTTGGCGTCAATATGGTGGGCCGCGAAGATGATGATCGAGGTCATCCGTTAAGGTTTCTAGAAACCCTGCGCGGTTTAAGGCAACAATATCCAAATGTTCGGCTCTCCATTCATGCCGGCGAGGTCGATGAGCCGAATTACCACGTTCGCGATACCTTGCTGCTAGGTGCCGACCGGATTGGCCACGGTTTGAATTTGATCAGTGATCCCCAAACACTCGTTCAAATGCGGCATGGCCCTTATTTGGTAGAGATCAATCTGATCAGCAATCTCCTCTTGGAGTATGTTTCAGATTTTAGTCAGCACCCCTTTCCTGAGTATCTGCGGCTGGGCGTACCGGTTACGTTGGCGACCGATGACCGCGGCATGTGGGATTCAACGATGACGGATGAATATTTTGTCGCGGTAAAAGCGTTCAATTTGAGTTGGGATGAGCTTCGTCTGCTGATCAAAAATTCGATTCAGTACAGCTTTTTAGCACCAGAGCCGAAATCAATGCTGTTGAACGCGTTGGATGCGCGCTTTACGGTGTTTGAAAAACACTGGCAAGCCCGGGATCCGAAGGCGCTCGGTGCCCTTAAAAGGAGCCCAAAACGGGGTTTTATGTGTAGAAACTACGATCTTTGCGATGGAGGATAGTGCACATTGGCGGTAAATCTGTAAAAATAAGATTGTAGAAGGGCCGTTTACCGAAAGGCAGGGTGCGATAAGCGAGGCTGACATCGAGGTTCTGACAAGCGCGTTATAATGGTGACTCGGTGTGCTTTTTCCAGACGGCTTTAATTAGGCTAATGTGGTGTTAGCAATAGCTTCGAGCAGAAAGGTGCCTAATGCGGGCCAGCGCTTTGCGCAATCCTTGTTCGTTGATTGGTTGTGTTGAAGTGAGCGTGTTTATTAGTTTTAGCGGCAAAGCGTGCGTGTATTCATGGTTTTAATGATTTAACTCAATGAGGATCCTTATGAAATTGGAAAATTTGAAGGTCGCAGGACTGCTGATGCTGTCCTTTGGCGCACTGGGTTTTAATCCAGTATGGGCCGAATCCGACATGGAAGAAGTCGTTGTTAAAGGCGATTTGGGCAGTTTGCCGGGCGAACGGGTTGAATCGATATTTGGATTCGAGAAGTCGATCCTGGACACGCCGCGTTCTGCATCGACCATCAGTGAAGAAATGATGGACCGATTTAATATGCAGGATATCGACGAATTGGTCGTGCTTGCGCCGGGTACCTTCACGCAATCGTTTTTTGGCGTTGCGGGCTCCTTGGATGTCCGTGGCACAGCCGGCGAGACCTACTTTCGAGGTATTAGACGCCTTGATAACCCGGGTAACTACCCAACGCCGATTGGCGCGTCCGACCGAGTTGACATCGTTCGTGGGCCAGCGTCTCCAATTATGGGGCCCTCTAAGATTGGCGGTTACCTAAACTTCAATCCGAAGTCTGCGCGAATCGAAGCAACCGGCAGCTATATTGAAGAACGAGTGGGCGAGCTATCTTATTCTGGCGGTAGCTGGGATCGAAGCGTTTTGACGGCAGAAGTCGGTGGCCCTGCGGAGTTTGGCGGCAAGCCCTTAGGCTACTATGTTTATGGTGAGGTCGAGCATTCCGGTAGTTTTTATACGAATGCACCTGGTGTGAATCAATCCTTAGTGCAAGCCAGCTTCGATATGGATCTGAGCGATACGGTCCGACTTCAGTTCGGGGGGATGCTGCATGATTACCAGGGCTCGCAAAATGCGGGTTGGAACCGTTTGACCCAGGACTTGATTGATACGGGAACTTACATCACAGGGACGCCAATTCCATTAGATACCTCCGGTGACGGCTTTATCTCACACGATGAATACTATGCAGGGGACGTGAATCCGTTTGCGTTATATGCGTTTTTTGGTCAGAAAGATATTGACCTGGCCACACTCAGCGATGCCTCTTTCGGATACGACTACGAAAATTCCAACCTAATCTTACAAAACGTCGGCACGGCGAAACTACCTATGTCGTCAACGCTGATCGCGGCAGACGATTTGTTAGAAAATAAGGTAACAACGTTGTATTTCGATGTTGATATTTCACTCGCGAATGACTGGACTCTGACCAACAAGTTGTTCTACGAAGACTATGAAAATTTGAACGAAAATGCTTATGGGTTTTCGCAATTTCATGATGCGTCTGTCATTGAAGAGCAGCTCATCTTATCTCGCGTTTTTGAAGGAGATGCATTGACCACCTCGGTTCAAATCTCGCCTTCGATTCGGCAAACAAAATTCGAGCATGGTGATGACTACTATAATGAGTACTTCAGTCGTCGCGATCTGACAGGTCCCTCAACGGCGCTAGATCGTCGCGTGTTGTCAACGCGAATCGACGCGGAATACAGTGAATACTACGTCGGCGAATATACTGACGTGGGTTTTGGTGTGATGGTGGATTTGTCGCACCAATCGGGATTGTCTGTGTTATTGGGCGCTCGATACGACTCAATCGATATGGAAGTCACGACGCCTGAGGGCAAGACCCAGTCTGATTCAGCCTTCACCTCGTCTGAAGGTGGCGTCGATGTCGCTGTGAACAGTGCGTCTGATGAGCCAAGCGGCGTCTCTTGGTCAGCGAGTGTAAGCTGGGCGACGCCTATGGGGCTTGTGCCCTATGTCACGTTTTCAGAGCAAAGCACCGTCATTGCCGGGCAGGGCGCGGAGCTCCAGGTTGGTAACGTGTTTACCAATAATGCCTTTGGTAGTTCAGAGTTGATGGAGTACGGTATCAAAGGCAGCCTGCTCGACGAGCGTCTGTACTTTGCGCTGTCATCTTATGAAATGGAGCGCACCGACTTTAATGCCCAGTCAATCACGGTCAACCAGGCTGTTAGAACTGACGGTACCGAGTTTGAATTGCGCTGGGTCGTCAGCGATAAATTCTTGATGACTTTAGGGTATAGCAATATGGAAGCGCTGATGCTGGCGACCCTTGCCGCAGGGAATGAATTTTCGTTTCTCGGGCAGGCGGATTTACCTTTGATCGACCCAACCTTGTTGTGGGGTGGTCAGGTAGGCGGTTTGATCGATGTTGCCCCTAGTAAAGGGGTTAGAGCGGGCATGCCAGAGACCATTATGTCGGTCACAGCAAGCTATGACTTCGGCAATGGTATAGCGGTTAGCGGTAGTGTGGTGGACGTGGATTCGGTTGCCTCTGGTCAGTCTTTCGCGGTAACCCTGCCAGCCTATACGCTGGTCAACCTAAGCATGAGCTATGATGCAGAAGATTGGTCGTTAATCGTTGCAGCGAAAAATGTAACGGATGAGCGTTACTTCAGGGCGAATTTCCCAGACCTGTTT
>JAQWWC010000269.1 GCA_029249645.1 Pseudomonadales bacterium
TCAAAGGCTTTTTTTCAGCGGTTTAGGTTTTTCTTCAGGGGTGATTGGAGGGGCTGATGACACCTAGAACCCAAACCCCAAAGCCCAAAGCCCAAAGCCTAAGGCGTAATGCTGGTGCCACAACTCTCCCAAGACCGAAAGCCAAAACCTTCGTAAGCGTTCAGCATAATCTGACCGGGATAAACGGCCTACGGCATACTTCGCCGGCCCTGGCAGGGCGAGGGTCAAGACAATGAAAACCAAGATTGGGTTAACGGTCAGAGTCGGCTTGTCTTTTTGGGGTACCGGAGCTGTCTAAAGCTTGGCGTTTTGGTCGGTAATCGCACTCAGCAGCAGGCTTTGGACGTCCAAAGCCCCAGCACCATCTGAAAACAGCTTCAGAAGCATTGCTCATAGGCGCCCAACGGCTTCACCACGGTATCACGCTTCTTGGATCGCCTCGTCGGCCAACTCTAAGGACAAGTCGATGCGGGATTTAAGCAGAGCGAGGTCAACCCCTTCGGTGCTTTTCTTGCCCTCCATATAGCGTGCGTAAACGCCGTGTACGATACAGGCCGTTTTCCAGCGATTAAAGGCAATATAGTACGGCAGGTTCGATAAGTCTCGCCCCGTTCTTTGGGCGTACCGCGCGGCTAAGTCACTCCGGCTGGGGAACCCCGGGAGGCTCGTTGCGGCTTCCGGCGTAATTGGCCGCTGATCGCTGGGATCTGGCCAGGGGTTTAACGCGTAAGCCAGATCGGCCAGAGGATCACCAAGGGTCGAAATTTCCCAATCAACCACAGCGGCGACGGTGCAATCGGACCCGAAAAGGCAGTTATGGAGCCCATAGTCGCCATGCACAACGCGGATTGGGCCTTGGTCTGGCAAGTTTTCTAGGAAGTAGGTCTGCAGATGATGCGCGCGGTCATCGTCATATTCCGCGCCGCTAACGGACGAGGTCCACGAACGATACCAAGTCTTCACTTGCCTGCCGACATAGGAGTCGCGCTTACCAAGTTCACCCAAGCCGACCGCATCTGGGTCGACCTGGTGAAGGTCGGCTAGGGCGTCGAAGAAGGAAAAAGCAAGGGTTTCGCGTTTGCCCTCTGGGACCAGCGCGCGGGTGTCGTCGCTGTTGTATAAGGGTTTGCCCTCTATCATGCCCATAATGTAAAACCACGCGCCAGTGACATCAGGGTCTTCACAGAAGCCGAAGGGTTTCGGAACGGGGACATTCGTGCTCGACAACGCTTTGATCAGCGCCCACTCTCGGCTCATATCATGGGCTTTCGGCAAGAGCTCGCCTTGGGGTGGTCGCCGAATTACGGCGAGTTGTCCGCGCGCATCTTCAATTTGGTAGGTCAGGTTAGAGTGACCACCTTCAAGTCGAGTCCAGCGAAACGGAGGCGTGAGTTCAGGGACCTCGGCGCGTACCCAGTCTTCGACGGCTGAAACCTGATAACCCTCTGGTGCTGCTTCCATGGCGCTCTCCCCAAATGACAATGAACAAATTGTTACGTTGGTTAATCTAACATCTGATACGCGGCTGTGCGAAGTGCCTCGGACATAGGCAGAATCGAGCCGAGGTATTGGGTCATGATGACGCCAACCATGGCCTCTGCCGGATCCACCCAAAAATAGGTGGCTGCGGCACCAGACCAGCCAAATTCGCCGTTGTTAGTCAGCGACATGGCCTGGCCTGTATCGATCATCACCCGGCCCGTCAGTCCCCAGCCATAGCCGGGTAATGGGCCTAAGCCAATTTTTAACGGTAGTTGGTGCTCAGGAATTCGATTGGCCTGCATCATATTGAGCATAGTGCGGGATAGCATCACCTCACCCGTCGCGGTTTTGCCATCTAAAAGCATGGTGGCGAATTTTAGATAATCCGCGGTGGATGAAAACAAACCATGACCGCCGCGGCGAAAGTTTGAATCTGCAGCAGGGTACATATCCGCCACGTCAATTGCCGTAAGGGTTTGTTCCAGCGGCGGGTTCATAGGCGACAGATCCCGGATGTTGCTGACGCCGAACATCGGCATTAAGCGGTCCTGTTGGTCAGCGGCAAGGCAGAATCCGGTATCCTGCATCTGAAGTGGTTCGAACAGGTGTTCCCGAAGTAAATCATCCAAGCGCTCGCCAGTCGCTTTTTCGATCACATGCGCGAGTACATCGGTTGCAACGCTATACCGAAACTGACTGCCTGGCTGAAAAGCCAGTGGTTGCGTGGCCAGTTTGGACATCATCTCATCAAGCGAGACAGCGCCATCTTCTGACAAGGCTATCGCATCATAGCCGGGTGCAATATGACAACCGGTGATGAACTCATAAGTAAATCCCGCGCGATGGGTTAATAGGTCCTCAACTGTTATGGGGCGCTGTGCTGGCGCCAAAGTCCCATCGGGGCTCAGGACCATCATCCTAGCGAACGCGTGATTAAATTTCGGCAGGAAGTCGTACAGGCGAAGCCTGCCGGCCTCAACCAGCATAAGTGCCAGAACCGACACGACAGGCTTAGTCATGGAATAGATGCGATAGAGCGCATTTTGTGGGATGGGTAAGGAATCGTCCGCATTGGCTGCGCCCGCGCGCCCGTGCGTTAAAACCTGGCCGGCGACGTTAACCTGCCATTCGATGCCCGCGAACTGCTTTTGGTCGATAAAGTGTTGCGCTGCGGTTTGCATCCGGTTGGATCGTGACATGAAGACCTCCTGAGAATGGTTTGTCGGGTTACGTGAAATCCCGAATGGATTTTAGTGGGCCGCTCGGTTGTAAAACCGGTCGTCCCACCTGAAGGTCGGTTTGAATCAAACCAAGGGTCTAACTCAAACCGTCCTGCCTGAACGCCGGAGCCTTAATCGGCTAAGTGCACTAGCATCTTGCCTTTATTCTCACCAGAGAAGAGACCGATGAACGCGTCAGGCGCTGAGGCCAAGCCTTCAAAAATCGTTTCTTCATAGCGAACGTCACCAGACTTGATCCAGCCAGCCATCTGTTGCTGAAACTCCGCGCGCTTTGATTCAAACGCCGAGACGACAAAGCCTTTTAGCGTGATGAATTTGTAGATGGTCTCGGTGAGATTTCGAGGTCCAGGGGTTGCCTCGCCATGGTCGTTATAGTGAGCAATCATACCGCAGATCGGAATTCGACCATGGGGTCGCATGTGGGTCAAGGCCGCCTCTAATTGTGGGCCACCGACATTTTCAAAATAAACATCAATACCATCGGGCGCGCCCTTTTTTAGTTCCGTTAAAGGGTCATCGGTTCGATAATTAAAAGCGTGGTCAAAACCGAAATCATTAATCAGCGTTTGGACTTTCGTATCGCTCCCGGCACTCCCAATGACGCGACCACCTTTGATTTTGGCAATTTGACCAACCAGGCTTCCGACAGCGCCGGAGGCTGCTGAAACGAAGAGTGTTTCACCATCCTGATACGCACCCGTTATCAGCAAGCCGCCCCAAGCGGTGAGTCCAGGCATGCCCATAACCCCTAAATAACTGGGTAGCGGGGCGAGTTCTGGATCGAGTTGGGTGACAACACTCGCGTCGTCGACAAAATGACTGTGCCAGCTATGCGGATTGAGAACGAAATCCCCAATCGAAATGGCCGGACTGTTTGAGGCGAGTACCCGCCCGACAGCGGCGCCAAAAAGTTTTGAGCCGGGTGGCATGAAGCGCATCCGGCCACGCATGTAGGGATCAACCGACATGTAAAGGTTTTCGACCAAGACTTGATTGTCACCGGGTTCTGGCAATTGGATGTCCCGAAGCTCAAAGTCGGCTGCATTGGGTAAGCCCTGCGGGGTCTGCTTTAAATGAAATATTTGGGCAGTCGTGCTCATATGGATCCTTCTAAGGGTGGGTTTTGGGGTTATCAAAAGACGGGCGACGCGCGTCGTTTCTTAGGGTTCTTTATCTGTAACAGGCGATGTGATTCAAGGCGCGCGCTCAGTGATAAAGGCTTGCCATTGTGGGAATTTAGCCCAAGCTGGTTTTGGCCAGATGGCGTCTAGGTCCTTACGCGCGATCTCTGGCGCAATGCCTTGCCTTAGGGTTCGATAGAGGTAGATAAATGCTGATGCCCGGTAATTGGCAAAGCAATGCACTAAAACCTTCCGATCGCCAGCCGCATCTAGGATACTCATAAACAGCTGTAAGTTGGCCGCTGTAGGGTTGTTCCAGTCGACCGGAATATGAATGTAATCAATGCCCAGAGCGGTGACCTCAAACCCTTCCCGGGCATTGAGGTCGGCATCTTCAACCGTTAGATTAATCACGAGCTCAATCTGCTCATCCGGCAAGGACTTAATATGCGATGGACTGATTTGCCCAGACGAGACTAACGTTGCGGAGATCTCGTGATAGTTTAGGACGGAGTTTAGGGCATCTTCAGCATAAACCGGATGGATGACGACAAGGCCAAGCGTCATCCAAAGCATCGCCCAAAGCCGAGTCCAACGCGGAGAACAAGTTTGATTAAAAGCTTTCATCAATGGATTCTGACACGAGGCGAAAAGCGTTGTAAATGAAAACCCATCCAGAGCCGAAATCAATTGGGTCGCGGGGTCTCTAATGCGGCTATTGCTTCTCATTAATCGAGATTTTCCAAGCTATTATGCGCTTGAGCGGTTATTACCGCTAATCCAAGGCCAAATGGTCCGGATTTTACAGACGGCGCAGGTTGGCGCGCCTCGGGCTGTGCCGCGCGCCCTTAAGGATCTGGCAAACCATGAGCAAGGTTTGCTGCAGGATCAGTTGAGCGTGCCCGGAGGAGCCGACTGGCCAGCAATACAAAGCGCCCTGTCCCAGCAATTGGGCGTGCCGATAACAACCGTTGCCGGCGTGAATCAGGGTTTGGGCTATGAGCTGATGCAGTCTTTCCAGCCGGATTTGATGGTGTCGATTCGGTTTGGATCGATCTTGCAATCTCCAGCGATCAACCTGCCAAGACTTGGGGTGATTAATCTCCACTCAGGATTATTGCCGGATTATCGAGGCGTGATGGCGACTTTTTGGTCGATGCTGCATCAGCAGTCTCATTATGGATACAGCATTCATGACATTGTCGATGCTGGTATCGACACCGGGCCGATGATCGAGGGCGAGACGCTGCCGCTGGATCTCAATGAGGATTACTTTAGCCAGTTAGTCGCCTTATATCGAAAAGCCGTGCCGAGACTGGCGAAGGTTATCGAGCAGCGCGAGCGCGGGGTGGTGCCGAACCGTTTTAAAAAATCCGCGGCTGGAAGTTATTACTCGGTCCCCACTGAATTGGACGTCGCGCAATTCAGCGATCTCGGTTTGCGCTTGTTTTAAACCCGGGTGCTCGCACGGCACCTAAATCGAATCGTTGGTTGGCCCCCTGGACTGCGGGATAACGCGTCAATTTAGGGGGGGTGGGATCGCGCTGCTGGGCTCAAAGTCTAAACGTGCAAGAAAGAGAAGAATTACCGTGCTGTGCGAGCTATGATAGCGCCGTGATCAGCGACCTTCCATTACACCCTCAACTCCTTCGCGCGGCAGACGAGCTCGGCTTTACCGAACCAACTGCCGTTCAGGCCGAAGCCATTCCCGCTGCCTTGACCGGACGCGACTTAATCGTTTGTTCGAAGACTGGTAGCGGTAAGACAGCTGCGTTTTTGCTGCCGACGCTAAATTTAATGCTGGACCATGATGCGCCGAAATCCGGAACCCGAGTGCTGATTTTGTTGCCGACAAGGGAGCTTGCGCTGCAAACACGGCGGACCTTTGATGCCATGGCACGCTATACGCAAATTAAGTGCGGCCTGATAATGGGGGGCGAAGCGTTCAATCATCAGGCTGCGACTCTGCGTAAGAACCCTGAAGTCATCATCGCAACCCCGGGCCGGTTGGTTGAACACATCGAAAAAGGCACGCCAGACTTTCGAGATCTGGAAGTGCTTGTTCTGGATGAAGCCGACCGCATGTTGGATATGGGTTTTGCGATCGATATGGAAACCATTGCGCGAGCGTGTCGCTCTCAGCGTCAAACCCTATTGTTTTCGGCGACGCTCTCTCATAAAGGGATGCCAGGGATCACAAGAATGTTGCGTGATCCAGAGTCGATCACCATTGATGAGCACCGGCAAGGCCATGACAGCATCACGCAGCAAGTGGTGCTCGCGGATGACGTGAAGCATAAAGAAAAGCTGGTCATTGCGCTGCTTGCTAAAGAGCAGGCGCCGCGTTCAATGGTTTTTTGCAACACCCGTAAAGGGTGCCAAGCGCTTGGGGCTGCCCTGAAAGTCCAAAAGCTTCGAGTTGACTTCATCCATGGGGAGCTTTCCCAGAGTGAACGAAAACAAGTGATGAATCGATTCCGAAGTGGTCAGATCGGAATTTTGGTTGCGACGGATGTGGCAGCCCGCGGTCTTGATATCGAAGGCATTACATTGGTGATCAATTTCAATGTTGCGCAGTCGGGCGATGACCACGTGCATCGGATTGGACGCACCGGCCGGGCGGGACAAGTAGGTAAGGCGATCACGCTCGTAAGTTCCAATGAATGGAATCAAATGTCGAGTATTGAACGCTATCTGAAACTTCGCTTTGAGCACCGCAAGGTACCGGGTCTTCAAGCCAGCTATCGTGGGCCCGTGAAACTCAAAAAGTCCGGCAAGGCCGCAGGCAGTAAGAAAACCAAAGCCCGTCGGAGTCAGAAAAAGACGGCCCAGCCTAAAAAGAGTGGCGGTGAAATCGGCTATAAGCCGCTCAAGAGGTAGTCTTGAGTGGCGCCTTGCGCGCAGGCCGTTCCGCGTATTGCTGCTGCTTCCACTTCCACATATCCGCTCCAGGAGGGATGATCGAGCTGCGTTCTTGGCTGGTCGGGTTTGCGGACCTTAAAGGCTGGTTTCTATGCTTGGTAGGCTGTGTTAGTTTGTCTGAAATTGTTTCGAACGAGCGGATTCAAACGAGCGGTTCGAATCAAGAAGAAGTTAACAAAAAGAACGAAACAGAAAAAAACCGAACAGAAAAATTTTAATAAAAAGATTTCTATGGACAGTTTAAGAAAGGATGGGGTATGGACTTAGGTGCAGTAGGCGTTTGGTATTTTCAAGATGGCTTCACGTCTCCGGAAGCGGCAGAGGCGGCTCGCAAGATTGAGGAGTTGGGTTATGGCACCCTCTGGATTCCAGAGACAGTGGGACGGAGCCCCGTGGCGACAGCTGCTTGGTTGTTAAGCCAAACGAGCCGGCTCAATTTGGCGACAGGTATTATGAATATCTATCACCGTGAACCCGGCGTCACGCTCGCGGCGCAAAACACGCTTGCAGAACAATCCGGCGGGCGGTTTTTGCTCGGCATTGGCGTCTCGCACAAGCCTTTAGTTGAAGGTGTTCGAGGCTTAAAATATAAAGCACCGGTTGCCACCATGCGAGAGTATCTCGAAAAAATGAAAGCCTCACCCTATAGTGGGCGTCCGCCGGCGGACAGTCCGCTAACGGTGATTGCGGCTTTGGGGCCGAAGATGCTGGAGCTGGCAGCCAGTCACAGTGCTGGCGCGCATCCGTACTTTAGTTCGCCCGATCATACACGGATGGCTCGTGACGTTATGGGAGCGGGCCCCCTATTGTGCGTTGAGCAGAAAGTTATTCTTGAATCTGACCCTGAAAAGGCGCGCACTGCTGCACGCGCCAATGCCAAAATTTATCAAGGCTTGCCGAACTATCGCAACAACTGGTTGCGGATGGGGCTCACTGAAGCCGACATCAATGATCTGACGGATCGGTTTATTGATACCACCTTCGCCTGGGGAAGCATTGCGGACATCCAGGATAGAATAAAAGCCCATCAAGATGCAGGCGCTGATCATGTATGCCTTCAACCGGTCGACGCTGGTGGCAATCCAGGACGTCTAGATTGGGCATGCCTTGAGGCGCTCGCAACGTAACAAAAGCTGCCTATATTATTGAAGGTCTGTCGGCGCGTTGTTAGAAGCCGGTCTTCAGGTCCCGCCGGTTTGCGGACCAGAGGCTTCTGGCTGCGGGTCGTCTGCCGCAAAACTTCTCCCGCTAACGCGGTGCCAATAAACGGCAAGACGTGGGTCGGCAATCGGTTCATCGGTAAACAGCTGATTGTCGAGGACCTTGGGATAAATTTGGTCTGCGAGTAGGATTTCACTTCCAGACAACCGTCTTACAATATGTCGTCGATTCAAATCCACGGGATGCGCAATGCCGGCGGCGCCGACCAGTTCTCCGACTGCCTTTAACGTGTTTCGATGGAAATTGCGGACCCGTGACGCTTTAGTTTCGATATCAAGTACGCGATATCGCGTTGGGTCCATGGTTGCGATGCCGGTTGGGCAGAAGCCCGAGGCGCAGTTGCGTGCTTGAATGCACCCTAAGGCGAACATGAACGGCCGGGCCATGTTGACCCAGTCCGCGCCGAGTGCGCAATGCTTCACGATATCAAAGGCGCTGACCATTTTCCCAGAGGCGGCGATTTTGATTCTGGAACGAAGGCCTGCACCGCGAAGCGTATTGTCAACGAAGACGAGCGCATCGGTTAAAGGGCTGCCAAGATGGTCGCTAAATTCTGTCGGCGCGGCGCCGGTGCCGCCTTCAGCGCCATCAACCGATATGAAATCCAGTAAGGGTTCGCCCTCGGTCATGCTTTTGACGATAGCGATAACCTCCCAAGGATGGCCGATACAGAGTTTGATGCCAACTGGCTTGCCACCACTAATAACTCGGAGTTCGTCCGCAAAGCGCAGTAGTTCTTGTGGTGTTTTGAATTCGGCATGGCTTGGGGGTGACGCGCAGTCGACGCCCTCATCAATCCCTCGAGTCTGTGCAATTTCGGCGGTGACTTTAGCCGCTGGTAATAGGCCGCCGTGACCCGGTTTGGCACCCTGGCTGAGTTTAATCTCGATCATTTTTACCTGAGGTTGGGTTGCCTTTTGTTCAAAAAGCGTTCGATCCAAGCGACCGTTGGCATCCCGAAACCCGAAATACCCGGTGGAGACCTGAAGGATTAAATCGCCGCCACCTTTAACATGATAGGGCGAGACGGAGCCCTCACCGGTGTTGTGCGCGAACTGGCCCTGGGCGGCGCCCAGATTTAGTGCTTCGATAGCGGGCGGGGACAAGGCCCCGAAAGACGTGCCTGAAATGTTCAACAAAGAGATGGCATAGCGTTGATCGCCAATCCCAACCCACGTTCGAAAATCCTCGGCCTCATTGTCTAAGGGCGCAAGTGAGTGATTCAGCCAGCTAAAATCCTCTTTGTACATCGCCTCAATCGATCCGAACGCGCGAATTGAAAATTCGGATTTTGCCCGTTGATAAACCATTGCCCGTTGGTTTCGAGAGTAGGGCAGTTCTGCATCATCGTCTTCCCAAAAATATTGTCGAAGTTCCGGTCGGATGCTCTCAAAAAAATATCGGAGTCGGCCCAGAACAGGAAAGTTCGCCCGGACCGCGCTGCCTTTTTGAAAATAATCCTGAATCCCCAAAAACATTAGCAGGCTCGATAGGACCAAGCCACCCATTAACCAGGGATCAAATACACCATCGATGAAGAGCCAAGCGGTTCCAGCAAGGGTTGCAAGGGTTGCGTAGAAAACAACGCAATAGCGGCCAAATAACCAATTCATGGTGAACGCGGCTCTAAGCATATGTAAGCAGTTAAGACTAAAAGCGGGCGGCATTCAAGATGCGTCGTGCGTTGCGCAAGCCAACCCATGTAGCCTGACCCTGTAGCACGCGACGCGGCCGATTTAGCCAGGGCGCTCGGAGGCCAGGCGGCGCACTAGCATTAAAATAATCTTGCGACGATAAACAGATAAAGAGATGCTAACAGCAGCTGAAGGACCGCAAAGATAAACGCTTTGGCGACAAACCCACTGAAGCTGAGTTTGATATTCGCTTTGTGCATGAGCGTTACCGCAACGACGGTTGATGCAGAACCAATCGGGGTAATGTTGCCACCGAGGTTCGCACCGAAGATAACGCTCCACCAAAGCAAACTATCGCTGGGCAGGCCCATGCTGGCTAAGATTTTACCTAGCATAGCGGCCAGTGGAATGTTGTCGGTGACGGAGCTCGCGATGGCTGACGACCAAAGTAGGGCGAGGCTGCTTGCCATTGCCCCCAGTTCCAAAAGCGACACTAAGCCCGTGCCGATTAGAGCCAACACTTGGGCATGCTCCATGACGTTGATCAACATGAAAAGGGTTATAAAAAAGAAGATCAGATCCCAATCGATTCCTCGATAAAACTCATCGACATCGTTCCGAAACCGAATCAGGGCAATAAAGGCAAACAGCAGGGCGACAAATCCCATTCCCAATTCTGATAATAAGGGCAGTACAGATTGCAAAGAAAAGGTCAGGATTAATAGTCCAAAGAGCACAATGCTGACTTTAAAAAAAGCGGCGCTGGGAATGCCTTCAGATTCATCAAACCCAGCAACCAAGGCTTCAGCACGGCTTTTATCGACTTCTCCCGTCAAGGGTTCAATTCGGAAGACCCGAGCGGCTAACAACAAGGTCGCCCAGGTTGAAATGACCACAAAGGGGGCCGCGAAGAGAAAGAAATCAAGAAAGGTGATGCCAGCGATATTCCCTAGAATAATGTTCGGCACAGAACTGATAAGCGTTAGTAGACCGCCGATATTGGTCAACAAGCCTTCTGTCAGTAAAAAGCCGAGCAGTAGTTTTGATTGATTGAGCTTGGCAAGGCTAACACCTGTCAGCGAACCAATGATGATCATTGCCGTCACATTATTCAAAAGGGCCGAAAACAGGACGGTCATACAGCCATAGTAGATCAATAGTTTGCGAGGATCGCCCTTAGAAGCTTTTGTTAACCGGATCGCGAGATAGGAGAATAGGCCGCTTTTTGAGGTGACATCCACAAACAGGCTGGCGCCAACGATGATGGCAATAACCTCCCAGTCTATCCCGGGAATGTAAACGGGTAGATGCAGTGATTCATTAAAAATGTTGACGACTGGCCCAAAGGGCAGAAGCTCGAGCGCGGTGGCAATGAGCAAACTTAGTAGCGCAAAGAGGCCTGTGATAAGAGATTTTTTGGCATGCAATTTTTCCTCAAAGGCGAGACACGCAACCATCGCCAATAGAATGCCGGTAAACAGCCAGGTGACGGAAGGGTCGACCGTGTGCGCCGGCTCATTTGCGAATGCGGGATTTGCAAACAATGCAAAGGCGAGCAGGCTCGCCATTTTAAACCTTAGAGGGCGACTGCCAGGTGCTTTGTGATTGCGCATGCTGAAAGTTCCTGGATTCATGCTAGAGCAGTAAAAAAGGCAGGTCGGTGAACTGCAACGAGAGCGCGTCGGCAATGCCGCGGTTCAGAGCCTTCGTGGCATTTAGCGTATCAAGGACGATCAGATCTGGCTCTATTTGGGTGATCCAGTTTAGATAACCGTGCTGCACCCGCGTCATTTCGACCGAGTACTGCACGGTCACATCGGGTCGGTATTGTTCGAGGGTTAACTGACAGTGATTGAGAAAACTCTGGGCCTCGTGCATGAGCTCGCGTTTCAGTGTTGTCCGAGCTGTTTCAGTATTAAGTTCCGGGATGCGCTCGATCGACTTCATGATGCGTTCAAACTGATCTTCGGCTTCGATGTGGTGTAGGCAAAGCGTCGCGCCAGACGCGCAAAAGGTACTGGCCCAATTGACAAGGCCATGGTTATCTAGGGGCTGATCAACGACCGCGGCGACGGTTCTCACAGCGAATGGCTCGCGAACATTCGGCAATTGATTGGGTAGGGCTAAAATGGGCGTTGCGTGATGCTGAATTAGGGACTGCACCATTCCACCAAAGCCCCGGTTCCAGGAATGGTCACCCTGCAGCAGATGACGTTGCAGCACGATGAGGTCTGGCGCGTGATCTAAAACCAAATTGCTAATACTGAGCTCATCGATGTCGTTGGATAATGATTGGCTGGTGACAGTAGTTGCTTTGTGACGGTTTAATATTTCTAGGGTCTGCTCAACAATGGGCGTCGTCATCGCGTCGGGTTGTTCGGGAACTAGAACTAAAACGGATGCGAGAACGGGGGGCGAATACTCAAGGCTGATCCGTTGTGCACGTTTGAAGATTGATTCGAAGAGGTCGAGCCTAGAATCCATTGGTTTTATTGCTGCCAAGTATCACTAAGAGAATAAAGGATCTTGCCAGCCATGTTAAGTCAATTGTGTGGGCGGACGAGGCCGTGGTTTCGCATCATGCGCTTGAGGGGTGCTCACTTACCGCGTGAGTGATAGATTAGTAGAGGTTGAAGACTGCAGGCCTATGATTGGGAGCGTGGTATTTTGGAGCCTGGTATTTTGGAGCGTGGTATTTTGGGGCGTGATAGTTGAAGCCGCGGGATCTGGTTTTTGGCTAGCACTAGCGAACTGCTTGCTGTTAAACCGGTGATACTTGCTGGGTCACAAGTGGTTGGCAAACTGAAAACCAGCTGAATATAAGGCCGCCTCAAAACAGGCTTCGGTCTTTGAGGTAATGCAGGTGTGGCGAGGATGCAAAGTCGTACAAGTTTTTGGGGAGGCAGAAAGTGTCGAAACAACATTTTGAGGTCATAGTGGTCGGAGCGGGTTTTGCGGGCTTGTACCTTGCGCATAGGTTAACCGGCGAAGGCCGCACGATCCGCGTTGTGGAGCAGGGCTCGGATGTCGGTGGGACCTGGTACTGGAATCGCTACCCTGGCGCGCGCTGCGATGCTGAAAGCCTGGCCTACTCCTTTTCTTTTTCAAGCGAGTTGGAGCAGACCTGGCAATGGTCAGAGCGATACGCTCAGCAGCCAGAGATTTTGTCTTATGCCCGCCATGTTGCGGATCAGTTTCAATTGAGATCGGTGATTCAGTTTAACACGCAAGTCACCTCTGCTATTTGGCAGGCAGCACAATGCCATTGGGAAATTCAAACGGCGCTCGGTGAGCGGTTCACCGCAGATTTTTGCATTATGGCGACGGGGTGTTTGTCCGTACCCCAGCGGCCGAATATCCCCGGTTTAGAGACATTTTCGGGAAACTTCTATCAGGCCAGCCAGTGGCCGCATGAACCGGTTAGCTTTGAATCAGAGCGAGTTGGAATTATTGGAACGGGCTCATCTGGCATTCAGGCCATTCCGGTGATTGCGGCATCTGCGGCCCACTTAACGGTGTTTCAACGAACCCCTAATTTTAGCGTGCCAGCCAATAACTACGAGCTGGATCCTGCTTGGGTGGCTGAATTTAAGCAGCATTACCCAGCGCACCGCGCCAACCATCGCACGGGTAACGGCTCGGGCTTTGGTGACCTTGATATCTTGCCAAGATCGGGGCCGATTGACCCGGTGATCTTTAATGATCTAGAAGCGCCGGCCGCTAAGGCTTTGCTCGAGGCGGCTTGGCAGCGTGGTGGCGCTCGATTCATGGCCGTCATCAATGACACGCTGATGAACTTAGAGGCTAACCGGTTCGTGCAGGATTTCGTGCACGAAAAAATTCGATCCCTGGTTAAGAATCCCGATACAGCCGCGGCGCTCTGTCCAACGACGCATCCGATTGGCACCCGGCGGATCTGTGTCGATATCAATTACTATGAGACCTACAATCAGGATCACGTTCGATTGGTTAACTTGCGCGACACGCCCATGGTCGAAATTACGGCGAAAGGTGTGGCGCTGGACTCAGAGCATATCGAACTCGATACCCTCGTGATCGCCACCGGATTTGACGCAATGACCGGTGCACTGCGCAGTATGGACATTCAGGGCGTCGGTGGGCTCGCGCTCGAGGACGCCTGGCGGGCAGGACCGCGGACTTATCTGGGTTTGATGAGCGTCGGTTTTCCGAATTTATTTATGGTGACAGGCCCTGGCAGCCCATCAGTGCTATCAAATATGTTGGTGTCGATCGAACAGCATGTTGATTGGATCGTCAACTGTTTAACCAAAATGTGGGATGACAACCACCGAATCATCACGGCTGAGGAAACGGCCCAAGACCAATGGATGGATCATGTGCAGATGGTGGCAGAGGCAACTTTGTTTCCCCAAGGCGGCTCATGGTACCTGGGCGCGAACGTGCCGGGAAAACCTCGAATTTTTATGCCCTATGCGGCAGGTGTTGGCGCTTATCGTGAGGCGTGCGACGCGGTGGTGGCGAAAGGCTATCGTGGCTTTCAGTTTGGGTAAGCGAGATTGGGCTAGCGATAGAGACGATGATCGATTACCCGCACTGGTGCGCTGGGGTTTGCAACGGTTTGAGTGGGTTGTAGGCATTTTAGGGCGGCGCCGCCAGGGACGGACTGTCGCTGTTGGGGTGGCGAGCACATTGCTGCTGGGCTTGGGGTTTGTAATGCCAGCTCAGGGGCGCGCGGAGATTGCCGAAGCTGAGACCTTTCAGATCCTATACACCAATGATATTGAAAGTGTTTATGAGCCGTTGCCCGCGATCTGGCGCTCGGATATGACGCATATTGGCGGGCTGGCGAAGCTTGCCAGCTTGATCTCGCGGTATCGCGTGCAGGAGCCTAAATCACTCCTGCTGGATGCCGGCGATTTGTTTACGGGTTCGCTTTCAAAGGCAACTCAGGGCCGCTTGGTCTTTGACCTATACAGCGCCATTGGGTACGACGCCGTGAACATAGGTAACCATGAGTTCGAATATGGCTGGCAGACCCTAGCATTCGTGAGTCAACGCGCGCGGTTTCCTTTGCTCAATGCCAACATTTTTTATGAAAACACGGACATTCCCTTCGGTCGGGCTTACGTCATTTTAAAGGTCGGCAGTATCAGGGTCGCTGTGCTCGGACTGATGGGTGTTGATGCCTTCATCAATACGATGATGCCGAGTCATCGCCAGGGCTTAAGAATTGTCGCGCCAGAAGCGGTGGCGGCCCATTGGGTACCGAGGCTGCGTCAGGAAGCGGATGTCGTGCTCTTGCTCACGCATCAAGGGCGAACGGCGCCGATGCAGACGAATAAGGAAGCAGATCCGGACGTTCAACGGGGATTTGAGGAAGAGTATGCCTTAGCCGGCGCAGTCGACGGCATTGATTTAATCGTGGCAGGTCATACGGATCATGGCTTGCAAACACCGATTCGACATCCCGATACGCAGACGTTGATTGTTGAAACCTTTGGGCAAGGCATGCACTTAGGCGTCTTAAACCTGCGGTATCAAGCGGGTCAGCCCTTAACGGTTTTATCGTCGGATCTAGTGCCGGTGAATGCGGATGAGTTGCCGAGTGATGCGGCGGTTTTGGCGTTAATCCAAACAGCTCGGTCTGAGCACCCTGAGTTAGCGGCTGTTGCTGGTACTTTGGTGGGGCATGCACCTCGAAAATACTATGGGGAATCAGTGGTTGGTAATCTGGTGGCGGACGCTTTGCGAGCCCACGCAAAAACGGACATCGGTATGATTACGCCTGGCGCGCTGCGCGCGGATTTGACCGCGGGCTCGGTGACGGTTGAGCAAATCCGCAATGTTTTCCCCTTTTTGGATCGCGTATCGACCATAAGGCTGACCGGCGCCGTGCTCAAAGACGTGGTGAGAAAAGGGCTGCAGCGCGAATATGGGTTGCCCCAGTATTCGGGCCTTACGCTCACTGCTGAACTCGCCGAAGCCGGAGAGGATGCATTTATATCAATTAAAATCAATAATTTGCCTGTTATTGATGCCAAAGAATATACCCTGGCAACGGGGAGTTTTACGGCAACGGGTGGCGAGGGCTACCACCTCTTAACGCCCCATATTATCGGTACTTCTGAGGCATTGGTGGCGGATGTATTGGTTGCGTACTTTAAATCAATGGGCCGAGTTGAGGCGCCAGATTTGGGGCGGCAAACCCTGCGATAATATGGCCTCGGGATCGATGCCTCAGAGGTCCTTGTTTGAGGCCGCCCGATCCAAAATCAGGTGGTTTGGGGCGCCAAGCCGCTTTGCAAAAAAAATCATGAGTGAGATCCTTCCTGTGTGGGTCGAGCCTGGCCGAAAGGCGCGTGCCTAAAAGATCGAAAACCTCGTACTTGTCGTAAGCTATATAGTACAAAAGGCTGCAGTCATGTTCGCGGGGATAGCGTTGCGGGGAAAAGGCAGGGCGGTTTGCGGACCTGATGGGATGTGGTAAAAAGATGAAAGCAGGGGTGACGCGCCAACGAAGATTGCAACGAGTTAACAGAGGTGGCCGCCACGTTGTTTAGGAATCGGGGCGTGGCCCGAGCCTAGCCCAGCACGGGCAGGGGCCATCACACTCGACCCGTGCGAAAGGAAAAGAGCGGCGTCTTAAAAAGCGGCAGCACGTGGGGCTAATTAGACGCCTGATACAGGCGTCGGCACGCGGTAAGACGCTCGGCGGTGACGATTATTTTGAACGAGAAAGAGCAAGGGAAAAGTTATGACGATAGACGCGTTTAGAGAAGAAACCAGAGCCTGGCTTGGCGCCAACTGCCCTATGAGCATGCGGGATCGACCGGTTCACTTTGAGGATGCTTTTGAAATCTACGATACCGATGATGCACGGGCTTGGCGAGATGCCTGCTCAGCGCGGGGTTGGACCGCGCCGCTATGGCCGAAGGTCTATGGTGGTGCCGAAATGTCGGGAGAGGAATATCGGGTGTTCCAAGAGGAAATGGCGGCGATCAAAGCCCTGCCGCCCGAAACGGGGATGGGTCTTGCGATGATTGGCCCGACTCTAATGGAGTTTGGAACCGAGGAACAAAAGCAGCAGCACCTACCTAAGATCGCGTCTGGCGAAGTCCGCTGGTGTCAGGGGTATAGCGAACCGGGTTCCGGTTCAGACCTGGCTAGTCTGCAGACCAAAGCCGTAATGGAAGGCGATCATTTCGTCATTAATGGCCAAAAAATTTGGACATCTGGGGCTGATCACGCTGATTGGATGTTTGCTTTGGTGCGAACGGACCCAAGTGCCTCCAAGCACGATGGTATTAGCTTTGTTTTGTTGGATATGCATCAGACCGGTGTCTCGGTCAAACCGATTCCGCTGATCTCAGGATCATCACCGTTTTGTGAGACATTTTTTGATAATGCCATCGCATTGCGCTCAAATTTGATCGGTGAGCTTAACAAAGGGTGGACAGTGGGTAAGCGACTGCTGCAGTACGAACGATCAGCAGCGCCCGCGCCGAGACGAAAAAAGACCGTCAAAACGCTAAACCCTTACGCTCAAATCGGCGTCGATTACCTGGGACAAACTGAGGGCCGTATCAGCGACCTAGAAGCGCGAGAAAAGATCACCAAGCAGGTAATGTTGGAAAAGTCGATGCAGTTGACCGTCCAGCGCGTTATGGCTGAAGCGAAATCGGGCCGAGCGCCGGGCGCCACAACTTCGATCTTTAAACTGGTCGGATCAACGATTGCGAAAGAAGGTTCGGCTTTGAAGTCGGAACTTCGCGGTTTAGCGGGGGTCGGCTGGGAAGGCGAAGGGTTTGATCAAGATGAACTGGACGCAACGCGGGGTTGGTTACGAGATCGTGCCGTCACGATCTACGGTGGCACCAATGAAGTGCAGATGAACATCGTCGCTAAACGGGTCTTGGGCCTGCCGGATTAATCGCTAAGGCGCAAGACCCACTCGAGCCAAGGGGATAGCCAATTGGGTGCCAACGTCTCAAATGGCGATGGCCTCTTGGTCAACAAGCGTTGCGATATCAGCGTGCGAGAGCCCTAGCAGATCGTGCAAAACCTCCCTTGTGTTGGCACCAAGCGGTGGTGCACCGGTCAGCTCTGGGGGCGTGTCGTCTGAAAGACGCAATGGGGTTTGCATTTGGGCAATTATGCCCAGAGCCTCATGGTGCCTTTGGTACAAACTCCCCCTGGCGGTCATGTGCGGATCGTTTATCACTTCCGCTAGATGATTAACGGGTGCGCAGATTACGCCGTGGGCCTGCGTTAAAGCGAGTAACGTTTGACGGGATTTCGATGCACTCCAGCGCGTAATTTCAGCGTCGAGCTCGATGACGTTCTGACACCGCGCTGCGAAGTTATGGAACCTAGCATCCTCCGCGAGTTCAGGGCGATCCATCGCTTGGCAGAGTTTTTTAAAATGGCCCTCCCGAACGCAAATAATGGCGATGTAGCCATCGCTGGCGACATAAGTGTTGTAAGGCGAAAGGGTATTGCCTGTATGACGGTTGCCGGCTCTCGGTGCTTGCTTGCCTTGGGCATAGAAACTTCCGATGCTTGTGGCAAGCGTGGGGAACACGCAGTCCTGCATTGAGATGTCTATGACGGCCCCTTGCCCGGTTGTTTCTCGGCGTAAGAGCGCCGTCACAATCGCTGCGTACAGATGTGTGCCGGCAATAAAATCGGCGAACGCGGCGGCGGTTTTGAGTGGCGGGCCGTCCTCCTCCCCGGTAACGCTCATGACGCCGCTGATGGCTTGGAGCGTAATGTCCATGCCCAAGTAGTCTCGATAGGGTCCGTCGGCATTGCCATAGCCCGTGCTGGAGGCGTAAATCAATCGTGGGTTCAGCGCGGTCAGCGCCGGCCCGCCAATCCCATATTTCGTCATCGTGCCTGGGGCGAAATTTTCTGAGAGCACATCAACCTTTTGAGCAAGTCGTTTTACGAGCTCTTGGCCATGTTCCGACTTAATGTTGATTGCAAGGCTCTTTTTATTGCTGTTCAGCAATGCAAAGGGATAGGTTGCGGACGCTTTGGGGTTGTTTGAGCGCAGTGTTTCACCTTTTAAAGATTCGACTTTTATGACGGTTGCGCCGGCTTGGGCCATTAAGAATCCGCAATAAGGGCCATTATAGACTTGGCCAAAGTCGAGTGCCGTGAGGCCAGATAAAGGGTTCATCGATCGTCCTAGACTTCAAAGGTCTTCGAAGTCAAACACGACCACCTTTCATGGGTCAATCCTCTTTGGCTGCACCCTATGGACCACCGGTCTAATCCGTTGGGTCGTTGCGCTTTCGACTCAGGGAACGCCTTTGAAAATAAGCCTGGTTTTCGGAGAAAACCGCCTGACTCGAAAGATGAGGACCTGATAGGTCATGCCGAGAATCGCGCCAGACGCCGTAATTCGAGGGAAAAGACAGCGGCTATTGCGCATCGAGGCAAGAAAATCTTGGTAAATGTGATAGCCGGCAGTGTTATGAGTTCCGTCAGATGGGGTTTAACCAATGCCCGGCTTGCTAAGATGAGGCTGCCGAAAGACATTCAGCAGGACCACAGCAACAACTGCAATGAGCCCGTCACCCAAAATGACTAGATTGCGAAACGTCAGTCGATGGCGTACCCAAACCGGTACAATTTAATCAAAAGCCGGCATCAAGGGCGTCAAGGCAGTGAAGGACGCGAGGCGATCGACTGGCGATGCTGGGGCTTTCAGCAAAAGGGCGTAGGCGTTAAAGTCGCTTTCGCCGCTTTCGCGGGTGCCAACCCGCGTCGAGAAAAATGCCATCTTCGAGCGACGCGTGCAGCGCGCCGTCAACAATGGCGCCTTCGGCAAATTTTTTTCAGGGACACTACTATCACGATGGCCGGTGCTAGCCGGTGCCGGTCGATGCGCCCGAAGCTAAGAAAGCAATCGAAAATAATCAATCAAGCGCAGCCTGCTTCAAGCCCCTATTGGCCATTGTCATCCTAGATCACAAGCCGTATCCTCGATTGAGATCAAGCAGGAGAAGCGATTGTGAATAGGGGCCTTTTAGTCATTGGCATTGCGGTCATCGGCGCCGCGATTTATTTTTTATCGAACGACGTCGGGCCAAGCCCTGAAACGTCTGGCATCACGTCAGAGATGACAGCGCCAGAACCGACTGTTGGTTTAATCGATGACGCTAGAATCATTGCGGCCGATGAAGAGCCCGGGAATTGGCTTTCATTTGGTCGAAACTATGGCGAGACGCGTTTCTCACCGTTGACCCAAATCAATCGAGAAACCGTGAGTGACCTTGGACTGGCTTGGTTCAAAGATATGGGCACCAATCGCGCGTTGGAAGCAACCCCGATTGTCGTCGACGGTATTATGTTTTTCACGACCTCTTGGAGCCGCGTTTATGCAGTCGATGCCAAAACCGGTGAAACGCTCTGGTCTTATGATCCGCAAGTACCTGGAGAGTGGGCACGTTGGGCTTGCTGTGATGTGGTGAACCGGGGGGTAGCGGTTTACAAGGGCCGCGTTTACGTAGGCAGTCTGGATGGTCACCTGATTGCCCTGGATGCTGGCACTGGTGCTGAAATCTGGAAAGTCGACACGTTAGTCGATCGCGAGAAGCCTTACACCATAACGGGCGCGCCTCGAGTCGCCAATGGCAAGGTTTATATCGGTAATGGTGGCGCTGAGTATGGTGTCAGAGGTTATGTCACGGCTTATGATGCGGCCTCAGGCGAGCAAGTCTGGCGTTTCTATACGGTGCCGGGGGATCCCAATCTGCCGTTTGAGAGTCCCGAAATGGAGATGGCTGCTGAGACCTGGAAGGGTGGGGAATGGTGGAAGATCGGCGGTGGCGGAACCGTTTGGAATTCGATTGTTTATGATCCGGACTTTAACCAGTTGTATATCGGCGTTGGTAATGGCTCACCTTGGACGCGCGTGATCCGATCGCCGGGCGGTGGCGATAACTTATTCCTATCCTCGATTGTGGCATTGGATGCTGATACCGGTGAAATGAATTGGTATTACCAAACGACTCCGGGTGACAATTGGGATTACACCGCGGTTCAGGATATGGCCTTGGCTGAGCTCGAAATTGAGGGCGAACCGCGCAAAGTGCTGCTACAGGCGCCCAAAAATGGCTTCTTTTACGTCTTAGACCGCTCCGATGGGGAGCTACTTGCAGCCAACCCGTATGCGACGGTGACCTGGGCAACCCATGTTGACCTGGAAACCGGCCGGCCTGTTGAGAACCCTGAGCTCGACTACAGTGAAAAAGGCAAGTGGGTCCTGCCGGGTCCACTGGGCGCGCACAATTGGCAAGCGATGTCGGTCGATGAAGCTGCGGGCTTGGTTTATATCCCTGCGCAAGATAACCCGTTATTTTTTGATATGGCGTCTGAATGGAAAGAGACCGGCGTGTATAAACACAAACCCAAGGGCTGGAATACTGGGCTTGAGTTCGGTCGTTTAGCGCAGGTGATCTTAGACAATATCGCGGAACAACCAACACCTAAGGGATACCTCAAAGCCTTTGACCCTTTAACGGGTGAAGACCGTTGGGTGGTCGAGATTCCACATTATTGGAATGGTGGTGTTTTAGGTACACAGGGCGGCCTCGTGTTTCAAGGTAATGCGCTTGGTATGTTCACGGCCTACGATAAGGCGACCGGTGAGGTGCTTTGGGAATTCAATACCTACACGTCGATGCTCGCGCCGCCGATCACTTTTGAGCTCGATGGCGTGCAATACGTGTCCGTGCTGACTGGCACGGGCGGTGGTGATTTGTTTGGCGGTGAGCCTTTGCCACCGGTGGCAGAGCACGCGTCTCTTACCTATAGCAATGAAGGCCGGCTCTTGGTCTTTAAGGTAGGCGGAGATGCAGCATTGCCTGCACCCACCATCCGAGATCGGAGCATTCCAGAGCGGGACATCAAAGGCATTGAAGCCTTGAGCATCGCGCGAGGTGAAATCGCCTACAACGAAAATTGCGCGGTGTGTCATGGCTTTTTAGTTCGATCCGGTGGTGCGATTCCAGACTTGCGTCGCATGAGCGATGAAACGATCGCGATCTGGGATCAGATTGTTATTGATGGTTTGTGGTCTGCCAACGGCATGGCAGCTTTCGGCGATGTGCTGACGACGGATCAATCTGGTGATGTCCTGAATTATGTATTGGCGCGCGCAGAAGAAGATCGTTTAGTTGCTGTCGGCGAAAAAGATATGCCGCAAATGACCTGGCTGACGGGCGGCGACTAGATTGCGCTTGCGCGTCGCCTATCTTATTTAAACCATGAGGTTGGCGGCGTGTACTGGGCAGGTCTGTCCCATGCCGCTAAAAGATTCTGTTTTACTTTGGCAACAGGGACCCCGTAGGTGGGTCGAGTACCTTCCTGTGATGTTGGCCACACATTGGAACGGAAGATCGTTGAATGTACTAACGCCGCCCGATTGGCTGCACCAATCCCGCGGTGCTGCCTGACTGAACTACACGACCCGCCAGTGCCGAGTCGGAGCTGATAAAGGGGCTTGGCTGTACGATCAGTTTGCGCCAGTTGGTCGGCTGTTGGCTTTCGTGGCGGGATGCGCTGATGGCTCATAGTCTAAACCAAGGCTGCTTGTAGGTCAGTGGCGCGTGACAGGAAGCTTGAAACCGTCTTTTTTGAATGTCATTTTTTGAATGTCATTTCTTGGCATTTATTTGATGGCACTTGTCGACTGGCACTTGTTGAACGGCACTTGTTGAACGGCACTTGTTGACTGGCACTTATTGGAGGGTTTTTTTTGAAGGCCTCATTATTGAATCGGCACCGTTTTTACGGGCAGGGTTGGCGGCACAACCGTTGTGAACTCAAAGGCGGGTCGCTCGTTATCATTGCCTTCAGGTGATTGCCCTTTGCCGGCTGGTGGCTCCTCGCCCCCTGGCTTTTCGCCATCCAGCACATTGTGACTGATTCGGCCGTTCAACAGCTCACCGGCGTCCAGCCGTTTTTTTGCATCTTGCGCAGCTTTTGCCGCATCAAGTGTCCAGAGAATTCGGTGGGCTCTGGGTGGACCGCTCATTAGTTCGGCATCGTCCAAGGCAGAGACCCAGTAATAAATGGTGCCGGGGTCGCCTTCGGCCTTGTTCGGTTCCTCAATATGAATCCAGTGCACTCGAAAGGCCTCAGGCGTCGGGTCTGGGGTCGCCCATCCCAATAAGCCTAAAATGTGGAACCAAGTCACCATGTAAAACATGCTCGTAATGACGACGAGGCCCAGCTTAAAGGGGCGGGCAAGGCTAGAATGCTTAAGGCTGAGCAGCACCAAAAGGGCCAGGGTGATGTAGCAAATAATCAAAATAGTTTGGGCGCTCATTGCTGCTTGGCCTTTGATTGGGTGACCAAGTCCTTCGGCAGTTGGTTTAATTCGACCACGTTGCCCTCATGATCGAGGCTAAACCGAATGGCGGTGAGCTCGTGGCCTGCGCCGGTTAAAAAATGCTCGCCGTAGTAGACCAAATTCACCTTGGGATTCAGTCGTTCGACCTTGACTGTGACGGGCAAAGGGGCTTGGTAATTGGCTTTGTAGTGCAAAAGGTTGACGACATATTCACCCGATTGAATACCGCGAAGGGTGACCGTTTCTTGATTGATTGGATTGATGATACGTTCGCCATCGCGCTCGATTTGGTCAGCAAATACGCCGCGATCATCTCGATCTAAGTGCATAAGGCCAGAATCCCGATTGTAATACCAAATAATCTCGCCATTAGGGTCTTCAACAATGGCATCAACATCATCGGGGTGTTGGTCTGCCCAACGCACGGTGATCAGCATCTCTGCCTTGGTTTCGATATCGCCCTGTTTTTCGGGATCACTGATCAGCAGGAAGGCCATTGCAAACATAAAGACAAAACCCAGTAGGGCATTGAACAGTAAGTCCGTGAAAACCTCTTCTTGATGATGCCGGTTAAGGCTGGGATGACGCATCCTGTGAGCCTGCTTTGGGTTCGAGCGATTCCATGGTGTTAATCATCTGCACCACCGTATGATCTGCTAGATGGTATTGGCTTTTGATCAAAGTGCTGGTCACCAAACCGGTAAGCGTCGTGTACAGAGCAACCGCCATGCCGCCGCTCATAGCGGTCAGTAATTGTTGCATCAAAGCGGGCTCAAATTGCTTGATTTCCGCAATGGGTCCGAGCATCAAAATAAACCCAATGACGGTGCCCATCAGTCCGAGTTTCAGCAGCAGATCGCTCACAAAGTAGCCAAGGGCATGCGGATTCTGTAAATGATCGGCGAGGCTCGCAACCGAACGCGGGCTGCTGGCGGCCTGGTTCTCGGGTAGCTCTAGAATCTTTTGCTGGAGCGCAAGGTAGACCGTTGCACGCTGAGAATCATTGTTGCCTTCTAAGGAGGCTGTGAGCTTTGACAGGGCGGCTTGCAAGGCTCCCAGGCGGTGACATTGCGCGAGCCAATAGGCCGTGATGAGGATGTAAAGGACCAGAATAACAAGGGACAAATAACTGCGATCAGATTCAATTAATAGCGTGAAGTAGCGGAAGTGCCACAAAACAAAAACACCGAACATTAGACAGCCAACAAGCGCGAGGGCGTCAAAAA
This sequence comes from Pseudomonadales bacterium, assembly GCA_029249645.1. Classification (GTDB taxonomy): domain Bacteria; phylum Pseudomonadota; class Gammaproteobacteria; order Pseudomonadales; family Azotimanducaceae; genus UBA9926. The sequence goes on from JAQWWC010000269.1 coordinate 24,193, forward strand.
ACAGATTCGGGGTTTTCCTTAAAAACAGGGGTTGAAACACAGTGTGATTCCCATTGGTGGTCGGAAGCTGGTCAAAGCGCGCAGTTTCAATATAACCAGTCAGACGCGCATGAAGTTGCCTTCGACTTAATCATGTCCACACATGATTGGCAATGTCCTTAAGCGTTGATTGAGCCATGCGGGCGGCGGGCTTGCGAGCGCCTACGCCTAAGCGCCTAGTATTCTTCGGCCGGGCTGTCCCTAGGACTGAAAAATATGCGGATGACGCGTTGCTTCGATAAGTAGGCAGGAGGATGAGTCGATAAAGGAATGGTTGCGGGGAAACCGCGCGAATCTACAGACAACCACACGTAAAGCAAGGCAAAAAGAGCAGCGGTTATCGTAAAATTTCGCTTGGGCTGCAGCCTAAACCGGCAAATTGTGAGCAGGGTCGCAATTTGGGACATTTAACAGCCCAGGCGCATTCAACCTGGGTGCCCTTTTCCGTAACTGGACACGCGCAAGGGCTCGAGTTCATGCTACATTTAAGGGAATCAATCGGGAGGCAACGTCATGACCCAGCCAATTTTTGAAATTCGAGATTACACCATTGCGCAGCCAGATTACGCTGCCTACAAGATTTGGGCCGAGGACCTTGCCGGTCCGTGGTTAAAGGCAAATTTAAACGTTTTGGAGTTTTGGATGGACGCTGGGATCGAAGCGGAGGTTGCTGGCACTGATCCAAAGGTTTCCCCCCATGGTCAAGCCAATGTCTGCTGGATCATTCAGTGGGAAAGTATGGAAGAACGGAAGTCCAATGCAACTTGGACAAGCTCACCGGAATGGCAGGCCATCTGGGCGAAGCATCCTAATCCAAATGCCTATTTGCACATGAATGCGCGGTTTATGACGGCGGTTGGGTGACGTTCAATTTTGGTGTTTTGGGCGCGGCTAAGATTACGCCCTTGGCACTGCTTGAGCCGGTAAGTGGCGAGCCTTTTGTTAGCGTAAGGTGTGTTGCGGCACGGGACCCGGCCCGGGCCGCAGCATTCGCAGAAACTCACGCAATTCCGATCGTCCACCGCGATTATCAAGCGGTCCTGGATGATCCCTTGGTTGATGCTGTCTATGTACCGTTGCCGATCTCCGAGCATGCACAATGGACCTTAAAGGCCTTGGCCGCGGGGAAACACGTGCTCTGTGAGAAATCATTGGCGTCGAATACGGCTGAGGTCGCGAAAATGCGCGACCAGGCGACTGCTTGCGGGTTGGTGCTAATGGAGGCCTTTCATTATCGGTACCACCCGCTGTTTGAAGCGGCGGTCGAGGTCATGCAAGCAGGAGAAATTGGGGTGGTTGAACACCTCGACGCGGTCTTTCAAGTAAAGGGTCCGATCCCGAGCGATGATATTCGCCGAAACTTTGACCTCGGCGGTGGCGTTCTGATGGATATTGGGTGTTATCCCATCAGCTGGATCCGCCATCTCATGCAGGCCGAACCAGTTGTGGTGAGCGCGACGGCAATAACCGATCCTGACGAGGTCGACGTTGAAATGAAGGCGTCTCTTTCCTTCGAGCTAGGGGCGACAGCAATGATCACAGGTAGTATGAAAGCAGACGTCGACTTCAAGGCGGTTGTCGAGGTTTTTGGCTCAGAAGGACAGATGACTCTTCGCAATCCGCTGGTACCGCAACTGGGCCATGAGCTCATCGTGACCGGTGTGCAAGGCAGTCGCCGCGTAACGTTTGATAAACGTTCGAGCTATGCTTATCAGCTCGATGCCTTTTTAGGCGCCGTCCAGCGCGGTCATCCGCTTTGGACGGATGCAAACGATGCGGTGAAGCAACTGACGGTGATTGACGCTTGTTATAAAAAGGCTGGATTGCGCCTGCGCGGCGGTTAAAGCAGACGACAACCGTAACCGATCAAAGATTGGCGCTGTCGGTTGAACAAACGACGTCATTTATTGTCATAAACGAGGTTGTTGAAATTATTAAAACGAGCTTTATGTTGCAGCAATAAGGAGAGTCATATGATGGACGGTCATCCAAAATCCGGGAATGAAATTACGTTGCCTTGGTTGAATGCGATGTTGATGCAGCAAATACCGTCATCAAATGACCCGCAAACGATAACGGGATATCGCTGCGAATCGGTCGGCGAGACTGCGGGGTTTCTGGGTGACATTGTTCGGATTTACCTCGACTGGGCCAAGGCCGGTCAGGGCCCGGACACATTGATTGCTAAATTCCCAACACTACGTCCGGCAAACCTGGCGACGGGCAAGGGGCTCTTAGCCTATGAGCGGGAGCTGAAGTTTTATGAGGCTTTTTCGACGCATTGCCCGCTGCACCCACCCCGCTTTTATGGCGGCGCGGACGTTACGGGGCAGGGGGATTATCTAATTTTAATTGAGGACCTAATCGGCGCTCGATTTGTCAGTCAGCTTGATGGTCTATCAATATCTGATGCAGCGCTCGCCGTTCGAGGTTTGGCGTCGATGCATGCTCAATATTGGAATGACCCAAAGCTTGATGAGCCCAACGCGCTGTATCAGTTTTCGGATTGGGCGCCGATTTACGAGCCCAGTATCGCATCGGGCTGGCCCCTTTATGAGCGCGACTTTGGGGACCTTGTTCCCGAGGCCATGTACCCCATGTTTGGGCCTGGCAATCAAATGGCAGGGCCGATCTTTCATTATTTTTCAAATAACCGTCCCAAAACTCTCCTGCACGGTGATGCTCGGATGGAAAATATTTGTTTTGACGCGGTAACGGGCCAGCCGCGAATGTACGACTGGCAACTTGCCGCTGCAGGGCCCGGGGCCTACGATTTGATGTATTTCTTTGCGAATTCTATTGAACCGGTTGAACTTGCTGAAGTCGGTCCCGGTTTGATTGCTGATTATCATGCGGCTTTAGTGGCAGGTGGTGTGAAAGATTATGCTCTTACAGACCTTAATCAGGATCTGCAGCTATCGGCTTGCCTCTTGTTTGGATTTGCCAGCATGGTTGGAAACTTTCTCGCCGGAGGCGGCGAAAGCGAGCGTTCAATCGTTGAGGCCACAACGCCGCGATATTGGGGGGTGTGTCAGTTGCTCAACGTGGCTGAAATCATTCATGACCTGCCGGCGCGACTGGCGACTTAAGATTTGCCTCAAGGCTACGATGATTGGCAGAGGATTACTGTGTGAATAAAAAAGCAGCAAGGGTTGAGCAAATTTTAGTTCGATAAAATGGCCCTCTGTGTCAAAGATCGATGGCATGGATAATTTCGTGCGGGCGAAAACCCAACGCTTCGAAGGTGGCTTTTGCCGGGGTGTTTTGGGCCAGGGTTTTTAGTTTTAGCTGGCGCACGCCGCGGGCTTGGCAATGAGCTGTCGCTGCCGCAACAAGGGCGCGGCCAATACCCTTTTTTTGATGAGTTGGATCAACGATGACATCAGTCACCTCGCCGGCGAGCTTAAAATTGTTTAAGAGGTGTAGGTCGCGCTCATCTTCTTCGGTAAGAATAACGACACAAAAGCCGACAACCTGCTCGCCCGCGATTGCGGTCAAGAAGGCGCCGGCGTTGGATTGGGCAAGATCTAATAGGTAATCGACGTGCCTATGAGCCATTACTTCACCGGTTGCACGATCAGAACTTAAAGCGCGTTCTGTTTCTTGCAGTTGCATCATCAACGCTTCTATCTGATCGCGCTGGTCCTGAGTCAAGGTCGTGGACAGGCAGGTCGCAAGGTGCCAGTCGGTCTCCATCAGTCGTCCAAGCCAAAATCGCCGTACCGCTTCGCTGGGCCTGGGCCACCTTCGCCAAGGCGCCCGGCATTACCAAAATGACCTTGGCCCGGAACAAAATTGACTTCAATTCGGATCCCGGTGGGATCCGTAAACAAAACTGAATAGTATCCAGGCGCAAATTGTTCCGACATTGACGCGGCGCGCAGGATGTTGGCCTTAAGCGTATGGGTAGCAAAGGCGGCAACCGCATCGACGTCTTCGATTGAGCGGGCTCGAAAGCAAAAATGATGGAGGCCAGGCGTATCTTGATCAAAGATCTGGTCTGCTTTGCCGACTGGCGCCTCTCTGACTAAGATCCCAGTCCGACCGCCAATGCAATATAGGACGTCCTCACCCTGAATCAGGGTTTCTAAATTTAAGAAAGCGCAGAGCTGGGCCCAGAACTCGAGGGCGCCACAATCTCGCGCAACGGTGAGTTGTAAATGCGCGATGCCATTGATGTCGATGGCCATAAAGGCGCTCCTGCATTCAATTTGTGTGTGAGGAGTTGACCAGTCGGTCACAGGGCTTGTCAATCTTTGGGAAATCGCGCTTAAAGGGTCTGCGCGTGCAGTCTTTTGCCGGTGACAATAGGGCAGCTGTTCGACCGCAAGGTCTGCCAACAGGCACT
>JAQWWC010000270.1 GCA_029249645.1 Pseudomonadales bacterium
GGGTGATGGCGCGAAAAGCGACTCTGCGCGTGTAGCTGCTCAGGCCGCGCAGAATCGGCGGCTAAAAACAAATCAAAGGGCGCGCCCGCGCTGATTTGGGCGAAGAGCATGCCGGTTGAACCGCTCACCAATTGATAGTTTGACTGTGAGGCTGGATCTGATTGGGCGAAGGCGTCAATAAGGGCCTCGAGCGTCGCTTTAAAATTCGCGGCAACGGCAATTCTTGCGGGTCCCTCGGCGCAAGCCTGGGACGAACAAATCAAAGACCAGAGCAAAACACCAGTCCGAAAGAGCGTCATGGCTATACGGTTCCGGCTCTGGCTCGCTCGATGAAATCATTGATCAGCCAACCCGAAATGGAAATCATCGCAGGCGGGTTGGGGAGCGCATCAAAATGAAATCACTGCGCGTCGCTGAGCTCCTCCTCTTGAATGTCAATTTCGCCGCTATCGTATTCAGCATGAAATCCGAGCATTAAAGAATTTGGGAAAGGCCAAGATTGACTGCCGAAATATTTCAGATTTTTGACTTTAAGGCCGACTTCTTCAAAAACCTCTCGATGGACCGTATCCTCAATCGATTCGCCAGGCTCAACGAAGCCCGCCAAAACGCTATAAAAATTGGCGCGTGCATTGGCGTTCTTGGCGAGCAAAATGTCCTCGCCTTTGTTGATGCACACAATGATTGATGGCGACAGGCGTGGGTAAAACATTTGACCGCAGTCTAAGCATTTTCGAGACCGATCCTGGCTTTCAGAGGATGTCTCGCCCCCGCATTGCCCACAATGGCGGTGGGTCTGAAACCACTCAACGATTTGCTTCGCTCGACCGATGAGATAGAACAAGTTGATATCAACAGTGTTGAGGAAAGACCATAGGGATTCGAATCGATAGCCAACAGGCTCATCGCTATCGGCGTCAGCCTCAAGTGCAAAGATCGGGGCATCGTCCACCCAACCTAGTAAATGCCTCGACTCTGAGGCAATGCCGCTCCAGTGCAGCTCATCTTCATTTAAGGGCTGCCAGCGGTCATGGGTATCGCAGCCGAGAATCTCCCCATCAGATACGACAATGTAGTGTGCGTTCTGAACCGAGTCTGGTGCCACCATTTCAGACCGAAAGGCCGTTTTGATATCAATGTTCTGCCAGTCCATGGACGCTCCTTTGGTTAACCTTGCGCGACTCTACCACAGGCTCGGGTTGGTAATCATTAGTCGTCGATCGTGCTTGCGCCATTGTTGGTGCCTGGGGGTAAAGATCTGGCGAGCGCCCAAAGTGAAATGTGGCTAAAACCCGCTTGTTGAAGTCTTTCGGCGACATGATTTGCAGTGGCCATTGTGGTCACTACATCATCGATGATCGCGATTTGGCAGGGCGCTTTGGTGCGCGTAAGGTAAAAGGGATTGGTCGCGTCATTGAGTCGTTGTTGTCTCGACTGATGCTTGCGATCCTGCTGGGTAGGGTGCGTTTTCAGGAAATTTGGCGACCAAGGGCGGTTGCGTGCCCGTGCAAGGTCTTTGGCGATTAGCGCCGCGGGGTTGTACCCCCGTTGCCGCCGCTTTCGCCAGGTGCTCGGGACCGGTATCAAAAGATCTGGGATGATGCCCGGGTCCGCGTCACGCACGATACACTGTGCAAGACATAGCGTCAGCGCGCGACCTGCGGCGAGGTTACCTTGGTCCTTGAACTCAAGGATCAGTTGTTTGATTGGGAAGTCGTAAGCAAATGCACTCCGGCATAGATTGAATTTTGGAGGCTGGTTAAAGCAGTTGTAGAGGCCTTTATGATACGGCCAGGGCATTGCGCAGCGTGGACAACCGCGGGCGAGCCAAGGCAGGTCTCTCTGACACGGTGCGCACAGGCCGCAAGCCTCAGTTTGGTTCTGATCACAGAGTAGGCAAGGACGCTTGACGGCGCCCAATAAACGTCGAAGCAAATCTTACCCCTCCATCAGTACACGAAAACACGAACAAAAATTCAAACGCAGTGAGGTCGTAGCATTGCAGGCTCTGCGCACTAGACGCATGAGTCGGTTTCTGAGTTAGCCGTCAGTGCTTGCGGTAAGGCATGCAGGCGTTGCACTATTTTCTGAGCAAAGGATGAATTGTTTCAGCAAATCAGTCCAGAACACGACGGTCTCGCGAAGGGTTCGGGTTTGATTTGGACTGAATTGAGGCACCTGCTGTTCGATTTCAACGAAATACAAGGCGTCAGCCAAAATGGCCTTGGTAAATCGCAGATAACCGGTATCAAGATTCGCCAGCTTAGGACAGACCGTAAGCATGACGTTGGTTTCATACCCCTGTTCGACGCCGGAAAAAATCGTGGTTAGTTCCGGTGCTTGGCAGCGCGCCATGTTGGTCAATTCGTAATGCTTAAGCGAGCCGGCCAAATCGAGTGGTGAGGACCCTAGAAGTTGCTCTAAGCGAATGTGCGTGTTCCTAACGAGTTTGTGGTTTCCGCTTGCGGTGTACTCATCGACTTTAAACAGCGAAAAGTTAAGCTGTAAAGTTTGTTCAAAGCCACTGGGAACCGCGCCGACCAATCTCAGGCGTTCTGGGCTTTCAGCTTGGTTGGGAAGTGAATACAAAAAACCATAAAGCAACAAGAGGCAGTTCATCGTCCCTCGTCGAAACCTTTCTTTCGCGGCCTTAGGGGGTGCTGGATCGCGCAGGGTGAGATCCGATGGATTGACCGAATGTCCGCAGGGACCTGCGTATGGCTTAGATCTGAGCAGCGTGCAGAAACGCGCGCGCACGTGAGCGATTCGCTCAGTCTGAAATGGGTGCTGCAAGATCAAGTTGATACGTGTGAATGATCTCATCGCGTAGGGTTGTCAACTCGATCCGGTCTCCAGGGCTGTGTTGCTCTAAAAGTGACAGCATCGTATCTTCATTGGTGACCGGATCGCCATCAATCGCGATAATAACGTCGCCGAGATGAATGTTGCCGCGGCGATCTTCTCGTATACCGATGAGGCCCGCTTTGGCGGCAGGAAGTCCAGGTTTTACAGAAAAAATCGCAACCCCGTTGATTTTTAGCCGTTTGGTCCAAGAATCCGACAGCGATTCGATACCCAATACCGGACGATAGAGCTTGCCGTACTTTTTCAGCTGAGGGACCAAACTTTTAACGGTGGATACAGGGATTGCAAAGCCGATCCCAGCACTGGCGCCGGTGGGGCTAAAAATAGCGGTATTGACGCCGATGAGTTCTCCGCTTGAATTCAGCAAGGGGCCGCCAGAGTTGCCGGGATTAATCGCGGCATCGGTTTGGATGACATTTGAGATCGTCCGATTGTTCATCGATTTAATCTCCCGGCCCAAGGCGCTCACCACGCCAACGGTTAGAGTCGTGTCGAGCGCAAAGGGGTTGCCGATGGCAAGCACTTTACGGCCAACGGCTAGATTGTCCGAATCTCCCAAGGGGAGTGGCTGTAAGGTTTCTTCCGGTGCGTCGATCTTGAGCAGTGCAATGTCTTTTTCGGGTGAGGTGCCGATCACAGTTGCCTCATACCGACGTCCAGATTGCATGGCAATGTTGATTTTATTGGCGCCGTAGATGACATGATAGTTGGTCACGATCAATCCACTCTTGTCCCAAACGAAGCCGGTCCCCGAGCCTTTTGGAATCTCGAGTACGTTGAGCGAGAAGCGTTGTCGGCGCAGTTGGGTATTGGTGACGAAGACAACCGAGGGGCTGGCTGCCTGAAAGACTTCGATGTTGTTGGTTTCATCATTTGTAAGGGTCGGAGCACGGTTGGCCGCGGCAGTTGCCGCGTCGTTCATCGTCATCAGGCCAATGCCGGTTGCGAGGACGGCGGCGGTGCAAGCGATCCAGATTCGGTTCATGATTTTTCTGGGGAGGCCTTTTATCGAGTGGTTGGATTAACTTGGGTTACGAGACGTTCGACATCAATAAACTGATTGAGTTCGTAAAGATCTTCAGCCGTTAAATGGCCAATGACCTGTTTAAGACGAAGGGTGTTGGTAATATAACGATACCGAGCGCTGGCGAACTGAAAATCGGATAAATAAAGTCGCTGCTGTGCAAGCAAGACATCGACAATGTTTCGAGTGCCGACCTCATAGCCTGTCTCAGTGGCCGACAATGCAGATCGAGCAGACTCGATACCTCGCAGACTGGCTTTGACCCGTGCCACGTCGGTATTGATGGCGGTAAAGAGGCCGCGCACGTTCTCACTCACCTGGCGTTGGGCGAGGTCTAGGTTCTCTCGAGCCTCAACCAGTCGGTATTCCGATTGACGAACACCTGATCGGGTGCTGCCACCAGAGAAAATCGGGACGGTCAACTGTAGGCCGTAAACCTCGGAATCGGACCGGCTGGTTTGAAAGGCACTGGGGTTTTTGCTGGTTTGTGAAGAATAGGTCACCTGAGCATCTAGAGTTGGAAGGTGTCTTGATTTACTAATCGCGGCTTGCTTCTGCGCGACGGCCAAGGCTGCTTTCCCAGCCAGAATGGTGGTGTTTTTCTTCAGGGCGGCCGCAACCCAGGCCGCTTCATTTTGAGGCTCTGGATGCCGGACTGGAAATTCCGCCATGAGGCCTTGCACAGAGTTAAAAGCTCGGCCCGTTAGGCGCATCAAGGGCTCGAAGCTCTGGGCCTGCGCGCCTTCTGCTTCGATCACATTAACGGTCGTGCGGTCGAAACTCGCAGTAGATTCGAGGACGTCGGTGATGGCAACAAGTCCTACATCGAAGCGTTGTTGTACCTGCTCGAGTTGCCTTTGGACTGCGCTACGTTCGGCGTTGGTTGAGTCCAATGCGTCCTGGGCTTCTAAAATTGCAAGGTAAGTCTCGGCGACCCGAACAATGAGCGATAGCGCCTCGCTGGAGTAACCGGCTTGGGCCTGATCCTTAATACTTTTAGCTTGTTGGTATTGGTGCCATCGGTCCATGCGAAAGAGAGGTTGGACTAAACCAGCTCGCCAAGATCGATTGGTCGTGGTGGTGTCTTCAAAAAGCGTTGCGCCCGTCAATGGATTGAACTCTCGCAGCGACGGACTGGTGGTGTCTGAATAGCTGCTGGACAAATTGAGGCTAGGAAGTAGGCCTGCTCGAGCTTGTGGCACCACTTCACTCTGGGCAAGAAAAGACGCCTCAGCGGCCCCTAACTGCGGGTCATTCTCTATGGCGAGTTGGTACACTCCGGATAAATCGATCGACTCAGCCTTGCAGCAAAGTGCCACAAAGCTCAGGCTCAGCGTTAACATGAATCGTGCTGTCGTCATATTCTAATCTCTACGTTGGCAGTCCGGAGGGGTCAGGGAGAGCAAGAATACGCTCCAAAGACCGAATCTGCCAGTTTTCTGCGGCCATCTGACAGTCCTACGAGGTGAATGCCGCGGTGGTTTTAAGGGTTTTTTGGGTTAAGCGTTGGCGGTAAACCCTCTGAATTTACGCGCGGCACCGGGAAAAAGTCCAATTCTGATTGGATAAATTCGGCGAGGGCAAGGCATTGGTCCTCCCGAAATGGCGCTGCGATGAGTTGGAGGCCAATGGGTAAACCCGATTCATCCATGCCGCACGGGATGACCACGCTGGGCCAGCCGGTCAGGTTGTAGGTCATGGTATAGGTGTAATCCAACAGATCCTCAGCTTGACCATGCGGGATGGCCGTATTGGCATTCACTGGGCAGATCAGCACATCGAGGGTTTCAAACGACTTCAACATCGCGCTTTTGAAGCCATCCCAAATCGCGAGAATGTTGCATAGTTCCGCAGCGGAAAAACCGGGTTTTGGCTGGGACAGGTTGCTGGCGATGGCTAAAGACGGCGTCTCAGTATTGGATCGCTCTAGCAGATCCAGGACGGTCTCATGGTCATCTGCGGCGAGGAGTCGCGAAAAAATCAACGGGGTCATCTCGATACCATCTGGACGGTGCTCACGCAAATCCATACCGAGATTTGCGAGGCTATCGACAACGCTTTGTAGCGCTGTCTGGATGGCTGGCGTCGGTGTTGAGAGCCCATTGTTCAGATGAAAGCCAACTCTGAGCGCCTTGGGATTGATGTCTCTGGCCTGCAGCTTCGGCGCAACGCGTACATTGGGATCAAATAGGTCGGGTCCCTCAATAACACCGAGCAGGAGCGATAAATCTTTGGCGAACCGGGTCATGGGGCCCGGTTGGCTGAGAGGCGCCCAAAGCCCTTCACTGGGTAGAGCGTTGCCAGAGCAAGGCACTCGCCCTGAGGTGGGCTTCAGGCCTGCAATACCGCAAAAATGTGCTGGCAGGCGAATACTGCCACCGGTGTCGGTACCGATATCGAATGGGATTGCTCGGCTGGCGATCAGGGCTGCCGCACCGCCAGAACTGCCACCGGCCGTTCGGGTTAAGTCAAAAGGGTTATTGGTTCGCCCGAATAAATTGTTATCGGTCTGAAACGCAAGGGTGAATTCAGGGGTGTTGGTTTTGCCCACCAAAATGGCGCCAGCCGTTCGCAGTCGGGCGACAACCGAGGCGTCACGACCTGGTCTAAAGGCAGCACGGCCTTGGGTGCCCCAGGTCGTTACAAAATCGAAGGTATCCAAGCTGTCTTTGATCGTCATTGGCACCCCATGAAGTGGGCCGACGGGTTTGCCTTCAGCGAGGTCCGCGTCGGCTTGGGCTGCATATTTCAGAGTGAGTTCGGGGTTGGTTGAAACAACGGCGTTGAGGTCTTTGTTGACCGCGTCAATGCGAGCCAAACTTTGCTCAGCCAGCTCGACCGCTGTGATCTGTTTATTTCGAACCGCTTGAGCGATATCGCTTATGGATTGATCCAATATCTCTGTCATGTGGCATTCTCATTGCAAGTTATTGCAGGTTTTTGATCTCCGGCGGCGACTTCCCGCCTCACGCTGCCGAGCGATCATTGCATTAGATCAACTCGGTGGATCGTTAACCTTCGAATTTAGACAGAACCAGTCCAAAAGCCAAGTCATCAACGGGTAGATCAAAGCCCGCTTCGATGGGCGCCGCTGCAATGGATAGGCTCTGACAGAGCGTTTCGCGCAGGATGTAGTCTCGATGATTGGCAATCGCGGACAGAATCGCATCATTGCCCCAGACCTGAAGGTTGATTCGATCTGCGACATTCAGCCCATCATCTTTGCGGCTTTTCTGGATTCGGCTTACGACTTCTCGAGCAAGGCCTTCTTCGATGAGCGCAGGATCAAGGTGGGTGTCCAAGTCAATCGAGATGTAACGATTCGAGACAGCATTGGTGCCCTCTTTTGCTTCTCGAAACACCAGGATGTCATCGAGCCCAAAGGTTTCACCGTCAAGGTCAAGGCTATTGGTTTCTTGAAGGTTTAATATGCTTTGGCTGTCGAGTTGATCAATTAGTTGTTTAAAGTGCTTAAACCGATTACCAAGTCGCTTACCTAAAACGGGTGAGTTGGGCCGCGCGAATAATTCAATATAGTCGGCTTCGTTGGTATCGTATGAGATCGCTTTCACGTTCAGCTCTGCCAAAATATAGGGCTCGAGGCGCGCGATCTCACTTAACAGAGACTCGTCCTGATGGAGAATCCGCAGCAGTCGGGTTGGATATTTGGTTTTGACTCGGTCCTGATTGCGTTTTTGACGACCAAGGAGAATCACGTGCTGCATTCTGCCGACGGCTTCTTCTAGGCTCGGTTTGACGCACTCTGTTTGGGGTACCGGATAGGTGCAGAGATGGACGGATTCGGGCGCGCTGTCAATGCCTGGCAGCGCCTGGTAGAGGGTCTCAGACAAAAAGGGTGCGAAGGGCGCCATGCAAACGGTGAATTCGTAAACAGCTGTGTG
>JAQWWC010000271.1 GCA_029249645.1 Pseudomonadales bacterium
ATTACTCGGCAGATCTGAGCCGCGGGTATAAACCACAAACAAATCAGACAACGGTGCAATTTCCCAACGGTATCGTGCTTGGAACGACAATCGGCTAATTGAAAAATCGCGTCGCAGGCCGGCACTTGTTTCATCCGAGACTAACTGGCCGCCGGTTGACGGTAAGCGCCAACGGTCACGTTCAAACGCTTTAATGCCGACCCATTGAAGGCTCAGGCGGGCTTGTTGACTGGCGGTGAGGAAGTAAGATATTTCAAGTTTGGGCCTCAGGGCCTCCGAATGAAATCGAGTGAATTCAGAGCCGGCGTTGTGGAGCAGCCAGCCGGACCGAATTTCGTATTTAAAATCAAATGAGGTCGAGAGTCGGTCGGTTGGTTGGTAAGACAATGCAAGGCTCATAGACCGATTTTGACCGCCAATGGCCTCTTGCCTCATATTAGCCCTTAAACGATAGCTGAAGGGCTTTGCACTGTCGCTACTGTAATTGATCCCGGTTTGAAAACGATCTTGTAACCGATAAGAGCCATTACCGTCACTGTTACGGTCTTCCCATCGTTTCGGATAAAAGTCGAGTTTGAGTTCTAGTTGTGTGTTGTCGAAAAAACGAAGCTCTTGCGCGCCAGAAAAACCAAGCCGGGTTTGCTCTCCGGCAAAATTCCATTGCTGAGTCACCACAAGGTCGGTTTCTCTCCCCTTCAGACGTTTTAGATCGGATTGAACGCGTTCAAAACGATATCGATAGCCCTTAACATCATTTCTTTGTAAGAAGCCAAAATCACTGATGTCGAGGTTTTGATCAAAGTAGTCCAGTGTGAGTTTATGTTGCACGCCCTGCTGGGGCCGGAAGACGATATCGGCAAAGGCGCCATGGCCGGACTCATTTAGGGTATCACTGTGCAAAGTTTGAATATCGACGACCAGCTTGCCGCCTTGACTAAGATGATGCAGGTCGACCCCAAGGGTCTGCGCGGTTTGGTCTTTGTGCCCCACTTCTGTCACCAAGAGTCCGACGGCGTTTCGGCCAGAACCCTGCGTGTTTTCATAGAGCACTCTGGCCGCGGTAAAATCTCGGCCAAACTGAGTTTGACGAACGGTATTGCCGTCTTTTAGACCAATCAGTTCAGTGTCATCTTCTAAAGCAACTAACAACCCATAACGCAGTGGGCCCGATTGACCGGTTATTTTTGTTGCTCCAAGTAACTCACTGGGTTGATTGGCCTGGGTCTGTGACAATTCGATTGAGGTATCGGTAAGGGCTCTCGGCGGCGCGCCGATTCGTCGCGTATTGATGAGAGTCGTTGGCGTCCCGCCAGAGCCCCAGCCAGGGTTTGCTCGAGGCGACGTTGTGAAGATCTCTTGACCCTCTAAAAAAAACGGGCGCTTTTCAGGGAAGAAGGTCTCGTAGCTGGTTAGGTTTACGACAACATTGTCGGACTCAACATTGCCGAAGTCCGGATTAAAAGAGCCGGTTACCTGAAAGGCGGTGGTCGGTCGCCAAAACAGGTCAAATCCGGCTTTTTGGATCGTGCTATCGCCGACGGCATCGAGACTCGATGAAACATAAGGGTAAAAAGTTAACTGCTGCTTGGGATTGATGCCTGTAATTTTCGTTTTGGGGAAACGGGACAAAAACCGATTTTGGGTTCTTGGGAGACCCGGGTAGGCCCAATCTTCGTCGATGCTTGCCGCCGCACGTTGAATATAGATGCCAATATCTCGGTCGCCTGAATCGCTGGCGGGCAGTGTCATCATGGACCATGGCAGCATCATCTCCACGCTCCAGCCTGCGTCAGTTCTCTGGCTGGCACCGCGCCAAGGGCCGTCCCAATTACTGGAATATTGCCGCTCTGGCAGGATGGTGCCGTCCATTAACGAGCCGCCCAGATTAACAGCAAACCAGTACGCATAAAGTCCAGTACCAGAAGTATCGATCGAGACAGAAATGCGATCTCTGTTAACGAATTGATCGCGCGCACTAAGACGTTCAACGAGGGTTTCGAGGGGTTGGGTCATCAGGGCTGAAAAATACAATCCGCGCTCGGTGTAGAACATCTTAATGCTTGTTTCGAGTGGTGCATCTGCCAGAGTGTCGGGGGAGATCACCTTGAAGCCGGAAAAAGCAGTGATGTCTTGCCAGGCTGGCTCATCAATTGCGCCATCAATGACGATTTGGGTCGCGTGTTCGGTGCGCGTTGGTAGGGCGTCGGGTAGACCACGTGCAACCAGGTTGCTGCTCAACCCGGCATAAAATGCGGCTAAACAAACGATCAACCACGGTCGTCTAGGCGACGTACGCTTAGCAGCTGATGGATTTCTTGTCATGCGTCTTGTAACTCTCGATCGTCGCCCTAACGTTTTGGGGCGATTTTAAATATTGTTTACGCGGTGGCCTAGGGTATGGCGCAGTGGCGGGATAATACAAGATGTTCGCCGCGCTTGCGAATGTTGACCTCGATTCCTACGGGACGCGAGCGGCAGCGCAATTGCCTTATTTTAGAGACTACTAAGCTGAGCAGTAACGGTCAGGCTGGGTTGGTATGAATCGCTCTGGCGTAAGTGGGATTAGGTCGGTATGGTATTGTCCAGCTGCTCGTAATCGAGAGCTGCAGTTTTAGGGGTTGTTTTGAGCAGAGTCTAAAACGCGCCTTAATTTGTGAATAATCTGATCTAGGTCGGCCATGTAAACCCTAAGCAAGATGCTTAGACACCGAAACACAAGGAGCTTTAGCGATGACACTGTCCCCATCTACGACACCAGAATTATTGGTAGAACAACGAGGCAGAATTGCCATCATCACGTTGAACCGCCCCGAGCGATATAACGCGATTAGCCGCGATATGCTGAATGAATTATCGACAAAAATGGTTGAAGCCAATAAGGATCCTGAAATTAGATGTATTATTTTGACGGGCACGGGCAAAGGGTTCTGTGCAGGTCTTGATCTGATTGGTGTCGGCGAGGGCAATATTGGCGGTGGGGCCAAAGACGGTAATCGGCCGGCTCGGCAATTGTTCGACTTGCGAGATGCCCCGATCAATGTGATGTGGAACATTGATACGCCCATTATCTGCGCCTTAAATGGGCCTGCTGCTGGCTATGGTATGGATGTTGCGTTGTTGTGCGACATGAGAATTGCTTCGGAGACGGCCAAGATGGCGGCGGTGACGGCCAAGCGTAATGTTGTGCCTGAAAGTGGTGGCACTTGGCTGCTGCCGCGTCTAATTGGTTGGGGTAAAGCCGCCGAACTCTACTATCGAGCTCGGACGGTGGGCGCAGAAGAATGCTTGTCGATGGGCCTGATTAATACCATTGTGCCGGCGGAAGAGTTGATGACAACCGCTTTGCAGTGGGCGGAAGAGATCGCTGACAACGCGCCGCTGGCGGTGCAGACGACCAAGCGCATGATGCGGATGGGGCTGGAGGAATCCTACGACACGGCAGTCGATCACCTGATGGTGCACTTAGCCGGTATGTTCCAA
Source organism: Pseudomonadales bacterium (assembly GCA_029249645.1). Lineage (GTDB taxonomy): Bacteria > Pseudomonadota > Gammaproteobacteria > Pseudomonadales > Azotimanducaceae > UBA9926. The sequence goes on from JAQWWC010000271.1 coordinate 3,481, forward strand.
AGTGAAGACTTCAAAGAAGGGGTTCAAGCGTTTTTAGAAAAGCGCAAGCCTGACTTTACTGGTCGATAAAATCCATGCCTGCTGCAAGGCGTCAGCCCGCAGCAGGCATGTGCATCATTTAGCGGCAGTTTGCTTTTTCTTGTAAGGCGGGCCCATTTTCGCCATTAATTTCGAGATGTTGGCGGTCTGCTTGTAAACTGATTTGGCATGGCTGAACGTTTTGAAGCCCTCGATCCCATGGTAGGAGCCCATGCCGCTGGGGCCAACGCCACCAAACGGTAACTCCTCCTGAGCGATATGCATAATCACATCATTGAGTGTCACGCCGCCTGAAGTGGTTTGGTCGAGTACACGTCGAGTTTCTTGCTTGTCGTGACCGAAGTAATACAGGCCAAGCGGTCGGTCATGATCATTCACATAACCGATCGTTTCGCTGACGTCTTGATAGGTTTTAACCGGGAGCAATGGCCCGAAAATTTCTTCCTGCATACACAGCATATCGTCGGTCGGGTTGAGCACAAGGGTTGGCGGAATCCGATGATGCTCTTGTTGCCCGAAATCCTCATTGGCAGGATTAATGGCGACAATCTCGGCACCCTTCGCCTCGGCATCGGTTAGATAATTCTGAAGGCGGTCGTAGTGACGCTCGTTAATGATAGAAGTGTAATCTTCGTTATCTTTTAAATTAGGGTACATCTCTGTAACCGCTGCTTGGGCGGCTTCGACAAATTCGTCGCGGTCCTCTTCCGGCACCATCACATAGTCTGGGGCAAGACAGATCTGACCTGCATTCATCGTATTGCCCGTCATGACATTTCGAGCGGCTAATTTGATGTCAGCAGAGCGACCAATAATGACCGGTGATTTGCCACCGAGTTCCAAAGTGAGGGGTACTAGGTTCTCAGCGGCTGATCGCATGACGTGTTTGGCCACGCTTGTCGCGCCAGTGAATAGTAGGTGGTCAAAGGCGAGTCCGCTGAACGCTTGGCCAACCTCGGGCCCGCCTGTGAAGACGGCCATCTCATCTGCATCAAAACTGCTTTCAATTAAGGTTTTCATGAGCTCTGAGGTCTCAGGAGAGTACTCAGAAGGCTTGATCATCGTTCGATTGCCTGCCGCCAAAATACCAGCCAGGGGCGCAAAGGTCAGTTGTACTGGAAAGTTCCAAGGGCTAATACAGCCCACGACCCCTAATGGTTGGAACTCGATTCGAGAGCGGCCACCGAGAAGGTTGAGCGGAAACATCGTGCCGCGTTTCTCGGCTTTCATCCAAGTCTTAACGTGTTTAATGGCATTCTTAAGCGGACCGATGGCGCCTTCGATATCGGCCATTTTTGACTGATCGAGGCTACGGTGACCAAAATCAAGGCGCATCGCATCACATAATGCGCCGCCGTTTTGCTCAAGAATCGCAATGCTTCGTTTTAGTCGGTCGATCCGGAGTTCTGCGCTTACGTGACCGCCTGCGATTTGCGCCGCTTTTTGCGACTTAAGTCTTAATTGCATGTCGTTGATGACGTCTGCTGTCATGTTTGAGTTCCCCTTTTTTTAACGTTCTATTTTATTTTTATCGTGCGATCCGCTTTACTTGTGACTTGCATCTCTGAATTCTCACTGGCGCGACGCGTTGTTCGTCATCGCCAAGCGCTGTCCGCGCTAGATGGGCATTATGGATGAGTCACCAAGGCGCATGCAAACTGGGTTGATGGCTTGCCGAGCGTGGGCCTTTGTCATGATTGCGATGGTTTTCGGACGTGGTAGTTGACGTCACGCGCATGCCCGCCATATTGATCCCTGCCCCAAAACATTAGGGCGCCAAATCCGTTAATGATCAAAATAGGCCCCACCCCAGTTTCCGTTAACAGCTCGCAAGCGCTCGTGATCATTATTTCTGCGCTAGCAATTAGAAGCTTGATCAACACGTGGCAGTCCCAACAGACTGAGAAAACAAGTCAGAGGTGCTAAGTCGCGGGCGTTGATATTGCCCACCTAAACGCGATGCCGCTAGATACCAAAAAGCCAAGAAGCCAAGAAGCCAAGAAGCCAAGAAGCCAAGAAGCCAAGAA
>JAQWWC010000272.1 GCA_029249645.1 Pseudomonadales bacterium
GTGGATCAGGCCGTGTACGTTTATACCGAAGAAGACTATGCCTTTTGGGCGCGTCAGTATCGAAGACCTTTTGATGCAGGCGGCTTCGGAGAAAATATGGTGATTCGAGGGCTGGATTCAGCTGAATTGGCCATCGGGGACCGATTGCGCTGGCCGAATGTAACGCTTGAAGTCTCTGCGCCCAGAATTCCGTGTGGGGTCTTAGCCGCTGCCGTCCCGGAGGCAGGATTTGCAAAAGCGTTTCAAAAAGCGGCGCGCCCTGGGTTTTACTGTCGAGTGATCCGAACAGGCACTATTGCAGCAGGCGATGAAGGATCCTTTGAAGCGTATTCCGGGCCGGCTAAGACGCTACTTTCGGTCTACCACGCCAACTACCAAACGCCACCGCTCGACCAGCTACGAGAATTGTTGGCGCTGCCGATTGATCAACGGACCCGCAAAAAATTTGAAAAAGAGGTCGCAAAGCGAGAAAAGTTGGCGCTTAGCTCGCATCCTCAATAATAAATTGTGCGCCTTTTTCTGCGATCATCACCGTTGGGGCATTCGTGTTGCCGGAGGTAATGAGGGGCATAATCGAGGCATCAATCACCCTCAGACTTTTGCAACCATGAACCATGAGCCGGTCATCGACCACAGCCCCTGCGTCGGCGCCCATTTTGCAGGTGCCGACAGGGTGAAAAATAGTCGTTCCAAGGTCACGCGCGGCGTCGAGCAGTTCGGCATCACTTTGCCGCTCGGGTCCGGGTTTCCACTCTTCCGGTAAAAACCGAGCCAGCGCCTTGGCCTTCATGATTCGCCGGGTCATCCTCAGGCCCGCAAGCGCGACCGCTTCATCCTCTGGGCTGGATAAATAGTTCAGATTAATTTTGGGCGCCATGAGCGGATCAAGACTTTGCGCTGTGATGGCCCCGCGACTGGCCGGACGAAGATTACAGACCGAGGGCGTAATAGCGTTAAAACGGTGCAGGGGTGAGCCGAATTGATCGAGTGACAGGGGCTGAACATGCCATTCCATATTGGGCGTCGGTTGTGCCTCATCACTTTTCGCGAAGGCGCCGAGTTGTGAGGGTGGCATGGTGAGCGGGCCGGTTTTGAACAACAGGTATTCAAGCCCCATCATCGCCTTACCGACGAGTGAGTTCACTCGAGGGTTAAGGGTCGTTGTGTTCGAAACCTTATAAATGGTTCTAATTTGCAGATGGTCCTGCAGGTTTTGCCCGACGCCGGGTAAATCAATGATGGGGGTCGCAGCCAGTTGTTGCATCAAAGCGGGGTCGCCGATACCGGACATTTGCAGAATTTGAGGGGACGCCACGGCACCGGCGGCCAGAATCACCTCACGTGTTGCGGTCACAAGGCTTGGCGCATCTTGGCCCTTTGTAATCCAAACGCCCGTTGCGCGTGGCCCATGCTCATTGGTCTCTAAGGCTAGTTTGTGCACATGGGTGTCGGTCATGACCGTTAAATTTGGACGGTGCTGAATGGGTCGCAAAAAGGCTTTGCTGGCACTCCAACGAACGCCTTTCCGCTGGTTCATTTGAAAGTAGGCGCAGCCAAAATTATCACCTGTGTTGAATTCTTTGATCCTTGGAATGCCGGTTTCTTCGGCGGCATCCTGCCAGGCATCTAATATCTCCCAGTTCACGCGCCGCTCTTCAACTCGGAGTTCACCTTGATCGCCATGAAATTCATCGGCCCCGTGCTGATAGTTCTCCGAGGCTTTGAATATCGGTAGCACATCATCCCAACCCCAACCTCGATTGCCGAGTGCTGCCCATTGATCGAAATCAGAGCGCTGTCCGCGCATATAAATCATGGCATTGATTGAGGACGAGCCACCCAAACCTTTGCCGCGAGCATAGCCAATTTGACGATTGTTAAGGCCTGGTTCGGCATCTGTCTTAAAGCACCAGTCGGTCCGCGGGTTGTTGATGGTGTAGAGGTAGCCAACCGGGATATCAATCCAGAAATAGTCGTCCTTGCCGCCAGACTCAATTAAAAGCACCTTGTGTGCCGGATTTGCGCTGAGGCGGTTGGCCAAGACACAACCTGAGGTACCTGCGCCAACGATGATGTAATCAAATTTTTCCATAGCGCAAGCATAGACGCCTTGTCAGTCCTTGGGAATTGCATTAGCGTGCGGAGAGACCAAAAAAAGAGGCTCAAAGATGGCTCAAAACTTTACTGGCTTAGCCTTTAATCAGGCGCCCGACTCACAAAACCAAATTCACAGCGATGAGATGGCTCAGCGCTATGGGTTTAAAGGTGGGTTGGTTCCTGGTGTGACGCTATCGGCTTATCTGACGCAACCCGCGGTCAGCCACTGGGGTCAGGCGTTTTTAGATCGGGGTTGGGCAGAAATTAAAATCCTACATCCTGTTTATCATGCCGCACCGTTCGATGTAACGGTGAGTGCGCTAGATGAGGAACAGTTTGAGGCGGAGTTGGTTGATGATACGGGTAAGGTTTGTGCGAAAGCTCGGGTCGGCCTGGGTTCAATCGAGGCCGCCATGATGCCACGATGTCAGGATCAAACTTTGATGTTTGAGGGCTATGTGCCGCCAAAGGCGACCCCGGAAACGTTTGCGAAACTGAAACAAACGGGCGGCCTTGAAACCCGTTATCGCTGGTCACGCCAGCACCCGATGGCGGCGTATTTCGCCGACGCCGCCGCCATGCCCGCATTGCTGCGCTTTGATGCGGCAGAGGCTGGATCATCTGGGTGGGCCAATACTTCGTTTGTCCTGAGTTGTGCTAATTGGGTTTTTGCGGCGAATGCGCTTATGAACCCTTGGGTGCATCTTGAGACTCGTCACCAAAACTTTTCCGCCATTGAAGAAGGCGCGGAGGTTGCAGTTCAGATGGCGGTCGAAGACCTGTTTGAAAAGAAAGGTCATCAGTTTGCGGATGTTCGTGTCAATCTCTTTAATGCGGCCAGCGGGGCGCCATTGGCCACAATCTGGCAGCGCGCCATTTACCATTTAAGGTCTTGAGCCGCTGCCGGCGGCTTAACGCAGCCCGGCCATGAGGTCTGATACGAGTGTCAAGCGCTCGGTGATGCGGTCTGGTTTTTGGCTTCCAAGATGAAGAATTAAACGATCGACGCCCAAGTCCTCATAGGCCCTAACGAGATCTGGGGTGATTTGGTAGGGCGGCGTAATGATTAATTCAAAGTCGTCCCAGGTTCGGCCTGCGTGATTCAGGGCTATGGTTAAGGCATCTTTCATAGCCTCGGTTTGCGCAAGGTTCAGCTGAAAGCCATACCAGCCAGCGCCATACTTGGCGGCTCTTTTAAACCCCGCAACGGAATGCCCCCCAATAATCATCGGCACACCGCCGGCCTGTACAGGCTTTGGGTCCATGCGGCAGTCTTTGAGTTGAATGGTTTTGCC
>JAQWWC010000273.1 GCA_029249645.1 Pseudomonadales bacterium
TCAAAGCAATCTGATGGGGTGGAGGAAGCAATCACCGGCAAGACTGTATCGGCATGGCGACCAAACAAGGCTTGGTTCAAATCCGATTGCTCTGTTTTGGTCGGCAATCCGGTCGAGGGCCCGCCGCGCTGGGTATTAACAATCACCAAAGGTAACTCGGTCGCGCTTGCCAATGAAATGGCCTCGCCCTTCAAAGAAATACCCGGGCCAGAACTCGAAGTAACACCCAGCGTGCCACCAAAGGAGGCGCCGATCGCGGCGCAGACTGCCGCGATTTCGTCTTCCGCCTGAAAGGTCACGACGTCAAATTCTTTATGTTGCGCCAGTGTATGCAGCAAGGACGATGCTGGCGTAATCGGATAGGACGCAAAGGTGATTGGTATATCGGCGAGACGGCCACCTGCAATAAGGCCGTATGCCAGCGCGTCACTACCAGTCGCGTTGCGGTACAGGCCGGGTTTTACCTCGGCTCGCGGAATCTTATAGACCTCGACGCCTGAGGGTAATTCAGCGGTTTCGGCGTAGCTGTGGCCAGAATTCAGCGCCGCAATATTGGCCTGCGCAATGTCCGGCTTGTTTGCAAATTTCTTTTCAAGATTGCCAATTGTGATGGACCGATCTCGATCAAACAGCCACATGACCAAACCCAAGGTCCACATATTCTTACATCGAACCGCAAATTTATGCGACAAGCCAAAAGGCTCAACGGATGCAATCACCCGTTTCGTGATTTCAATCACAATCACTCGGTAACCATCGAGTGAGCCATCTTCCAGTGGATTTGATTTATACCCAGCACGCGCTAGATTTTTGTCGGTGAACGCGTCGCTGTCAGCGATAATCAAACCACCCGGGAGCAAGTCCTTTAGATTCGTAATCAACGCGGCAGGATTCATCACCACCAAAACGTCAAGGTCGTCTCCAGCGGTCGTCACTTCATCGGATCCAAAATAAATCTGAAACGCTGAAACCCCAAACGTTGCGCCGGCGGGCGCCCGAATCTCAGCTGGAAAATCGGGGAACGTTGCCAGATCATTACCATGAAGCGCGGTGGCTTCGGTAAAATTGCTGCCCGTCAACTGCATACCATCACCGGAGTCCCCTGCGAATCGAACAACCACCGCGGCCACGACGGAATCATCTGCTGCTACTTCTGACGTTTTTTCTACTACTGACATACTCGTCCTCACCTTCGCATGCAGTCTTTCATTCGACTGCTTTTAAACCACTTTTATCAAATCACTAATTTAGAATGTCGCTGCTCTGCTGCAGCGTTGCGTCTTAACGCCCAAAGCGCTCTAGTTCCGACCACTATTCTTCGAGCGCACAAGGCCTGCATCCGGCCTCTGGCCCGCACCGATCAAGTGCCCTCTAACCAAACCTATCGAGCACCCGCTTTGCGCACCATTTGAGCGCCCTGTACTAAAAAGATCACATCCAGCATTTTTCAGGACGACTTACCCCGCTTTTTTCAAGCCTGCGCATACATAACTAGCTCGCGCGAGCATAACAAAGCAGCCCGCTATTGAACAGTAACTCGGCCAAACAAAGCGTATTT
>JAQWWC010000274.1 GCA_029249645.1 Pseudomonadales bacterium
CATCAGCATCATCATCTGAATCGGCAAGCATACCGGTCGCCAAGCATTCCGCCTCACACTCGTTAGGCCTGCCATCCCCATCGGTATCCAGTCGGCCGCCAAGTGAGATCAGGCTAAAGCCGTCAACTGAATCGGCAACCCCATCACCATCATCGTCTGTGTCGGCATTGTTACCGATCCCGTCACCATCCGTATCGAGCGTCTCTTCGGCATTCAGAGGAAAGGCATCCGCCTCGTCATCAGTGCCATCATTATCGTCGTCTGGGTCTGCATTATCGCCAAGGCCATCTTCATCGGAATCAATCGTTTCAGTCTTATCTAATGGAAACACATCCTCAAAATCTAAAACGCCATCACCATCATCATCCGTATCGACGTTATTACCGGCACCATCTTCGTCCGTATCGAGCGTCTCAGTATCATCCAACGGGAAGGCATCATTAGCGTCCAAAACGCCATCTGCATCATCATCTGTATCCGCGTTATTACCAATGCCATCGGCATCGGTATCAAGGGTCTCATTCTCATCTAACGGGAACGCATCTAGGTCGTCGTTAACGCTATCACCGTCATCATCAGCATCGGCGCTATTTCCGATGCCATCGTCATCGGTATCGAGTGTTTCGGCATCATCGAGGGGAAAAGCGTCAAGTGCATCGACAACGCCATCATTGTCATCGTCAAGATCGGCATTGTTACCAAGGCCGTCGTTGTCGGTATCGGTGGTTTCGCTTTTATCCAAGGGAAAGGCATCTTCCGCATCGGCCACACCATCGGCATCATCGTCAGTATCCGTGTTGTCCCCGGTACCATCGCCGTCGGTATCAGTGGTTTCAGTGTTATCTAACGAAAACGCATCGGCTTCGTCATCAACGCCATCGCCGTCGTCATCGGTATCCGCGTTATTGCCAATGCCATCTTCATCGGTATCGGTGGTTTCGGTGTTATCCAGGGGAAAGGCGTCCAGCACGTCCTCGACACCATCGCCGTCATCATTGGTATCGGCATTGTTGCCGATGCCATCGCCATCGGTATCTATGGTCTCACTGGCATCGAGGGGCAAGGCATCATCCGCATCCTTGGTGCCATCACCGTCGTCATCATTATCTGTATTGTTTCCGACGCCATCGGAATCTGTATCTAAGGACTCGGTATCATCTAGCGGGAAGGCGTCGTTTACATCCCCAACACCATCATTATCATCATCACCATCGGCCATCATACCGGCCGCGACGCAAACCGCAGCACAGTCATCGGGTTCACCATCACCATCAGTATCTGCTCGATTACCGAGCGAGATCAGCGGGTAGGCATCGTTTTCGTCTGGTACGCCATCGCCGTCATCGTCGGCGTCCGCAATATCGCCAATGCCATCACCATCAGTGTCGACCGTTTCGGTTGCATCCAGCGGCACGCCGTCTTCTTCATCACGCACGCCATCGTTGTCGTCGTCCGGGTCGGCTCGATTACCAATGCCATCGCCATCGGTATCTCTTTGCTCGGTTTGATCGAGCGGGAACGCATCCAGCGCATCGGCCACCCCATCATCGTCATCATCGGCATCCACCCCATTACCCACCCCGTCGCCATCGGTGTCTAGGGTTTCTTGGCTATTAAGCGGAAAGGCATCGTCAGCGTCGGCGACACCATCACCGTCGTCGTCACCATCGGCGGTCATGCCCGTCGCGAGACAGACCGCATCACACTCATTCGGCAAGCCATCGCCATCTGTGTCAGTCCGACCCTCGAGACTGATTAAGGCAAAGCCATCCTCAACGTCCAACACACCGTCCCCATCGTCATCGAGGTCTGCTGCATTACCTAGGCCATCGGCATCGGTATCTAGTATCTCTGCAGGATTCTGGGGAAACACATCTGCATTGTCGCCAACGCCGTCTCCATCGGCATCGACTGTTTCCGTTTCGTCGAGGGGAAAGAGATCGAGCTCATCCAAGACCGTATCGTTATCATCGTCTGGATCGACATTGTTCCCGACGGTGTCGCGGTCTGTGTCTAAGGTCTCGGTGCTGTCCAGCGGAAACGCATCTGCTAGATCTTCGACCCCATCGCCATCATCATCGTTATCTGAGTTATTGCCGACGCCGTCACCATCGGTATCGACGGTTTCGCTCGGATCCAGCGCAAAGGCGTCTGAGGCATCAACTACACCATCCCCATCATCATCGAGATCAGCGTTATTCCCAAGACCGTCGCCGTCCGTATCGAGGCCTTCGGCACTATCCAACGGGAACGCATCCACGTCATCCGCCACCCCATCACCGTCATCATCGGAATCGGCGGCAAGACCCAAACTCGTACAATTTGCATCACACTCATCCGGTCGCCCATCACGATCTGTATCGATCAGCCCTCTTGTGCTGATCAGAGGAAAGGCATCATCCACATCTAGGATGCCATCATCGTCATCATCCAAATCGGCGTTATTCCCAACGCTATCGCCGTCGGTGTCCACCGTTTCCTCAGGATCCAGTACAAAGACATCGCGGTTGTCCCCGGTGCCATCCCCATCGGAATCGATGGCTTCTGATGCATCCAAGGGAAAATCATCTATCGCATCCTCTACCCCGTCGTTATCGTCATCCAGGTCCGCATTGTTACCCTGCCCGTCCAAATCGGTGTCCAGCGTTTCGGCTGCATCAAGCGGAAAGACATCTTCCAAATCGTCGACGCCATCGTCATCATCGTCCAAATCAACATTGTTGCCGATACCATCCTCATCAGTATCGAAGGCTTCAGCCGCATTTAAGGGGAACGCATCCGCTGCATCTTCAACCCCATCATTGTCGTCATCGAGATCCGCTGCCAGACCTAAGCCGATGCAGTCTGGGTCACACTCATCTGGACGACCATCATCATCCGTATCGACAAGCCCAAACACACTGATGAACGGGTAGGCATCGGCTGCATCTAAGACGCCGTCATTGTCATCATCGGGGTCACTATTATTTCCAATGCCATCGCCATCCGTATCGGTCGCTTCCTGCGGGTCATTCACAAAGGCATCTGCGTTATCGCCAACACCATCCCCATCAGAGTCCCGGGCTTCGCTTGCATTGGTTGGAAACGCATCCGCTGCGTCGACAACACCATCGTTGTCATCATCTGGGTCTGCGTTATCACCTCGACCATCACCGTCGCTGTCGAGGGTTTCCGTCGAGTCTAAAGGAAAGGCATCCTCCAAATCTGGCGTGGCGTCATTATCATCATCAAGATCGGCATTATTACCAATGCCATCTCCATCCGAATCTTCGATTTCGTTAACATCAAGCGGAAACGCATCCACTGCATCGGCCAGGCCATCACCGTCATCGTCTAAGTCAAGACCATCCCCAATGCCATCCCCATCCGAATCCACGGACTCAGTTGCATCCGTCGGTAACGCATCATCAGCATCGAGGACGCCATCATTATCATCATCCGGGTCAGCGGCATTACCCACACCATCGCCATCGCTGTCGAGGAATTCTGTCCGATCCAGCGGAAAGGCATCTATAACGTCCTCAACGCCATCTCCGTCATCATCGATATCGGCGTTATCACCAAGACCATCGCCATCCGAATCGAGCTGTTCGGCAGCATCGAAGGGTCGCCCGTCTGCGTTGTCTCCGATCCCATCTAAATCGCTGTCGACAGATTCTGTTGGGTCATAGGGAAACTCATCGAGCAGGTCCGCAACTTCATCGTTGTCATCATCTTTATCCAGCGCGTCGCCAACGCCATCCCCATCACTGTCGAGGGACTCTGTCGGATCAAGCGGGAAGGCATCGACCGTGTCGCCAACACCGTCGCCATCGCTATCTTGAGAGGCACTCGGGTCTAGCGGCAGGGCGTCGAATCGATCGGGCACCTGATCATCATCGTCATCATCATCCGCGGCGTTGCCGATACCATCGCCATCAGAATCCAATTGCTCATTGGGATCGAGCGGAAAGGCATCCCGGCCATCGGCAATGCCATCGCCATCACTGTCCTGCGACGCAAACGCATCGATTGGAAATGCATCCTGATCGTCCCTTACCAGGTCGTTATCATCATCCGTATCGTCGTTGTCACCCCGCCCGTCCGCATCCGTATCAAGCTGTTCATTTTGATCCCGCGGGAAAGCGTCAATCTCGTCATCAACACCATCGCCATCATTATCAACATCAAAAACATCTGGGCGGCCGTCTTGATCAAAATCGATCAGGGTCGATGCCAACTCATTGGGCAGTAACGTCTCGAGATCAGTGGCAGTTGAAAAAGTCTCCAAACTCACGACATTATCAATCAGGTCGGCTGCGGCTGCGGCCAATTCATTATTGCCAGCGCCAGCAATGGCCTCGGCATCCTGCCCCGCTGGGTCGACTTGGATATCCGACAAAAGTTTATTGAGTGTTGAAAGGACTCTAGCGACTTTTTGGAGTTTTGCAGCCGAGTAATCTCGCTCAAGTCTGGAAGTTGCCGCAACCCGCGATAGCATGGCTTCAAGTGACGTTGGCTCGGTTAACCCAGGAACGCCGTCCCTTAAAAGCTGTAGGGCAATCGCGTTGGCAAGCTCAAGCGAAGCTTCAAGCGTGAGCGGCGCACCCTGCTCCGAGACCACCGCGGCGCCGGTTGCGAGCGCCAGGTCCACCTTTAAATTGGTACGCAAAATACTTTCGGCCGAGGCCGTATCAGGCTCATAGGCTTCCCAGAAATCACCATTTGTTGCCAGCACCGGATACGACCGCAACCCCAACTGTCGTAAGAGCGCTGACCGCTGGCCTTGTTTTAGCGTAAACAGCAACACTGAAATGGGCGTAATCCGAATCTTCTCGACAACGGGGTCAGCCGGAAGTGCTGAAAACAGTGAGAATTGCGCGGCGTTTTTGGCGCCGATTGAAAACCCGCCTTGGCTGTACAAAACCTGAACGTGACTTTGTCTTGCAGCCCCTCGCCGAACCCTAAAGTAGCCATCGGGATCGACTTCGACGGCCTCGGCGACCCCCGACGCATCGGACGCTAGATCAAAGTCTGGTTCCAACACCATGGTTGCAAGTCTTAAAATTGGCGAGGAGACAACCCCGAGCACAGCATCGACAACGGTAACAGTTAAAGCCGCATTCGTTGATCCAGTCGCGTCCGATGCCAAAACGGAAAGCTCGTATTGATTATCTAGATTTGCATCCTGCGGCTTGATGAAACGAGGGGCTTGCGAGAAGCGGATATCACCGTTGCTCTCAATCAAGAAAAGACTGGCGTCCGCGCCGCTTAAGCTGAGCTTAATCGCATCCCCATCAGCATCGCTTGCCGCTGCCGTTGCAACCATTGCCGCGTCACCCGACAAGAACTCGACAGCTGACGGCACCGATACTTCGGGCAGGCGATTGCTGACAATTGGCGTCGCTTCTGCTCCAGGAACCGTTTCACCCGGTTTTTGTCCACACGCCTGAACGATTAAAAGCAGACTTAGATAAATAAAGACTCTAAACAAGGTGCAACCAATTGGAGAGCGCTTGAATAGTTTATCGGTTTTCTAGGCAAGAGCTTTAGGCGTTTTGGCAGATTTTTGCGCTTTATTTGGGGGCCTTATTTAGGGGCTTCGTTGGGGGTTTTATTTGAGGGCTTTATTTCAGGGCTTTATTTGGACGCTAAGCGCTGCTGCGGTCGGGCTTGAGCCGACTCATCATAATTTTCTCAAGGCGACTATTTTTAGACCCATCAACGCTTCAATTTAAGGCATGGAACCCTAAATTATCTAACCAAGAGAGCCATTGTTTGGGCCAAACGCTCGCGTAAACCTCATTCTGCGCCAGAGCACTGCCGTGTCGTCCTTCCGGGTAAATATGGACTTCAACCGGCACGCCTGCAGCCTGTAGCGCCTGCCCGTAGGCTACCGAATTTTCGAATGGTACGATCGGATCAGTCTTCGCCGTCCAGATAAAGGCTGGTGGTGTATTCGCAGTCACCTGCTGCTCGGCGCTCAGCAGTTCAATGAGTGCAGGCTCCGGCGCATCGCCCAACAAGTTCGAGCGAACACCAGCATGCAGCGAGTCCGAAAAACTTACAATCGCGTACGCTAAAACCGAAAAATCGGGCCGACTGCTCTGCTGCCGTAACGGGTCCATGCTGTCCGCAGCGCCCTCATCATACAAAGTCGATGCCAACGCCGCTAAATGACCACCCGCTGAAAAACCCATGATGCCTAAGCGCCCCGGATCGAGATTGAAGCGATCTGCATTATGGCGCAAATACCGTAGGGCCATCTGGGTATCATCCAAGGGCGCTGGATATTGCTTTAATCGATAATTTAAGACAAACGCTGCAATCCCCTGTGCGTTCAACCATTCGGCAATTTCCATACCCTCGTATTGCTCAGACCGAAAGAAGTAGCCCCCACCCGGCAAAATGAGCACCGCGGCGGTCGGCGGTTCTGTCGTTATCGGGTAGCTTAAAAGATACGGTCCGGCTTCTAAAAAGGCGTTGTAAAACCTTGAAAATGGCCAAGGCCAAACTGCATCTGCCGAGTTTGCCTTTTCAGATTCAGCAATCGGTAAATAGACCATTCTGGCTTCATAGGCCGCGCCCCGTTCCGGGAAATGTCCGCTGGCAAACTGCCAGGCAACGACCAAGCACGCAGCGACAACCAGCAACACGACCCCCGAGACGATTTTGAGTATTCGCATTGCCGAAAAGGTCCTCGTGATTGGGCTGGCAGTGACCACCACAGGCGCGGTGGTTAACCAACAGTACCTGAAATCGAGACCAAAAAGGTAGATTACCGAGAAGTCCGCGCGATTCGGAGACCATTGAACACATCAGGCGCCAACCAAACCCGAGCTCTGCAGTTAGCCAACATAACCGAACAGCGCGCCCAATGAGGCCAATAAAAGCGCCCTTCGCGCCAAGTGTAGGGCCTATTGCCGGATGAACGCTCGGGTGAGCGTCAGCCAGGTGCATCGCTCACGGCGACACCCGCCAAACCACACCACCAACGTCATCGGCCACTAAAATACTGCCGCTTTGATCAATCACGACCCCAACAGGCCGCCCCATAGCCCGACCCTGAGCGTCTAAAAACCCGGTCAGGATTGGCAGCGGCGCGCCAACGGGCTGCCCCGATGTGTCAAACGGCACAAAGAGTACTTGATAGCCGCTTTTAGGCTCGCGATTCCACGATCCATGCTGTCCGATAATCGCCCCACTTTGGAATGCGGGCATCGCTTCATTGGCATAAAAAGCCAAACCTAAAGACGCCGTATGCGCGCCCAAGGCGTAGGCTGGTATTCGAATACTGGGGCTTGGCGCCCCAGCTTGTCGCATGGCAGCCCCTGACAGGTTGTCGGCGGACCCAACTACTTCAGACCAATCTTCGGGAACTCTTGGATCGCGCAGCACACCCCAGTACCGGGTGGGCCAACCATAATCATCCCCTTGAGCAACTTCCCCCAGATAATCCGGCACCAGATCGTCGCCCAATTGATCGCGCTCATTGACCACAGTCCAAAGCGCACCTGTCTTTGGGTGCTGTGCCATACCCACAGGGTTTCGAAGGCCGCGGGCATAAATTTCGGCATCAAGAGTCTCCAGATCAACTGCCCAAATCGCCGCCCGCCCGACCTCTTGCGCCGCACCCAACTCCCCAATATTCGAGTTAGAGCCAACCGCGACGAACAGCCTGTTTGCTTTTGCATCTAAAAGGAGATTCTTGGTCCAATGGCTGTTTGGCCCCTGCGCGGGCAAGGCCAGTAACACTCGCCCCGGCGCATCAATCCGCGTACGGCCTTCAACATAATCAAAGGCAAGCACCGCGTCGGTATTCGCAACGAAGAGCACATTCTCGTACAACGCCATACCGAAGGGGGAATTGAGGTTTTCGATGAATGCAAACTTTAGGTCTGCGACCCCATCTTCATCGACATCTCGCAGCAATGAGATTCGATTAGCAGACGGCAGGCTTGACCCGGCATAGCGCATTACCCGCTTTGCAATCCAGCTCATTAGCCCCCCACGCGCTGATCCCCTGTCCGGCGCATCCGATTCAGCGACCAACACATCGCCATTGGGCAGTACCAGCAACCAACGCGGATGGTCGAGTCCTGCGGCAAACCGGGTGACCTTGAAACCTGTCATGGCGGTGGGAGACTGATCCTGCGGCCAACCAATCGCCTTTGCCGGTTTAAGTTTTGGCAACGTTTGCGGTTGCGGCGCGGGAAGTAGCGGTTTAACGCCCCAACCCAAGGCGCTGGTAACTTCACTCTCAGGCGCAACTCGGTCAGCCGGCCCGCCGCTGCTTGTTGCGCTATTGACCGCGCAACCCGTCGCCAACAACCACAAACAACCGACACCAAAGAGCGTTGCGCTTTTCACAGCTCACCCCTGTGGATCCGAGCCGCCTGCAGGGCCTCGGAGCGAACGGAATTGTAAAACTTGAAAAAACGAGAAACCTTCTTTCCTGGCGACGCAAACCAGCGGGGTCTTTCCAACACCGAGACCCCAACCTCACTTGCCACACCTTCTACTCTTTCGGCAAGTTCGGGATCTTTCGGCGCGATGACCTTACCCGTCAAGCCGGGATGTTGCCGGACCTGCTGCTTCAGCACCTCTGCAGCATCGCCATAAACAATTTCGATCTCAAACGGCATCGCCACCAGAGCTTCGTAGATAAATTGCACTCGTTTCAACGAGACCGGACGCTGTGTCAGCCAAACCGTATCAAACACGAATAGGAACCTGCAGCCCTCAGCATATTGCTTCTGTAACAAACCCTCACTAAGAACCTCCTCGTGTAACCAGAAAAGTTGCGGGCTCATGAAGCGTGCTCCGGGAACAACCGCGCGCTGAGCACCTCATAACTGGCATCCAACTCCGGATTGGTTTCGGGCCGGCAATCCACCTGATTGCCACAATATTTCGCGACATTTTCCAGATTAAAGATGTAGGGTTTGCTCCCAAAAGTACTGGCAACCCACTGCCAAGAAAAATTGTTGGCCGCTGCATCACCATCCAACAAATGTGCTAAAAACCAAGCCGCGCCCGCCTGCCATTGGATTCGTCGGAAGTGCACAACGTACGCCGCAAGGTACATCCGGGCGTGGTTATGGACATAGCCCGTGCCATGCAAATCCCTTATAAAATGGTTGAGGCAGGCATTGGGAGTTGTGCCAGTTAAGATATCCTGCGGCAGCTCTGAGGCGTAGTCACGCGCCGAAAACCCTGTTTTATACGGCTCAGCGTCCTGCCACAGGCCCCTCGGATCGCCCTCGGCGACGTGCTGCCAAAATTCGCCCCATACGAGTTCTTGGATAAATTTCTCTGCGGGCTTGTCCCCACCCGCCAAGGCGATGCTCGCGAGGGTCTTGCGGTCCACAACACCGTGCCGAACAAACGGTGACAATCGACTCACCGCCCCATCATAGAAGTTTCGAGTACGTGCATACGCCGCGGGCTGGATGCATTCAGCAAGCTCAGACTCGCTCATCACCTTGCCTTGTATTGGGCTAGGCTGGCGATGGCCTTCAATCAGCACTGACCCGAAAGTCTCAGCAATCAGCGCGGCGAGTGCCTCGCGGTTCTCAAATTTTGACGGCAGCTTTCTCATACTCAAGCTTACGAGATTTTTCGCCGATCAGCTTGTCACGATGCATCACGCAAAGCGAGAATCCACCACCGTGCGTGATAATGCGCCGATCGGACGCATCATTTACTCAACGCATCAACTATTACGCTTATCAACTATTACGCTTATCAACTATTAAAAAAACGATTAGGAAGACGCCGGAAAACGAGAAAATCCGAATCACTGTCAATCCTCTGCGCGCATATTTTCATCCGACAACCTTTACCGTTATGCTTAGTGGGTTGAGAACTGGTCGCGGATGCCTGACACAGGCTCAAAAACAAACTTTAAATTTACCGCAAAATATTTGTCTTTCTATCGGCCATTTATTATATGAATCGTTTAAAACCTTATTTATTTCAGTGTTTTAGCTTCGTTTTCTTACAGCTAATCGCGAATTCGAACAGCTTTGGCGAACCAAGCCTGAGCCCTTATGAGAACGCCGCAGAAACCACATCACTGCAGCAGTTAAAATCAGTAGCACCGACGATCCAAACAACCGAAGATTCCGCCTCAGAAACCTG
>JAQWWC010000275.1 GCA_029249645.1 Pseudomonadales bacterium
ACCGCTCCCGCAGGCGGCTATTTTTTTTGGTTACGACTGACAGGCCCAGGCAATGCAGACAACTTAGTCGCACCCGCAAGCCGCGCCGGCGTGGGTTTTCAACCCGGCAACTTTTCATCAGCCAACGCCCAACACCCCAATTACTTAAGGCTTAGTTTTGCCGCCTACGGCAGTGCCGAAATCGAAACAGGCATTCGCCGACTTCGCGCTGTTTTGATTGCACGCTGAAGCACCGGAAAAATCCTGCTTCCGCCTCGCAGGCGCACGCAACGGTGCGTGTCGCGGCTCAGGTAAGCCAGCTTGTGCAATGAACAGCCGCAACAGACCCCGAAGGCGTGGTGCTGTTTCGTGGCGACCGGAGATTGGGTTCCGTATGAAGCATCAAAAACAGACTCGCACTTGCCAACGCTTATTGACTATATTGGCCAAAAAGAGGCTTAATCAGCACAAACGAATCAAGCTATCTCTAAGGCAGCGATTCATTTTCTGACACAATATTGATGGTGGCGCAGTGCAAATACTCAGTTTCGTTAAAGTCTTATTCTCACCGATTGTCTTCGGGCTTGCGTTCATTGGCCCCTTGTCAGCCGAAATCATTACCGCGCTCGGGATCGCATTGCCCATTGGGACGCCCCTCTACTGGGGGCTGTTGATTGGCGGACTGTTAGGTCTGATGGCACAGGTTCGCGGCAGCTGGGTCTGGGTGAAGCCCTCATGAACAATCCTGCGATGACAAAAGAGGCTTTACTCGCTCTGTCCCCCGATGCCTTGGACGCGCTGGAGCGAAAAATTGTAGGCAAATACATGCATCGGGTTCCCTGGGGCGCTGTTGCGTGGGGTTTAAGCAATCTCATGGTTTGGCTATCGCTCTGGCCTCTGGTTCTGTTCGACTACCTGTCGATCTGGGTTGCCTTCCCAATTGCGGTGCTCAATGTCGCCCTCAGTTACTTGCCATCCCACGAAGCGCAACACAGCATTATTGCCCGTGAGGGTCACCCCTTACGCTGGCTCAACGAACTCGTAGGGCATGTGTCCACTATCCCATTCGGGCAACCGTATCGTGTCCTTAAAAACACACACATGGAACATCATGCGCACAGCAACCATCCAGAGCTCGACCCTGACTACGCGGTGCACGCTAAAGATGATTGGGCCTTTTTGAAGAACAGTATCCTCAGGCGCCAACCTGCAGGCCCTGCCCAAAAAGCGTATGGCGACGCGTTGGCTCGTATCGGCAAATCGCATATGCTGATCGATGCAGTCCTATTCAACCTGGTTTTTATGAGCGTGCTGTTCACAATGGCTTGGACGGGCCACGCCATTGAAGCCGCGCTGCTTTGGTGGCTTCCGAAGCATATCGCCCAAACCTACATTCAATATTATTTGAGCTGGGCGCCTCACCACCCAGGGGTTCGCCAGGAGCGTTATGGGCAAACCCGGGGCTTTAAGAGCAAAGTTGGGAACCTGCTGAGCATGGGCATGCAGTTCCATATTGTTCATCACCTTTATCCAAGAATCCCGCTCAGCAGTACACCAGCCGCATTTCATGCCTTAAAACCGATCTTAGAAATTCGAGGTTGTGATATCGGGGGTTGGTCGGAAACCCCTTAACGTCCTGGGCGCTTCGGTTGATGATTTTTGCGGCTAAAAACGTTACTGATCTTCATGGCTTTTGTCTGCCTCAACAGCCCATCATGCTAGATCATGTCAGCGCCAAACTACGGACCCTGTCTGTAAAAGTAGACGGTGCATCCACCGTTGAAGATTCTAGGGCCCTTATGGACGGCCCTGCATTTATAACACTCAGCGATCCAAGCCAACTCGGATGATTCGCTGCACAGACCAAGACCCTAGTCGCACGAACCCCTAAAGATTAGCTGTCCGCCACGCCCAGCGCTTGCGCCAGCGCCAGCTTCACGCTGGCCATAAGTCGCTGGCTGACCCTTGCCTGCGGGTGAAACACATCCCCTGCGTGATACAAACCCGGAAACACCACCAGTTCGCAAGGCACCCCTGCGGCATTCAATCGCCGGGCATAATCGACGTCTTCATCGTAGAACAGGTCTTCCGTGCCCACGCAGATGTGCGCGGGCGTTAGATGACGCAAATCGTCTGCCCGAGCGGCTGCGGCATAACAGGATGCGTTCTCTGCTGGCTCACCGTCCAAGTACATTTCCCAGGCTGCAAAGGAGGTTGCTTGATTCCAGACCGGATGATTGTCGATCTGCCCTGACTCGGTTGCGTGCAGATTATCGATCATCGGATACAGTAACAGTTGTAATTTAAGCTCAGGCCCCTGCTCATCACGTACTTTGAGCGCGAGCCCCGCGGCCAAACCTGCACCCGCGCTCGTGCCGCCAATGGCGAGACAGTCTGGATTGATACCCAGTCTGTCGGCCCCGCTATGAAGCCACAGCAGCGTATTCCAAGCGTCGTCTAGGCCCGCAGGAAACGGGTGCTCCGGCGCCAACCGATAGTCAACCGAGGCCACCGTGATGTCTAGATCATAAGCCAACTGCTTCGCGCGATTGTCCTCCGCATCACCAAGAATATATCCGCCCCCATGAAGCCAAAGCAAACAGGGTTGATCCGGACGATCTGATTTACGATAGAGCAACACCGTTGTTTTATCGTCCTGCGCCTCGACCTCATGGCGCAGGGTTACAACTGTTGGTGCATCAACAGCTTTGGGCGCCGCCGCGAGCGCTTCCCGCAAGGCATTAAGACCGGCTCGGTCCACCCGCAAAGCAAGCTCTTCGGTAGCACCCTCTCGAAGTTCTGGGTCAATTCGGTTGTAATCGAGTTTCATAATCATTCCTTTACTGATGGTCGCTCTGCTGCGTTTGCAGGGATTAATAGCCTGATGATGGCGAGCCTACAGGATCAATCCGGTGTTATGCGCCCGCAAGAGGGCTTTAAATTAATTGATTCAAAACACGCCACTGCGAAATGGCCGCGTCACTCTGTTCTAAGGCTGCGCAAGAATTGAACGATCGCAGACATCTTCGAAAAAATGCATCGCCGGTTTCACCTCGAGCGCGATGGGAATTTCAAAATCTTTGCGGCCATTTTTTTAAAACTCGATGGCGGCGAAGCCTTGCCTCTGAACAAGGCGGTCAATACCGGTGATACATCGTCATAAAATCGCCAATCCTCTTCATCATGTTTTGCCGCTTGAGCATGAACCTGTTGCTCGGTCTCACTCCCAAAATAGGCCTCGCAGAAAGCTTGTCCTGCATCTGATAAATGCTCCGACCGCAATTCTCCTTCCAAAACCGTGGTCAAAAAGGCGGCGCCTGCAAGGTCCTGCATTTTGATCCGGCCCACGGCTGATGGATAATTCTGCTCGAGCCGCTGATTCAACAAATCGTTTGTGACCAGAAACGCAATAAGCGCTCCAAGGGCTTGGGTGTTGTTGCCGATTCGGCCTAACGTAATTGTGGCGTAGATTTGTGACATCGTTGGTACAACCTGTATTCGAATAATCGGCAATGGTCGGCTCTGGTCAAAGCAAGTCTGTGAGCTTCCGCATCCCGGAGCCTAACAACATTAACTGCTGCCGAAGAATAAATCGATCCCAGCCTATACAAAAATGACGCACGCCCAAATCGATATAACGCTTGGCCTGCTCGACGCTGCCCAATTCTATGCGCGGCTGAATCCCATACTCTAACGATTTTTGAATGACCAAGGCCTCGAACGGTTTAATCGCTTCAGAATGTTGCAAGCTCGGCTCGGCCCGTGAAAAGCTGAAATCCGCCGGGCCCCATTGCGTCATATCAACACCCAGGTCGCGCGCGCGAGCCAAGATCGCATCGAGGTGATCAACAGCAATCGATTTTTCGATCATAATGCAAAAGACAATGCTTTTGAGGTCCTGCAAATAGGCCTCGGTATCATAGCTGCTTAACGCCGGCCGCCGGAGCTTAACGCCCATATCACCGCCCACGATGGGTTGATCGGGGCGAATAATCCGATGCGCAATCTCGACGTCCAAAGGCGTGCGAATATCGGTAAACAAAACCGCTTTAAACCCAGCACCCAAAGCGCCTTGCGCAATGAAACCCTGGGAGGCTTGGTCCGGTTTGATCATCAGTGGCAAACCGCCCGCTTGCGCCGCTCGGGCGAGGTGATACAAAAGCGGTAAATCGAATGCCGCGTATTCCGCAGAAAATTCGCCGTAATCAAATAACCCGGTATCGCCGATCAACTCTGGCACATCTGGATCGGTAAACATGAAGTGAGTGCCAAGGGTTGGATGACCCGCCGCAAAGCGTTCCCGAAACGTGTTGGGTAAAATCATGGGGCCCGGCTCCTATTCCTACCAAGGCTGTCTTATCAAAATAGGCCTAGGCCATTTGGATGCCAAACCTTTCTCTGTGAATTATTGATGTTTCAAGATTAAAAAGCGAATGGCGTACACAGACGTGGATCGCGAGAGGGGCGGCCGAACCTGTTTACAGCAGCGCCTTCTGAAAAGCGATTTACCCCAAGCGGGCGCAACCCGAGTTAGCGAGACTCATCCAAGGCCCTGACATTCCCGAACAACTTGGATCAGCCCTTAAGATCCGCCGAGCACAGCATGCAGCAGCCGCCAAAACGACCTAGTCAAATTACCAGCAGACCAAATATCTTTAGACTGCTGCTAGCGCGCTGGGTTAAGCCTCTAGCTTCGGCGACAAGTTTAATAGGATTGATCTGTGCGCTCAGCGCACCCGCCAGCGCGAAAGCCCTTGGCGAGCTACGCTTGGAATGTGGCCAAGCGATTACCTTAAGCCGTGATCCGACAGTCATGGGCGTCGATATCTATCAGCTTGCAACGTGTTTTGGGTATATTGAGGCGCACATCGATATGACGCCAGCGCCCTTTTGTCTACCCTCAGAACTTGCAATGAGCGCGATCGCCGAGCGCATTCTGGATGAAACTAGCGCCGATGACCCTAACGCAAACGCCTCGGTCGCTCTGACGGCGCGTCTTCGCGTGAGCGCGCCTTGTCATGAATGAGGGCGCTGATTAGCCCACTGCGCTCGCAGCGATCCATCTGACAAGACACATCCCAAACCGCACCATCGGCCCAATAATACCGCGCGCTGCCCTGACGGCGTCCTTGCTGAAATTGACCTTCAAAGCGATCGCCAACATTGCTTGCTCGGGATGCCCCATAAATCATGACCCCACGACCATGAGCCAAGCCAAATGCAAACTCGCCCACATACCGATCACCATTCGAAAACATCATATTGCCACGCCCAGCGGCGCGATGGTTTACAACGGGGCCTTCATATAAGTTGCCGTCGCGATCGCGGAGCTTCACCGGGCCATTGAGCCGGTCTCGAACCCAGAACCCGGTATAGGAGCCGCCATCGCCAAGATAATAGGTCCCTCGACCCATCTGCATACCACTTTCGAAATACCCTTCAAATCGTCCCCCATCCGGGAAAATCATCACACCCTGCCCGGCAGGCTGGCCCGCCACAAGTCGACCTTCGAATTGGCGCCCGTCCCGCAGCTCGACCTTGCCGATACAAGCTGGATCCGTAAAGGGATCACACGGCGAGATGATCGTGTCAGCATCCGCTGAGTCATCCGCCGCAGCAAATCCGTTAAGACTCACGAGCATAAGAACAAACACACCCAGCAACCGCGCACTGTGCTGAACCAGCTTGCCGGACGGAATCCCTTGAATAGACTGAATGATGCTTTCGAGACGCATACTGATTTCCTCGCTTGCGTGAAACTTTACCCTGATCGAAACTGATTGTAGTTTGTATGACCGATTTTGCCACCCTTCAGGAGGTTTATGCTGTGAACACCTTGATTCCAATCTTGCGTATCTTTGACGAAGCGATGGCCCGAGGCTTTTACCTGCGCTATCTTGGCGCAACGGAAACCTTCAGCCACCGCTTTGACCCAACGGCACCGCTGTACCTTGGTGTTCAGTTGCACGAGGCTGACCTACATCTTTCGGAGCATTTCGGGGATGCCACACCCGGCAGCAGCGTTAGATTAAGGGTTGCGGATCTGACCCGTTATCACGCGCAATTAACCGAGACGCCTTATTCCAATGCCAACCCGAGCATCAATGAACAGCCTTGGGGACTGGAGATGCCAATTAGTGATCCTTTTGGCAACCGCATCATTTTTTGCCAATACTGAAACCGCATCCTTTGCTGAATGCTTGCACGACCGGAGGCATGCTTGATCAAAACAACGTCCGGCCCTAATTCCCAGTGTCACGACGGAGCGGGTTATAACCTTTCTGATCCGTCCCAACGTCAGACAGTCTTAATACCACTTAGATCTCAATACCACTTAGTGAAGGTGCGGTCCCGTCTTCTATAAACTGTCTAAAAAGGCTTCAAGCGCCAGGTTGGTTTGCGCCGGCGCTTCCTGCTGCACCCAATGCCCAGCACCTTCTATAATGGTTGCCCCGCTAAATGCCGCGCAATGCTCGCCAGGGGCCGCGTAAAGGTCTCCGCCCGGAAAAAAGTTGCGCACGGGGTCCCGACTGCCACCGATAAACGTGCTGGGGGGTTGCAGGGCTTTTCCTCGGATCTCGGGCAATTGCTGCGCGTCAAGCGCCTGCGCGCGATAACGATGGGTTGGCCCAACAAAGCCCGTGCTTTCAAAAGCCGCAATATACACGTCGAGATCAGCCGACGTCATCCATGCGGGATAGGGATCCGGGTCCGTTAAATCATCTAGCAACCCTGCATCCTTGGGCTTGTCTTTCAGCCACTCATTTAACGGCGCATCCCCCGATAAGGCGTAATAAATCTTGCGCAGCGCGCTGCCCACGTCTCGGCCGAGTTCCGCCTCAACGACGCCGGGCCGCTGAAAATAGGTTTGATAAAAAAACCGGTCTGGATACAGCGCCTCCCATAACGGCAGCGTCGAGCCTTCCGATGATGGTATATACGGGACCGATAGACCTGCGACCGCACGAACTTGCTCCGGAAAACGCAATGCCGTCGTGTATACCTGCGGGGCGCCCCAATCATGACCCAGCAAAATCACCGGATCATCCGACAGCGCCGTTGCAACAGCCTGAATATCAGCGCTCAGTTCAGCCTGGGTATACTGCTCGACCGTTATGGGATGGCTGCTGCCGCCATAACCTCGAACATTTAACGCCGCGACCTGATAACCCCGCGCCGCAAAATACGCCATCTGATGCCGCCAGGAATACCACAGCTCCGGCCATCCATGTACGCATAATATAAGCGGGCCCTGGCCGGTGGTTTTTACTTCTAGTGACTGATTATCGCGCTGTACCCACTGCGTTTGCATCTTGACTCCTGATCGAATGTTTCCAGACTAGATTAAAATCTTGCCTCATGCGCGTGATGAACGCCTCACGGCAGTCCCCCCATCGAAAACATCGCTCGTTTGCAGGCATTTTGTCAATTGCCGAGCCGCAGGCGTTCAATTCACACTGCGGGATGCTTGATCCAGAATGAGGGGCTCTAAGCCATAATGGCCGGCAGCGCGTATCATAATTACTGATCTTGATTGGAGCTGCTTATGTGGCGCACACTCTTCACCTTGCTGATACTACTTCCAGGACCTGCCATGGCCATCGAAAAGCCAAGCTTTGACGTTATATCGAGCACCGGCGATGTTGAAGTGCGGTTGTATCATCCTGCGATCTTAGCGCAAACCCAAGTGTCAGGTGATTTTAAGCAGGTAGGCAGCGACGCGTTCCAAAAGCTCGGCGGCTATATTTTTGGTCAGAACGTGACCGATGAAAAAATTGCCATGACGGCGCCAGTCACGCAAACCCAATCGCCAGACGGCAGCTACTTGGTGAGTTTCTTTATGCCATCGAAGCATTCGCTAGACACCCTACCCAACCCAACCGATGCCGCCGTCACGATGGTCGAGATGCCTGAAACCTATTTCGCAGTAACCCGGTATCGAGGCGGTTGGAGTCAAAAGAAGTATCTGGATAACGAGCAGCGACTGACGGACGCCATTGACGCGATGCCCGACTGGGAAGTAGCTGGCGAGCCGATTTGGGCGCGATATGATCCACCCATTATGCCGAGCTTCTTTCGCACCAATGAGGTACTGATTCCTATTCGGCAGGCGCGTCCATGAGCACGACCTTTGCCGATACGGTCCGCGCGGATGTCATTGTTCCAATCGAGTCTTTGTGCGGTCTGCTGAGTGAAGAAGGCTGCTATGCCGAATTCGCTTGGTTTTCAGGTATTTTGCAGATGCTGGCTACGCCTGAGGACGAAGCTTCGGTGCTGACTGCGGTTATTGAATTGTCCCAATGCGCATTCCTGGGCTTCGTATTTAGTCACGAGGCAGCCGTTCAGATTGATCAAATTTTAGAACGTGCAATCACGTTGTCGCACACGATGAGCGCGCCGTCGACGCCGACCAGCGCGCATTAGCGAGCCCCCCAACCCTTGGCCATTCGGCCGACTGAACGCAGGCCTAGGTCAGGCGGCCTTTGTAGCCGCCCCGATTGGCCCAGCAGCATCCACTATGTTTTCAACGCACCACAGGGCCGAAAAAAATCTGATTGATCCGAATTCCAAATTATTATAGCTTTTAAATTCAGTTACTTAACAGCTTAAAGAGACTCTCAATATAGATTTCTGGCGATTTTCAAAACCCAGCCCTAGGGTTACTCTTTGGACTTTTGCATCCCCGAGGACAGATCCGGCCAAGCAATCAAGAGGTATTGCCACATCGACCAAAGCGTAAGACCCGCCGCGATATAAAGCAGTAGATAACCCAGAATAACTAAAGGCGCGGAGAGGTCCGGCCCTTGTGCCAACAGGACGATAATCGCCGTCATCTGAAAGCCGGTTTTCACTTTGGCAACCATCGAGACCCGGACCCCGGAGCGGTCGCTGTGGGTCGACATCCATTCTCGTAGCGCCGAAACCACGATTTCTCGTCCAACAATAACAAGGGCAGGAATGGCCAAAAGCGCGCTCGCGTGCGCCTCAACCAAGAGAATTAGGGCCACCGCGACCAGCAATTTATCAGCAACTGGATCGAGAAAAGCGCCAAACGGCGTCATCTGCCCCATCCGCCGAGCAAGATACCCGTCGAGCCAATCGGTGAGACTGGCCACACTGAAAATAAAGGCAGAGGCAAGATAGCGAAGGTCTAGGGGCAGCAGATAAAAGCAGAGCACCAACACCGGAATCAGGAGAATCCGCAAACTGGTTAACAAGTTAGGTAGAGATAGGGGTAAATTCATAAAGCCTCTGTC
This sequence comes from Pseudomonadales bacterium, assembly GCA_029249645.1. GTDB lineage: Bacteria > Pseudomonadota > Gammaproteobacteria > Pseudomonadales > Azotimanducaceae > UBA9926. Next base: position 9,237 of record JAQWWC010000275.1, read on the forward strand.
CAACCGCGCGTCCGTAAACTAACGGTGTAGCGTACCATAGATTTCCTCGGCCAGCTTTTGGCTGATGCCCTCGACTTTACTCAATTCTTCCTGAGAGGCGCCCAATACCTGCTTTATACCGCCAAAATAGCGCAATAGATTTCGGCGCCGGGTTGGACCAACCCCGTCGATGCCATCCAGTTGAGATTCCGTTCGACTTTTCCCCCGGCGGGCCCGATGGCCCGTGATCGCAAACCGGTGGCTTTCGTCCCGAATGTGCTGAATCAAATGCAGACCCGGGTCGTTGGCATCAAGCACAAGCTCTGAGCCATCAATCTCGATCAAACTCTCAAGGCCTGCCTTTCGGGTTGGGCCTTTGGCCACCCCAATAATGCGCACACCGGTAATCTTTAGCTCAGTCATCACGCGCAGCGCTTGCGTGAGTTGCCCTTTACCGCCATCAATAAGCAACAAATCTGGCAACGGCGCCTCACCCTTCTTGATACGGGCATAGCGCCGCCTTAAAGCCTGATCCATCGCGGCGTAATCATCACCTGGCGTGATGTTATCAATGTTAAATCGGCGGTAATCTGACTTGAGCGGCCCGCCTTCATTGAAAACTACGCAGGAGGCAACGGTTGCTTCGCCTTGAGTGTGACTGATATCAAAGCACTCTAGTCGTTTTGGGGGCGCGGGTAATTTCAACGCTTTTTGCAGCGATTTAAATCGCGCATCCAAATTGTCCCGCTTCGCGAGGTGACTTCCGAGCGATTGCTTGGCCGTATTGCTGGCTATTTCCAACCACCGCGCCCGAGTACCTCGAACCCGATCACGCAAGGACACTTTTCGGCCCCGTCGCTCGGTTAAGGCCGCTTCCAATAAGGTTTTTTCAGGCAGCGCTTGGTTCACAATAATCTCACCAGGCAGATCTAGTGTTGTCGCATCGTCCAAGTAAAATTGCGCGAGAAAAGCCGCCAGCACCGCGCCCGCATTTTCATCCAGTCGATTACTGGGGTAGAACGTTTTATTACCCAGCATCCGACCATTGCGAATAAACATCACCAGCACGCAGAGCCCGCTGGCAGTCAGCTCCGCGTGAATCACATCAATATCGCCGCCCGCGCCCACGACATACTGCTGCTCTTGGATTTTTCGCAGGTGCTGGATTTGGTCGCGGTAGCTGGCCGCGCGCTCAAACTCCAAGTTTTCGGAGGCCGCATCCATTCGAGAACGATAATCCTCCATCACCTCGGCGCTCTTACCTGCCAAAAACTTCATAGCGCTATTCACATCATCCCGATAAGCAGACTCGCTGATCAGGTCGCAACAAGGCCCAGAGCAGCGTTTAATTTGGTACTGCAAGCACGGGCGCGAGCGGTTCTTAAAATAGCTATCCTCGCATTGACGCACCAAGAAGGCCTTCTCTAATACGTTCAAACTGTCACGGACCGAATAGGCGCTCGGGAACGGGCCAAAATACCGGCCCTTCTTTTTCTGTGCCCCTCGGTGAAACGCAAGTCGCGGGTATTGATCGTCGGTCGAGATATAAATGTAGGGATAAGACTTATCGTCTTTGAAGATAATGTTGTACGGCGGCCGCCAAGCTTTGATCTGCGATTGTTCGAGCAGCAAGGCCTCGGTTTCGCTGCTGGTCACCGTGACCGTCACATCACAAATTTTGGCCACAAGCGCCATGGTTTTCGAATCTTTTGCCGTTTTTTGGAAGTAGCTTGAGACCCGACTTTTTAAGTTTTTGGCTTTACCGACATACAGCACCTCACCAGCCTCATCGAGCATCCGGTAAACCCCAGGCTTGGTCGTCAAAGACTTTAAGAAATTACTCGCATCAAAGCTCATGTAGCCACCGCAAGGCGCGCTGCACTAGACAGCGCCTCTTCAAACATAGCCGACGTAATGCGCCCGGTTTGAGTGTTGTAACGGCTGCAATGGTAGGTATCGATCAACCAGAGAGGACCGGCTAATTCGTGAACCGCGCCATGACCAAACGCGAACGCGGATTGCTTAAATCCTAACGCCTTGAGCACTCGCTCATGGGCCACCCGCCCCACCGCAAAAATCGCACGCCCGCCTTGGGCGGTGAAGTCGGTTAATTCCTGGTCGATATAGCCATGACACCGGTTGAGCTCCGCAGTTGTGGGTTTATTTTGACGCGGCAGGCACTTCAGCACATTGGTAATGCGCACTTGGCCCACCAAATTCAGGCGCTCGAGCGCGGCTTGAAGCAAATTACCTGAAGCATCGCCCTCAAATGGGACGCCCGTCCGGTTTGCCCCATGCAGCCCCGGGGCCAGCCCCACAATTAATAGTGGCGCGGTACTGGGCCCCGACGGCACCACCGGCAGATTCCAAAAACCGGGATGGGTCATGCGCAACTTTGCAAACTGATGACGCAAGGCAGGGCAACGACGGCACTTAAGGAGTGCGGCGTGCTCGCTTGCTTCGGCTTCATTCAGAATTCTGACGCTCATTCGCCTAGTCTAACCGGATTCCAGAAAAAAACCTGCTGACCAGCCGTTATCACCGCCAAACCGCGGTCGTTTACGCCACCGATTCAGCTTCGAGCAGCCCATGCTGAATCGCAAGCTTCGTCAGCTCAACATCATTTTTAAGATCAAGTTTTTCGAAAATTCGATAACGATAACTGTTCACGGTTTTAGGGCTGAGGATGAGCTTTTTACCCATCTCCGCCGCACCCATGCCCCGAATCACCATTAATGCAATTTGCATCTCCCGACCGGATAACTGCTCAAACGGAGACTGCTGCGCCTCAGCGAACGGCCGCAGCGCAAGATTCTGTGCGATATCCGTGCTGATATAACGCTGTCCTGCCATCACTTTCCGGATGGCGAGGATCAGCTCCTCTGGGTCCGATCGTTTCGAGACATAGCCTTTGGCGCCCGCCTCGAACAACTTACTTGGGAAGGGCTCCCCATCGTGCATCGACAGGGCAATGACTTTGACATCCGGCGCAATCCGCAAACACCGTCGGGTGGCTTCCAAACCGCCGATACCGGGCATTTGAACATCCATGAGGATCACTTGTGGGTTGAGCGCGTCGACCGCTTCGATGGCCTCTTCGCCGGAGGATGCTTCGCCAATAATTTGTAGCCCCGATTCGTCCTCGAGTAACCGACGCGTACCGAACCGAACCATTTGATGATCATCCACAATGAGCACCTTAATCATAAAACCCCCTTTTTCTTGTTTTTATTATTTTTGTTTTTAGTCTGAGGCTTGGTCGCTAATCTAAGTTTCGCTTACCGTCATTTTCAGTTTTACGCCGATTTGCCCAATTTTCCAGCCAACACTTTGGCACCCCACAAAAGGATGCTGTAGTCCGCGACAGCAAGCGCCATCATCAAACGAAGATCAGCTTGCCGTCATCGCCCAAAGATCTTTGTTACCAGGCCTGCGTCAAGAAGCTTTCTTAAAATATCTGTTCAAGGGCATGCCTTAAAAGCACGTCTTAAGAAATCTTCAGAGCTACGCCTCAGCCAAGCCTATTCGAGCGCTCAGTACAGACGGTGTGAGATTGGCCCTTTCCCTCAGATCATTCATCACAGGCGTTGCGCTAAAATTTGTTCCCACAAGCTTTACGCCGCAAGCCTTTTGTAAAAGCCTGTTGTAAAAGCTTGTTGTAAAAGCCTTTTGTAAAAGCCAACCTAGGCCAACGATCGCAATCGGCTTGCAAGCTACCGGACGATAAAGCCAGGTAGCTCATAGGCAATCACTGAGGGGGATCATCGCAGATGACACGTCGGGGTGACCATAGGCGATCACCCCGACGTTTTGTGAGAGATATCTTACTCGCCGCTAAAGGCTTGCAGACCCGTTTGAGCACGACCCAAGATCAGGGCGTGGACATCGTGAGTGCCTTCATAGGTATTCACGGTCTCGAGGTTCATCATGTGACGAATCACATGGTATTCATCCGATATGCCATTGCCGCCATGCATATCTCGCGCATTACGAGCCACGTCAAGCGATTTACCGCAGTTGTTGCGCTTCATCAACGAGATAAGTTCGACCGGACAGTCATCGTTGTCCATTAGCCGTCCCATCTGTAGACAACCCTGCAGACCCAATCCGATTTCGGTTTGCATGTCCGCTAATTTCTTCTGAATGAGCTGATTCGCAGCCAGTGGCCGCCCAAACTGTTTGCGGTCCATCGTGTACTGGCGTGCTGCGTGCCAACAGAATTCCGCTGCCCCCATCGAACCCCATGCGATGCCGTAGCGCGCCTTGTTCAAACACCCGAAGGGCCCGCCCAGACCTTTGCCATTGGGCAGCAGATTTTCTTCAGGGACTTCAACGTCACTTAAAGAAATACTCCCGGTGACCGATGCCCGCAAACTGAACTTGCCTTCAATCTTAGGGGTTTCAAACCCCTTCATCCCGCGCTCGACAATAAACCCGCGTATTTTGCCATCGAGCTTGGCCCAAACCACCGCAAGATCGGCAATCGGTGAATTGGT
>JAQWWC010000276.1 GCA_029249645.1 Pseudomonadales bacterium
ATCGTTGCAAATGCTGGCATCCTGCTCACCCAAGTACTCTACACCAAGCATAACGAGTCTCGGGCCTTCGCAGTTGTTGATGCGGCCATGAACGATTTGATTCGGCCAGCGCTCTATGACGCGGTGCAGGCGGTGCTGCCGGTGATCGCACAGACCAACCCATCAGAGCGGTTTGAAATCGTCGGCCCGATCTGTGAATCCGGCGATTTCCTGGCAAAGGACTGCTTGATCGATTTAGAAAGCGGCGCGCTCATTGCCCTTGCGTCGTCCGGCGCCTATGGCATGTCGATGAGCTCCAATTACAATACTCGAGGTCGGGCTGCTGAGGTTTTGGTTGACGGCGCGGAGGCACAATTGATTCGCCGGCGCGAAACCATCGATGACGTCCTAGCCGCAGAAACCAATCTCGGCACGGTGACGAGCGCGCCAACCGTCAACATCAGCGCACGCTAAGGCCTGGTTATGATCGTCAACTTCTCGAAAATGCACGGCAGTGGTAATGACTTTGTCGTAATCGATTTGGTAACCCAAGCAGGCGCCTTGAGCCCCGCCTGCGTACGCGATCTCGCCCACCGGCATACGGGTGTTGGTTTCGATCAGTTGCTCACAATCGAGCCCCCAACCATCCGCACAGCAGATTTTTTCTATCGCATCTATAACGCCGACGGCTCAGAATCAGGCCAATGCGGAAACGGAGCGCGCTGCGTTGCGAAGTTTATTTTTGATAAGCAGCTATCGCCCAAGTCAGAGTTGGTATTGCAAACGCGCACTGGCGAACTCACCACCCAACGTATTGGCAGCCAAACCATTAGAGTAAATATGGGAAAACCCCAACTGGATCCAGATGCGATCCCCTTTCAACCCGCGTCTGGCCAGCAGGCGCCCTACGCCGCGTCATTTCAGGATGGCTCTCAATACGCCTTCGGCGTTGCAAATCTTGGCAATCCACATGCTGTGCTGTTGGTTGAGTCTACTCATGATCTAGAAGTTGCCGGTCTCGCCGCTGAATTTCGCGCGCAAACACACTTTGAGTCTGGCGTTAACGTGGGCTTTATGGCCTTGAACTCGGACACGGCGATCACGCTGCGGGTATCAGAACGGGGCGCTGGCGAGACCCTGGCTTGTGGTTCTGGCGCCTGCGCGGCGGTTACGGTTGGCCGCGCAATGAATCTTTTGTCCGAAACGGTTTCCGTCGAAATGCTAGGCGGGGCCGTAACCGTCACGTGGCCTGGGCCAGGTCAAGACCTTTGGCTCACCGGGCCTGCAGTTCGAGTCTTCGATGGTAAAATCAAAATTAACGGCCGGTCTTAAGGAGCCCTCATGAGTGACAAGGTTACCTACACCCAAATTCAAAACTATTTAAAAGACCATCCCGACGATTTAGAGCGTCTTGTACTGGAAGCCAATCCCGAAACAAAAGGCGCGGTCTCGCTGGCCGGGCACAAGCTACAACTAGTGTCCGAAAAATTGGCGCTAGCAGAACAGCAGATTCGTGAATTTATAGACGTGTCGACGCAAAACCAAACGCTCTTCCAGCTGTGTCATCAACTGGTTCAACAACTGCAAAAACCGCAGTCGGTTCAAGCCGCAACCGCTCGACTAGGCGAAATCTTGAAAGCAACCCTAGACACCCGAGACTACCATTTGTTTATTTTTCGGGAGACTGCTGAGCCCGACTGCACGGCCACCAGCTTCTTGTCGCAGGCGAGCTTTCAAACAGCGGTTGGCGGCTTATTTAACCCAGACAAACCCATTCTTGGCGTTGTGCGAACAGCAGAATCAAAGTCTCTTTTCCCGAACCTAGATCAGGACATTTCATCCTGCGCGATTATTCCGCTCGTTAGTGAGGGCTTGGTCGGGGCACTAACCATTGGCAGCCAAGACAGCAATGGCTTTCACCGCGATCAGGATACCTTGTTCATTCAATTTATAGGCGATTTCTTAGCGGGACTCATCGCGCATCGTTTCTTTACCAGCAACCCGAAGCAGGGGGAATGAACCGTTGATCGGATTGGCCGAGCAAGTTGACGCCTTCTTATCTCATCTTAAAAATGAGCGCCGGTTATCGATCCATACCCTCGCGGCCTACCAGCGTGACCTGACAGCTCTTTTGAAGTATGCCTCTGAAGCTGGTATCGATCAGGTGCAGGATCTGAACGCGGCAGACATTCGAGGCCTCATCAGCCAGGGGCACCGCAAAGGCCTTTCCGGCCGGTCTCAACAACGAAAGCTTTCTGCTCTGCGCACTTTCTTTGACTACCTCGCCCGCGAGTCGGGTGTTGATCTCAATCCAGCGCAATCGATTAGCGCGCCCAAAACCTCTCGCCGTCTGCCTAAAACACTTGATGCAGACCAAGTTTCCAATCTCTTAATGGTTAAGGCGACCAGCTGGCACGACGTCCGCGACAAAGCAATATTAGAACTTTTTTATTCCTCGGGGCTGAGATTATCGGAACTCACAGCTTGCAACAAAAGCAGTCTATCCTGGGACGAAAATACCGTCTTAGTTCGCGGCAAGGGCAATAAAGAACGAATATTACCGATCGGCCGCTATGCCCAAACTGCGCTTAAGGATTGGTTGAAAGTCCGTGACAACGTCCCGACCAAAGCCGCAGAGATTGATGCAGACGCCTTGTTCATCAGCGAGCGCGGCAAGCGCATCAGCAACGCCAATGTCCAAGCCCGAATCAAATCGTGGACCCGTAAACAGGGTAATGGTTTGCATGTACACCCTCATATGCTCAGGCATTCCTTTGCCAGTCATATCCTGGAATCCAGCGGCGACCTTCGAGCCATTCAAGAACTGCTTGGCCACGCAGACATTAGTACCACCCAAATTTATACGCATCTTGATTTTCAGCACCTCGCTCAAGTTTATGATCAGGCTCATCCGAGGGCCGCTCGACGCGCTAAACCAAATAACGCGGCAATAATCCCAGAGGACAAAGCATGATCAAGGTGATCGGATTCGATTTAGACAACACGCTGTGGCCTGTTAAACCGGCAATTCTTTATGCCGAGCAACAACTCAAAAACCATCTCACAGCGCTCAAGCCAGGTATTGTTTATCCACCCGAGGATATCCAGGCTTTACGGGACGCTGTCTTAGCAAAGCATCCTGATTACAGCTTTCGACTCACAGACCTCAGACGAGCCATCCTGCACCGCCTTGTACAACGCGAGCCAAGGCATCATAAACAGACACAAGACATTGTGGACCGCGCCATGCAGATTTTTTTGAAAGCTCGCAATCACGTTACCTTGTATTCCGGCGCCGAGGCGGCACTAGGCGCTCTGAGTCAGACCTACGCACTGTGCACGCTCACCAATGGCAACGCAGATGTTGGGCAGTTGTCCATCGGGGGCTTTTTTCAGTTGAAACTTTCCGCAGAGGACGTTGGGGCACCCAAACCTAAACCGGATTTATTCTTGGCCGCCCTTGAGCATTTTCAGTGCCAACCCGAGGAGATGGTTTACGTGGGTGACGATCCGATTTTAGATGTCGACGCGGCCTCAAAGCTTGGAATCCACACCATTTGGAAGACAACCATCGAAGCGCGATCTGCCGCAGACGCCGTATCTGCCTCGGAGGTTATCGTTGACCTCTCAGCGCTACCAACCGCAATCGAGCGGATCAATGATCGAATCAGCACCGAGCGCGAATAAAATTTTTCAACACTTCGGGGTCAGAAACGATGGCGGTTTTTCGCGTTTCTAAACCCAGCAATGCGTCCAGCGACGGATGATGATTGGTGACGCCAGGAATCGCGGCCTCAACGGTGTCATCGAACTTTGCTGGGTGCGCCGTTGCCAAACAAACCATCGGAACATTGGGGTCTTGGTGCTTTTGCGCCAAGTGGAAGCCAACCGCTGTGTGCGGATCTGCAAGATAATTAAACTCACGCCAAATACCTTGAATGCTCCCCAACGTTTCTGTATCGGTCACCGCATCCGCGGTAAACCAATCAAAAAAGCCCGCTGGTTGAACCAGCGAAGCGCATTGCTCAGTCTGGAACTGATTCATAAACGCCGCGCAAGCGGTTGCATTCTCGCCCAGTTGATAAAATAGATAACGCTCAAAGTTGCTCGCAACTTGAATATCCATGGCTGGACTGTTGCTAAACCGAACCTCACCCCGCTCATACACACCAGACTGGAAGAAGCGCGCCAAAATATCGTTCTCATTCGTGGCCAGCACCAATTTGCGTAAGGGCAGACCCATTCTTTTGGCGATAAACCCAGCAAATATATTGCCAAAATTGCCCGTCGGGACCGCCACATCAAATTCAGAAGGCTGCTTGAGTTGATACCACGTCCAAAAATAGTAAACCACCTGGGCCAACACTCGAGCCCAATTAACAGAGTTAACTGCGCCCAGCGCGTAGGTTTCTTTGAAAGACAAATCATTAAAGACGGTCTTTAATAGGTTTTGGCAGTCGTCAAAGCTGCCGTTAATGCTCAAATTAAAAACGTTGTCATCCAAAACCGTGGTCATTTGACGCTCTTGAATTGGACTCGTTCGGCCTTCAGGAAACATGATAAAGATCCGAATCCCCGGCTTTCCGCGCACACCCGCAATGGCTGCGCTACCGGTATCGCCACTGGTCGCGCCAAGGATATTCAGAACCTCGTCCTGTTCAGTCAAAATATGGCTAAACAATTCGCCTAGAAATTGCAGCGCAATGTCTTTAAATGCAAGGGTCGGTCCATGGAACAATTCCAGGATGTGGACGCCGCCGACATTCACGAGCGGCGCGACTTCTGGATGTTGAAAATTTTTATAACTGCGCAGAACGAGCTTTTCGAACACAGCCTTATCAATATCGCCGACAAAGGGTGCCATCACTTCACTCGCAAGTTCCGGATACGACAACCCCTGCCACTGAGCAAGGCGGGCGCTAACATCAGGGATGGACTCTGGGACAAGTAGGCCGCCGTCGCTTGCCAACCCCATCATTACGGCTTGGCTAAAAGATAGCCCACTCACACCACCTCGTGTACTTCGATACTTCATGCAGATTCAGCCTTCTCGCGATAGCCAATATTATAATCTGCTATTGATCGGAACGACACTCGACGAGCGCGTCCTCAACGGTTTCCGAAGCTTATGCCTAGACCGCATCGGCGCCCGTTTCGCCAGTTCGAATGCGTATGACGTCTTCAAGCGCACTCACAAAGATCTTGCCATCCCCAACCTTACCTGTATTGGCAGCATTGGTAATGGCCTCAATAACAGAATCTAAGCTGCTATCATCGATCGCGACTTCGATTTTCACCTTCGGTAGGAAATCAACCACGTACTCTGCGCCGCGATACAGTTCAGTATGACCTTTTTGTCGACCGAAGCCTTTCACCTCGGTGACCGTCATCCCTTGCACGGAAATTTCAGACAGCGCCTCTCGGACATCATCTAATTTGAAGGGCTTGATAATGGCGGTTACTAATTTCATCGTCTCTCCTTGACTTCGCCATCACGGATGATGGCACTGCGTGCGATTATTAAATGACGCTGCTTGAAATTCAACATCGCAGGGCACCAAACCCTTTGACATCACACTTATTCGCTTCAATCCCGCGCTTCATCATTCTAATTGAGCTTGACTAAGAAATAGTAGCCTTAAACCACTGACTTTCCCAGCCGTCGCCGTTTAGATCCTCATTTAAAAACGTCATTTTAGCCTAGCCCACCGATGCTGACTGAACTTAAGGCCGTATGTAACAACGCTATCTAACGGATCTAACATTCTATGATGCACAGTCCATGCCAGATTTCATTGCCGCAAAATCTATCGAATTGTCAGGGCTCCCGAGCCGTCTCGGTTATGACACACAGCTCTTAGCCAAATTACGCACCAAAATATTCAGTCAATGCGCAATTGTTGTGCGGCGAATAACGACTATCACCCGTCCTTAACGCCGGATTAAATGTCCTGACGCATCCTAAACCCGAGGAGAAGATCGCGCCATGTCGTCCGCTCACGTGCTGGGTCAAGCTGTCATAGGCTTAACCGCTCAAACCATCGAAATAGAGGCCACCATCAGCAACGGCTTGCCGCAACTCAATATCGTTGGCATGAGTGAACATCGTGCGAAGCACAGCCGGGAACGTATCCGCTCCGCGATCGAGCACTCAGGATTTAAAATGCCGGATCGGCGGATTGTCATTAACCTAGCGCCCAGCGATGTACCAAAGGAACACGCCGGGTTTGACCTACCGATTGCAGTGTCCATCCTCATCGCCAGTCAGCAGATCCAAGCAGACCGATTCAAAGGTCTTTGTGCAATGGGCGAATTGAGTCTGACCGGCGAAGTCAGAGCCGTACCAGGATTACTAATTGCGGCCTTAGCCTGCGAACAACGCGGCATCACGCTGTTGCAATCAAATCAAGCGCAATTCGGCAGGCACGCTAGCCTCTCGCGTTGCCTCGGAGTGCATCACCTATCAGATCTAAAAATGCCATTAAAGCCGCTGACCACGTCCCAGCGCTACAGCCACGGCGCACCCGCGTCACCTGAAGTCGCGCTCGATGAGATTAAAGGACAATCAACCGCTAAGCGGGCGCTGATAATCGCCGCCACAGGCGGTCATCATGTTTTGTTGTTCGGCCCGCCAGGGTCCGGTAAAACCATGCTTGCCAAACGGATGCTGGGCCTCATGGCCCCAGTAACTGAGCAAGAAAGGGTGGAACTCGCTTGTATTCAATCGGTGACCGCAGGATCTATACCAGAGCCGCCGTTTGAGCGGCCCTTTCGCGAAGTGCACCATTCGACTTCTGCCGCGGCTCTCATCGGCGGCGGGAGTCCGCCTAGGCCGGGCGAAATCACGTTGGCGCATCTTGGTGTCTTACTGCTCGATGAGTTACCCGAATTCGCGCACGCCGTGCTGAACCAGCTCAGACAACCCCTTGAAAGCGGGCGTATTGATCTAAGTCGAGCACATTACAAAGTACGATTTCCTGCAAACTTCCAATTAATCGCTGCCATGAACCCCTGTCCCTGCGGGTGGCTGGGCAGCCGCAGGCCCTGCCGCTGTTCAGTCGAACACATTGCAAGGTATCGAAATCGAGTCTCGGGGCCCATTCTGGACCGAATTGATCTCCAGGTTGAGGTCCCGGCACTGGATCCAACAACTTTCTTTCAGGAAGCCCGAAAGAAGCGCCGCGACGAGCACGACACCGCAATCGATCAGATCAAACAGGCGCGAGCTTTTAAGCTATACAGGCTGCAAGGTGAACCTCAGCAGAACGATCGAGACGCGCTGGATGCGGGCGCTAAACGGCTTTTAATGCAAGCCGCTCAAAGGCTTCATTTTTCAGCCCGGGCCATTGAAAAGTTGATCCGGGTAAGCCGCACCATTGCTGATCTGGACTGTACGCCAGCCGTCTCATGCAAGCATCTCGAAGAAGCCTTAATGCTTCGGCAGAACTAACCGCCGCGCACTTTCGAGTTTATTGAACGGATGCCGTCATGTAATCAACGACCGCTCGAATATCATCATCGGAGCAGTCAAAGCACATCCCGCGCGCCGGCATGGCCGGCGCAAGCCCATTGATACCACTGGCATAAAGTGTCTCCATGCCTTTTTCAAGTCGAGGTGCCCATTGCTCAACATTCGCCAAGGCGGGGGCCCCAGCAATGCCTAAATCATGACACGTTGCACAGCTTCGCTTGTAAATCGCGTCCGGGCTTTCCGACCCAGAGCTTGCGACCGATGTCGCTTGCGCCGAAGCACACGCCTCACCCTGAAGGCAAACCGCGCCAGGTTGATGGATTCGGGCAATAATTTCATCTTCTATTGGCCCCGCAAACACGAGGAAAGAAATGAAGGCAAATGGCAGCATTAGCAGGTTTTTCATTGAGGCCGATCCTTTGGAAAATTCGCGCGAGGAGTATATCCGAAATTTCGTCTAGTTACCCCAGTCGGATTCATCAACATCGCGATTACCAGAAAACTTGAAGACATTTGATGTCCCAGACTCAACAATAGATTGTTCAGAAACCAAAGTAATGATCGCTTGATCAGTAAAGTTTTTTAAGGAGTCTGACCCGAGATTAATCATGGTGCTTTTAAGCTTATGCAGCGTGGTCTCTAAGACTTCCGACGTTGAGCCAATTAAGGGTACGAACGCATCAACCCCCTCCTCGAACATCATCTTTCGACTACTCATGCCTTCACTGTAGCGCTGCCAGTTTTGGGCACGAACAGTACCTTCACCCCAATACGGTTTATACATCTGCCCGTTGATCGATATTTTTGACGTCGGGCTTTCCTCCGTCATCGCAAAGTACCGCCCCATCATGACGAAATCCGCGCCCATGGCCAGGGCCATAACGACTTGTGTGTCGTTCGCCAAACCACCATCTGAACAAATGGGAATATAGATCCCGGTTTCTTCGAAATACGCATCGCGACGGGCAACAACCTCAAGCAGGGCCGATGCCTGACCACGGCCAATCCCCTTTTGTTCTCGGGTGATACAGATTGACCCACCGCCAATACCAACCTTTATAAAGTCAACCAGTCCTGACAATGCGAGATAATCGAAACCCTCTGCAGAGACAACGTTGCCACCGCCAATGACGACCTGAGATCCGTAATGCTCTCTGATCCAAGCCAAACCGTCCATCTGAAACTCGGTAAATCCATCAGAGGAGTCAAAGCACAGAGCATCCGCGCCAGCCGCCACCAGCGCAGGTACGCGCTGCTGATAATCATGTGTATTGATCGCAGCACCAACTCGCAAACGCTTACCTTCGTCCAACAACTCCAGGGGGTGCTTCTGATGATCGACATAATCTTTCTTGAAAACCAAAGCCGACAAATGACCTTCGGCCGTTAAAATCGGTAAGCAATCCTTTTTGTGACGATGCAGAAGCCGATTTGCCTCTCTAAGAGAAATGCCTTCAACGCCAAAAATAACAGCCGTTTTAGGCGTCATGTGGTCCTTCACGAGATTCTGAAGGTCATCTTCAAATTCCCAAAAGTCTTGATCCGTAATCAAACCCAGAAACTCGCCTTTGGGCGACCCATCGCGGGTAACGGGGATGGTCGAATGTCCGCTGCGCATCATCAACTCGTGCACTGCTTGCAAACTGGCGTCGGGCTGGATATTTGCGCCGCTGACAACGAAGCCTGCTTTATGGGCCTTCACCTTTTGAACCATCTCAACCTGACTTTCGATGCTTTGCGAGCAGAAAATCATACTCATTCCCCCCTGACGGGCGAGTGCTACCGCTAGATCGACACCAGACACCGCCTGCATGCAGGCTGAAACAATTGGAATGTTGATCGAAAGAGATCCCGGAGCGCCGTCATGAGACCGAGATAAAGGCGCTGACAGATCGATCCGGTCGATATGCTGATCGCGGCGGGTTAGCCTGGGTAGCAACAAGTACTCACCAAAAGTTCGTGAGATATCATCCAGAATCTTGGCCATCGGGCGCTCCTAAACAGTGATTTGACCGGAGGCAGGACTTCCGATCAGGGTGGCGGTTTGAGTTGGGGCCTGCGCAGAAACTCGACGAGGGAGGCCCCTCAGAGGTAAACGATGTGGTATTAAAACTAGTTTCTTGGGCGCCATGACAAATTTTATTCTATGAACCTACGCAATTCAATGCAGCGTGGCGTCTGCGGTTACAAAAAATCAGCAAGTCGATGCTTTAAAATTTTTCCGGAGGGGGCAGCTGGTAACTGATCTAGCATGCGGATTTCATCCAACAACTTATAACCTGCCAAAGTTAACCTTAGTTGTTGATTGATCCAACCAAGATCAAGTGCTGAGGCGCTCGTTTGCACAAAGGCAATAATTCTTTCGTTGCCTGGCACGGCCTGCCCAATAACCGCCGCCTGAATAATCCCTGGCAATTTAAGCAGCGCTGCTTCGACTTCAGGCGGGTAGACGTTAAAGCCATTTTTAATAATGAGTTCTTTGATTCGACCTACAATCTCAAGCGCCCCAGATGAATTGATCCGAGCTAGATCACCAGTTGCCAGCCAACCATCGATTAACACCTGATCAGTCTGTGCTTTATTTCGATAGTAGCCCGCCATAATGTTCGGACCCCGAACTTTGAGCTCGCCAATGCCCTCCTCTGAGGTTGAGGCGCCAACAATCTCATAATCCACACCTGGAATCACAAAACCAACCGAGGTGTCGCTCAACGGAGCATAAAGTCGGGTCTGAGCTATAGTGGGCCCAGACTCTGTTAAACCATAACCGTTGTGCAGCGGTAAACCGAAGCAGGCCTCGACTGTTTTTTTCAAGGTTGGGTCAAGCGGTGCGCCGCCCGAAAACAGGAAACGAAGACAAGGATAGCTTAGAGCACGCTGGATATCAGGGCTAATCAGCTGGGTATACATTGCAGGCACACCCAGAAAGCCCGTTATTGCGCCATCACGCAGACGCGCCAAGACCCCAGCTGCAGAAAATGTGGCCATTAATTCGAGACTTGCTCCCTGTGTCAGGACAGAACACAGCACAGCCGATAATCCAAATGCATGGGATAAGGGCAGAGCGGTTAACACCCGATCGGCGTCGCCAAGACCGCGCAGCTTCCCGGATACGAATCCAGTAAACATCAAATTCTGGTTGGTGAGCATGACGCCCTTCGGCTCACCCGTCGTGCCCGTTGTGTAAATCATCGCAGCAACATTTGCAGCAAGGGGATGCTTTCCTCGATCGAGCCGCCCAGCGGCATCATCATCAGACCAGATAAGCCCGAGAGCGGTCAGCACATTCGTCGTCAATATAGATTGTGACAGGTCGGCGCTTGGCGCTGTGATTGCCCTTATGATCGCAACCGGTAAGGCATGACTCACAATTTTTTGACGCTCAAAGTCGGATAGCCTTGGACTAACGATCACGGCCGCGGCGCCCAAACGGTTGAGCGCTAAAAAACTTAAAACAACCCCCAAGCCATTTTCTAACTCGAGTACAACGCGGTCACCTGGCTCAGCCCCTCGCGCTTTAAACTCCGCCGCCAGCACAAGCGTTAGTTGCGAGACTTGCTCATAAGAAAGTTCTAAAGCCTCAACGCTGAGGCAGGTCGCGTGGGGATTGCGCCCCGCCCAATGCTCGATTGCAGCGATCGGCGATAAAAACAGGTGTGCCCTGATCTCGGTGGTTGCTGCACACAGGACCGCCTCATCCGCCTCTCGAACGTCTTCAGGCCGCCAAACAGGCATTCGTCCCTCGCTGCTGGTTATTGACGTTCTAAATCGATGAGGTATTCGGCAACTTTCAACATCCCTTGAGTGCTTCCCGCAGAAGCTGTTTCAATCCGATACTTCCCATGGACGATGATCGTTGGTACGCCCGTGGCGCGATAGGCTCGCCCACGAGCATCCGCCTGCCGAAGGCTCGATTGGACGCCAAAGCTATTAAAAACCTTAACAAAAGCTAACGGGTCGACACCCATTTTGGACAAGTAATCCGCCATCGCTTGAGGGCTTCGGATATTCTCCCGCTTTAAATGAATGGCGTTAAAAACTTCGAGATGCATTGTTGCCAACAGATCCATCGCGAGCAGCGTGTAGTAGGTCTGCGCTAGCAAGGTGTACCCTTGATTCCACATCGCGGGCGTTCGATTGAATGTCACGTCTTCTGGCAGCGTTTTAACCCAAGCTGCCAGTATTGGCTCGAATTGATAACAGTGGCTACAACCGTAGGAGAAGTACTCTGTGACCTCAATCCCATCCCCACTTACCGCGATCGGCGTCGCCAGTTCAAAGTAGTGGACTCCAGCTTCGTACTCGGCCTGCGCACCGAAACTCGAAAGCACAAACATCAATGCGGGCACAACTGTGAACCGCTTCATTCGAAAGAGGATTGATTGGCTCATTTTACGCTCCTAGGGATCTGACTTCCTACACAATCTTACGTTACTAGGGTCTAAGGCCCGCAATATAAGATGCGACCGCTTTAATTTCTGGATCACTCAAATCCATAGCAGAGATGCGCATCATTTTGCCATCGCCATCATTACCCCGTGCGCCTGATCGGAAAGCCATCAATTGCGCTTCGGTATATTCTGCCCACTGACCTGCCAACATTGGAAATTTCGCTAAACCATTACCTTGTCCGGTGGGTGAGTGACAGCCCGTACAAGCGGCCACTTTTTTTCGAGCAATCCCTGCTTTATAAATTGACTCGCCCAATGCCACCAGAGCGGGGTCGGCCGCGCCTTGAGCAGGTGTTTGGGCAGCATAATACGCCGCTAAGTCTTCAAGGTTCTGAGGCGTTAAACCATCCAAAATACCCGTCATCAACACTGCGCTACGCGCGCCTGTTTGAATATCAACCAGCTGCTTATACAGATAAGCCTCATTTTGACCTGCGATATTCGGAAAGCTTCCAACCAGACTGTTGCCGTCCGAGCCGTGACAGGCCAAACAGGTCGCTGTAAGCGCCTCTCCTTGCTTTGCGTCGCCCGCGGCAAGCACGCTAGCACTCACAAGAAAAAGACCAAGCGTTATCATTAATTTATACATGGCATACCTTCGTTTAACGTTACCGAGTCAACTCGGAGAAATCTTTTAAATCCGTTCAGAGTAGGGCGCCCCCCCCAGCGGATGCGCTATTATATCTGAAACCGTCTAGAGTGACACATCAGGTCGCGAAGTAATCACTATGCAGCATTTAAATTATCAATCGGCTCAGTTTATAACCAGTGCCGCTCAAATGAGTCAGTGCCCAATTGATGAGGGGGCAGAGGTCGCATTCTGTGGGCGCTCTAATGCGGGTAAATCAAGCGCGATCAATACCCTAACCCGGCAAAAAAAACTGGCGCGCACCAGTAAAACGCCGGGCCGGACCCAGTTGATTAACTTTTTCGGGATCACAGAAACAAGCAGGCTTGTGGACTTACCAGGTTATGGCTATGCAAAAGTCCCGTTAACGCTCAAACAATATTGGCAAACGCATTTAGACACTTATTTTCGATCCAGGCAGAGCCTCAGGGGCGTCATTCTGCTCACTGATATCCGGCACGCGCTCAAACCCTTTGATGAGATGATGTTGGAATGGTCGCAATCCGCCGGGTTACCTATTCACGTGCTGCTGACCAAAGCGGATAAGCTTGCGCGAGGCGCGCAACAGAACGCGCTGCTAAAAGTGAACGCGACCTTGCCAGAACATGCCCAAGCGCAAACGTTTTCTGCACCGAACGGACAAGGCCTGGAAACTTTGAAAAGCGTTTTGGATGACTGGCTATCGATTGGGCCATAAAAAAACCCCATCCGTAAGGGGGATTACGAACGGGGCCCGAGACTCCGGCAAATGGGGTTAACCGAAGTTTCTGTCGAAACTCTGAAGCACGAATATTAGGACATACCAAAAACCCAATAGTTCCGCGATTTCCCAAAATTTAAGAATTATTGCTCCTTTATATCGAGTGCGGTCGACTTACTTAAAGTGCTGACTCTAAAACGGCCCAAAAAGCAGAGGGCACCTGCGCGGATAGACGCGAACGCGGCCCCACATCAATTGATCAACAAAGACATGTTCGCCTAGAACGATTGGGTGCTTCGAGCACTAATCTCTCGCATTATCGACACCAACCCTTTCAAAACGCTAAAGGCTTTTTAAGCCATCACGCTAAGGGCTTTTTTACACAACGCTAAAGGCTTTTTTACACAACGCTAAAGGCTTTTTTACACAACGCTAAAGGCTTTTTTACACAACGCTAAAGGCTTTTTTGTGCATCACGCTGCGGGCTTTCTATGCACAACGCTTAGGGCTTTTTTGCACAACGCTAAGGGCTTTTTTGCACATCGCTAAGGGCTTTTTTATGCATCACGCTAAGGGCTTTCTATCTATGCACAACGCTAAGGGCTTTTTTACACAACGCTAAAGGCTTTTATGCACAACGCTAAGGGCTTCTGCACAGAACAGTATCGTGACCGAAGGTGAGGGCGGTGGTTAAAGCCAAGCTTACGTATTCCAGAAAAAAGCCCCACCCGTAAAGGGGATTACGGGTAGGGCTCGCGACTTCGGAAAATGGGGAAAACCGAAGTTTCTGCTAAAACTATGAACTACCCATACTATGACAGAGCAAATTCACAATAGTTCCCCAGAAATTCGAGTTTAAAAAAAGTCATCATTTAAGGATTTTTTGCGACGACAAATAATGCGATGACCATCAAATTAAACTGCGGCCTAAGATCGATTTTTAGCGGCAGTGCCGGCGATCCTCGCCGTTAACATAAAGAAAGGGGCACGGTCTCACCTACCCCTAATGCGCACCTTCCCAATCCTTCGCAATCCCAACCTCAACCTCGAGGGGAATACTCAGTTCCGCTGCACCGCACATTAATTGAATGACGGCGGCCTGCGTTTCATCCAGCGCGGCGTCGTCAACTTCTAAAACCAATTCGTCGTGAACCTGCATGATGATCAAAGCAGAAGCATTCGAGTCATTCAACCAAGCCTGAACATCAATCATAGCGCGTTTAATGATATCGGCTGCCGTACCCTGCATCGGCGCGTTAATTGCCGTGCGTTCCGCGGCTTGACGCATTTGAAAATTAGACGATTTAATTTCAGGCAGATACAAGCGCCGGCCGAACCATGTTTCAACATAACCTTGGTCTGCTGCTTGCGCTCGAATGTCTTGCATATAACGCTGGACACCCGGGTAGCGCTGAAAATACAAATCCATATACGTCTGCGCATCAACCCGAGGAATGCCTAATTGCTTCGATAACCCAAAGGCCGACATGCCATAAATCAGTCCGAAATTAATCGCTTTCGCACTGCGCCGTTGATCCTGAGTGACTGCGTCAAGCCCAACACCGAACACTTCAGCGGCCGTTGCGCGATGAATATCCAAACCTTGCTGAAATGCTGTGGTCAGGCCTTCATCACCGGACAAGTGCGCCATAATCCTGAGTTCAATCTGGGAATAGTCCGCCGCCAGCAAGCAACGCTTGGGTGGCGCAATAAAAGCTTTCCGAACCCGCCGACCCGCCGCAGTACGAATGGGTATATTTTGTAAGTTCGGATCGGTACTGGAAAGCCGGCCGGTTGCTGCGACGGCTTGCTGATAGGACGTATGTAATCGACCACTTTGAGGCCTGACAAGCTTGGGCAACTGATCTGTATAAGTGGACTTTAACTTGCTTAATCCTCGGTGCGTAATCACTACTTTTGGCAAAGGATAGTCCAGGGCCAATTCCTGCAGGACGCTCTCATTGGTTGAAGGTTGACCCTTTGGCGTTTTCTTAAGGACCGGCAACTGCAATTTTTCAAACAAAATTGCTTGAAGCTGCTTCGGCGAACTCAGGTTAAAGGTCTCTCCAGCTAGTTCGAATGCCGTCACGGTTAAATCAGCCAATTCCTGAGTTATTTCTTCAGACTGCGTCTCCAACATCCCGCAATCAATCAGAACACCATTACGTTCAATTTGGGACAGCACCCGAATCAAAGGCACCTCAAGGTTTTGGTAGACAGGTAACAATCGATTGTCGCCGGAAATTTTCGGCCAGAGCACTTCATGCAACTGAAAGGTAATGTCAGCATCTTCTGCAGCGTAATGCCCGGCGGCCTCAAGCTCGATCTGATTAAAAGTGCGCTGTTTAACGCCCTTACCCGCAATCTCTTCAAACTTGACCGTCTTGCGGCCCAAGTATTTTTGAGCCAAATCATCCATATTGTGCCGGGTGGCAACGCTGTTATAAACGTAGGACTCGAGCATTGTGTCGGCGATAGGCGCGTTGATCGTTCGGCCGTACCGGGCCAAAATACTTAAGTCAAATTTCAAATTTTGACCAATCACTAACTTCTTCGGGTCGTTGAGAAATACGGATAGCTGATCGAGCACATCGGATTGCTTTAATTGCTGTGGCGCCTCAGGATAATCATGTCCGAAAGGGATATAAGCTGCCTGTCCGGGCGTTGTGCAAATTGACACACCGACGATTTCGGCGTCCATATAATTCAACCCAGTGGTTTCGGTATCAAAGGCAAACTGTTCAACCGCCGCAATCCGATCCAGCCAAATATTGAGTTGGTCCTGCGTTAATACCAGATCGTAATCTGTTGGCACTGGTTCAGGCGCGGCCTCCGCTGCCGCATTGGCAGTACCCCCCAAAGCCTCACGCCAAGCGCGTAACTCATAAGTTTCATAGGAAGCACTGAGCCCCTCTACATCCGGCGCAGTCGGCACTAAGTTTCCGACATTGGGTAACGCAAGCGCCGTTCGAATCGTTGCGAGATCATAAGACAGCGGTAAGTGGGGCAGCGCTTCGCGCAAATAATCGCCGACCTTCCCAGTAATTTGATTTGCGTGGGCCATCACACCCTCAAGGCTATCGTAGGCAGCAAGCCATTTGACAGCGGTTTTCGGCCCGCACTTGTGAACACCCGGAATGTTGTCAACGGTATCCCCAACGAGGGTAAGGTAATCAATAATCTGATCCGGCCGAACCCCAAATTTGGTCACGACACCCGCTTCGTCCAGGTACTGATCCGTCATCGTATTCATCAAGGTCACATTCGGATTGACAAGTTGCGCCATATCTTTGTCACCGGTTGAAATCAGTACCTGCTGGCCTTCGGCTGCGGCGCGCCAAGCAAGGGTACCAATAACATCATCGGCCTCGACCCCTGGCTCGACGATGAGTGGCAGCCCCATTTGTTCAATGATTCTGTGGATCGGTTCAATCTGAGTCCGAAGTTCATCCGGCATTGGCGGTCTGTTGGCCTTATAGTCTGGATAAAGATCGTTACGAAAGGTTTTGCCCTTGGCATCAAAGACCACCACAATATTCGACATCGGGAAATCAGCTTGCAGTCGCCGAATCATGCTGATGACGCCTTTAATGGCGCCCGTGGGCTGCCCCTGCGACGTAACCAGTGGTGGGAGGGCATGAAAAGCCCGAAACAGATAAGATGAACCGTCTACTAGGATTACGTTAAACTTACTCGACATGAATCGATCACCCCTTAAATCTGTGACAACCATACTTTGAATATTCGCTCATTATCAATGCTCATTCTTATGATGCTGATAACCAGTCCCGCCTTATCGGCGCTCTCCGAAGCCGATCTGCGAGCAACCGATGACACCATTACCCTCGTCGAAAATGATTCGGATCAGCGTATTTTTGAGTTTAGGCAGAACGGCGTCTTAATGATGATTAAGGTCATCCCTAAATCAGGTCGCCCCTACTACCTCGTTCCAGCTGCAGGACAAGCCCATTTCACCGACTTGACCGATCAAAAACATCTCTACCCTCAATGGACTCTAATTGAGTGGTAACCCATGGGCGTATTTACTTCTCTCACTGCTGAAGAAATTAAAACCCATTTAAAGCGTTATGACCTTGGTGAACTAGATTACTTTGAAGCCATCACTGAGGGTATCGAAAACAGTAATTATTTGATCGCAACCCATCGCCATGACCATCAGTTTCTGTCAATCCTGACCCTGGTTGAGGGTGCCAATGCCGCAAAGGTTTCAGAAGTCTCAGGCGTCATGAAACACTTAGCGCATTATGGTCTGCCCATTCCAAACCCCAGACTATCGCAGGATGACCGCGGTCATCCAGACCTCCAGGGCAAGCCGACATTACTCATGGTAAAACTGCCGGGTGATCACCTCGAAACGGTCAGTCCTGAGCATTGTCGACAATTGGGCAGCATGCTGGGCCGGCTGCACACCGTTGCGACCGCTTACCCAGTGTCAATCAAAAACGCGTTCGATAGCACTTGGATGGATCAAGCCTTGCAGGATGTCAGCCCGCACTTATCAGAGGCTGAGATTGCTCTGCTGCATAGCACTATTGATCGCTATCAAACGCTCGAGAGCAGCAATCTGCCTCAGGGACTCATTCACGGCGATCTATTTAAAGACAACATCTTGTTTAAAGATAACGCATTGGTCGGTGTCTTAGATTTTTTCCATATCGGGCATGATCTTTGGGTTATGGATCTTGCTATTGCGCTCAACGATTGGTGTATGGATCAGCAGTTCCAAGCCATGCCGGCGCATGTGACGGCAATGCTCGACGGCTATCATGCCCAACGCCCCTTAGAACCTGAGGAGCAACAAGCGCTCCAGGAAGTACAGCAAGTCGCAGCGGCCCGATTCGCGCTAACCCGGTTTGGAACGGAGGCGGGCGGGCAATTTCGAAAAGACCCCTATCAGCAATTGACGCGCCTTAAGGTCTTAAGCCAGGCAGAGCCGATTGCTACAGACCCATTATGATTTGTTGTAACTGCCCGGGCTGATGGGGCGCTTTAATGAATCCGGCGTAACGCCCTGCCTCATCCAAAACAACAATCGAGCCCGTATGGTCAACCGTGTAGGAACCGGGTTCAGTGCCCGGCACCTTGCCAAACGCGACATTCAGCTGGGTTGCCAATTCTGTGATCTGGTCGTGCGAGCCAGTGACGCCTAAAAAGTCTGGATTGAACCCCGAAAGATAACGGGCCAGCTGAGCCGGCGTATCTTGCTCTGGATCAACACTCACCAGATGCACGCGGGGCGGACCGTCAAGCACGCTCAGTGCTTGATTCAAAACCGCAAGGGTTGTCGGACAAATATCCGGGCAAGATGTGAAGCCAAAGTAAAGCAAATCCCATTGGCCTTGGAAATACGTCGGCAAAAGTCGCTCACCTTGTTCCGTCACAAGACGCGGCACCCTTAAATTACGGGGCTGCTCAAACCTAATGTAGCCCAACTTTGCCGCCTGCTCTGCACTCAAGGTGACGTCTCGCGTAACATAGTTGAGAAAGATAAGGCTCAGCATTACCATGACGATCCCGAGCAGAATCCCAAGGGTTTTGCGGATCCCTTTTTTTTGTGTATCGCTATACATAAGACGTGGGCATCAAATAGTGATCCAACAACAGCGCAGAAAATAATACTGCAAGATAAACAATTGAATACTTGAACGTTTCCATAGGCGCATTCGGATTACGATCGAACATCATGGCCAAAGCCCAGTATAGAAACCCAGCCCCAAGTGCGAGTGCTGACGCCAAGTACAGTAAGTTGCTCATGCCAATAACGAAAGGCAGGACGGACACTACCAGCAAAATAATTGTGTAAAGCAAGATATGTAATTTGGTGTACGCAACTCCGTGGGTAATTGGCAACATTGGGATATCAACCTTTTCATAATCGCTTAACCGATCGATCGCCAATGCCCAAAAATGCGGCGGCGTCCAGGCAAAAATAATCAGGACCAAAAGCAAGCCACCTCCGTCGACGCTGTTGGTAACCGCAGTCCAACCAAAGAGCGGCGGCGCTGCACCAAACAAGCCACCAATAACAATATTTTGGGACGTTGCCCGTTTCAAATACAAGCTATAAATAACGCCATATCCCAGCCAAGCGAGGAAGTTCAGTCCTGCCGTGAGCGGGTTTACCCAAAATGCCAAGATGACAAGCCCAAGCCCTCCGGTCGCGGCAACAAACATAAGTCCCTGGGTCATCGAAACCCGCCCTTGCGCAACAGGCCGCTGCTCCGTTCTCGCCATCTTTTGATCAACGGTTGCATCTATAAGATGATTTAACGCCGCCGCGGAACCTGCAACCAGTGCAACGCCCACTAAACAGTACGCGATTAGATCAAAAGGGACTGACTCATTGGTGGCTAAGAACATGCCAACCAAGGTGCACAACAGCATTAGCAATACAACGCGCGGCTTGCACATCTCATAGTAGTCTTGCCATCCGGAGAAGGCCTTGCCTTGAAGAACATCGCTCATATTCAGTGTTTCAGACGTTTAGATTTTGGAATTGTAACGGATGCGGTCTCTGAATTCATTGACAAGACTCCTTCAGCCTATATTCGAAACTTTCATTAGATGCTTCAAATCAAGCAGCAATGGTTTATCCACTTTCGCAGCGGGATAGGCCAGAATCAATTGTCCCATCGGGTCAACCAGGAACACATGATAGTCGGCCGGGTCCTGATTTATCGAAGACACGGCCGTAAGCTCGGCAAAGAGGGCGGCATCTATAATTAATTTCAAGTTTGGATAATCACCTTTCATGTCCTCACCAGCGGCTGGTGAAAATGACGTTGCGCGCACTAGCGCGCGACCAAGACGGTCAGCATTTTTACCTAGGGCGATATTGATTTGACGAGTCTGATGTAACACCGTCTGCAGGGTTTCTGCACAGACTTCCAAACAAGGCTCATGCATTGGCATTAGTAGCTGCCAACGTCCCTCCGTGACCAGGCGGTCAGAAACGTCAATACTTGGTTGAACCAATTCCCCACGATTAGTGGTCGTTTTGGGGATCATGTCTGGCGCGAAAAAAAACAACCCGTAAGCAATCATCATCGGAACAAAGGCCGTGGCTGCGACAAGCAAAAGTTTCCGGCGGCTTTGAGTAAGTTCCTTATCTGTCATGACGGCGCTCCTTGAGTTTGACGACCAAACGTGAAATATAAAAACATGCTGACCAAAACCAACGCCATAACAAACCACTGTACAGCGTAACCCTGATGCTTTGCAGGCAACATTACAGACGTAACCCAATTCCTAGGCAAGCCATTTGGGTCCGACGCTTCTACGCGGACCACGAACGGTAGCAATTGGCGCGCAAGCACTCCCGACAGGACCTCCGGGTCCTGTGTGGGAACGACTCGCGGCCAACCATCATAGGCCAATACCTGGTCGCTGTTCATCCAATCAGAGCGGTAGATCCGGCCCGAAGTAACCCCTCGGTTTCCCAAAGCTGGGACACTCGGCAATACGACTCGTGATGCGCCGGCTGCGACAAAACCGCGGTTAACCAACACAAGGCCACCTTGATCCAGCTGCATCGGATGTACCACCTCGAAGCCAACCCGGCCATCAAGTACCACATTATCCAACAAGAACACGTGATCGAGCTCGATTGCGCCAACCAGCTGAACTAAACGCCCGTCTAATCGTTTCTCATCGGGCACAGTCTCGAGATTCGAGGCAGGCTGATTTAAGAGAAGGGCATGCTGTGCAATCTGTGCGGCTTTCTCCACCGCCCGATCCAGCTGCCAAAAGCCGAGTGTGATGAACAAGGCCGTAAAAGCTACCGTAAATATCAGGAGCCGAAGATTAATTTGTGCTCTAATCGCCATCAAGTCGACCTCTTTCGCCAGAGAGACGTATCACCATATTGTCCAGGGATTACAAGATGCTGCTTAAAACACTCGTCGTATTACTACTGCTCGCAAATATTATTGCTCTGGGTACAGCCTTCTACGCAATGATGCACGATATGGGTGAGGAGAAAGTCAGCCGAACGGCTAAATTCTTGACAATTCGCGTGTCGCTTGCAGCGCTGCTACTGGTTGTCGTCGTTTACGGGCTCTTCACCGGGCAACTGGGCATTGCCGCCCCATGGCACCCCACCTTATCGTAGATGCCATTCCCCTCACGCCGTCGCCTCGAGCTCCCAGCCTCAGCCCCTGACTTGCGCCCATTCTCGCCGTTAGGTGCCGAGGATGTAGACCAAAATAAACAGTAACAACCAAACCACGTCAACGAAATGCCAATACCACGCCGCTGCTTCGAAGCCAAAACAGTCTGTTTTGGTAAAATGACCCTTCATTGCCCGACCCAACATGACAATCAACATGATCGTTCCAATTGTAACGTGCGCGCCGTGGAACCCAGTTAACATGAAAAAAGTTGAACCAAATATGCCAGAGCTTAGCGTCAGCCCATAGTGCGTGTAGGCTTCATAATACTCGACGCCTTGGCACACTAAAAAGGCCAAACCGAGCGCGATCGTTACCATCAACCAACCAACGATTTTCTTACGCTCGCCATCGTTAATCGCATGATGTGCAAGCGTGACCGTGAAGCTTGATGCAACGAGCAGCAATGTATTAACCAGTGGTAATCCCCAGGCACCAATCACGCCCGCTGGCGCAGGAAATTGCTCAGGGCTCGGATTGTTTAAGAGAGGCCATTCAGGCACATAATCTGGCCAGATCATGCTACTAGGACCGCGCCCTCCCACAACATCGTCTGCTTCGCCAATCCAGTCAACGACCCAAAATCGAACGTAGAAAAGGGCGCCAAAGAACGCTGCGAAAAACATAACTTCAGAGAAGATGAACCAGCTCATGCCCCAAACAAAAGACTTATTCATCTGCTGGCTATACATTTTAGCGTTGTTTTCTTCGATTACTTTGGAGAACCAGAAGAACAGCGTCGTCGCCATGACCAGGCCGCCCATCGCAAACACAGTTGTACCAAAATTGCCGCCAGACCCAGACTGTATCTCATTCAGCAGGCTGCCGCCCCCATATACCGTCAGGAACAGGCCTAAGGATGCAAAAATCGGAAGGGGACTGTTATGGGGCACATAATAGCTTTCATAAGTTGAGTCAGAGGACATCTGGATTCTCCATTAAATCACTGATTATTCAGCAGCAGCTGATGCTGTCATATCCGTAAT
>JAQWWC010000277.1 GCA_029249645.1 Pseudomonadales bacterium
GGCTCTTTGTTACTGCTGTATTTTTCGGTTCGCTTGGAATGGCTCCCCATGGGCGGCTTTGTCAGCTTTACCTTTCAAGATAAAACCTTGTTGGGCCAGATCACCGACTTACTTGAGCACTCTGCACTACCGCTGATTTGTTATATGGTGGGCAGCTTCGCGCTGGTTACACTGCTTTTGAAAAACCATCTGATGGACAATTTAGCAGCAGATTATGTGCGCACCGCCATTGCAAAGGGGGTCTCCTTCCGACAGTCGGTATTGAAACATGCCCTTCGAAACTCACTCATTCCGATTGCAACCACGTTTGGTCAAAATATCACTTTGTTGGTGGGCGGCTCTTTCCTGATTGAGTCTATTTTTGATATTGATGGTTTTGGCCTACTGGGCTTAACCTCAATTCTTGATCGAGACTATCCCGTCGTTATGGGCGTCGTGCTGTTAAGCAGCCTACTTCTTCTGATTGGCAACATTTTATCGGACATCTTAGTCGCCCTCGTGGACCCAAGGATTCGATTTCAATAACGATGTTCAATTTTAATCCCCAAACCCAGAAAAAACTGGCCCGCTTCAGGAAGATCAAACTGGGGTATTACAGCTTTATCGTATTGAGCCTGATGTTGGCCTTGTTATCTGTTGCGGAACTGCTGGTTAACAGCCGAGCCCTCGTCGTGCAGTACGAAGGCGCACTGTACTTCCCGACCTATACTGAATTTCATCCTGGCACCGAGTTCGGCCTTGATTACACATACGAGACCAATTATCGCGATCTCGCCGCCCATTTTGATCAAACGGACTCATCTAATTGGGTGCTCATGCCCCTCGTGCCTTACAACCCCTATGAAAACGACGCGACTGATTCAATTATGCGACCGGAAGCGCCCAATGCGGCGCGCCAACACTATTTAGGGACCGACACAACCAGTCGAGATATTCTGGCGCGCTTGGTTTACGGGACGCGGACCGCGCTGTTGTTTGCCTTTGCCTTTATGGTGAGCGTCTACATGATTGGGATCGTGGTTGGTTGCGCAATGGGTTATTTTGGCGGGCTATTTGATCTGGGTTTTCAGAGAATTATTGAGATCTGGTCCAATATTCCCTTTTTATACATGGTCATTATTGTGTTTTCTGTCATTCCTGCAGAGGCGTCCATTCCAGCGCGCATCACCCTTTTATTACTGGTCATGGTCCTCTTTAGCTGGACCAGCATGACCTATTATATGCGAACCGAAACCTATAAAGAGAAGTCCCGAGACTATGTTGCCGCCGCTCGGGTTATCGGCGCATCGACCCAACGTATTATGTTCACCCATATCCTACCCAACGTGTTGTCGACGCTGGTGACCTTTATGCCGTTTACCATTGTCTCAGCCATCGCCGCCATTACAGCGCTGGATTTCTTGGGCTTTGGCTTACCGGTTCCAACCCCAAGCCTTGGAGAGCTTTTAAAGCAAGGCACCGCCAACCTACGAACCGCACCTTGGATCGTGACAGCCGCCTTCGGTACGCTGGTGCTGATCTTGAGTCTCGTCACGTTTATTGGCGAGGCTATTCGGGAATCTTTTGATCCGAAACAATTCACTTTATATCGGTAAACCACTATGACGATGAACCGCTTTGCACTAACCCTAACCACTCTGATCCTGATGGGTTGCGGGTCTGACCAAGACGCGACAGAGGCCTTCCCGAGCATCGACAATACCGCAGAGGTAATGGCATTTTATGAGACTCATGCCGATTTTTTTCGAGCCGGATCCATTGATGATCTGCCCGAGGATTTAGTCTGGGAAGATGGCGCGGACCTACCGGAGGTCGGCAGTCCCAATGCCAAAAAGGGTGGGACAGAATATGTTCGCCTGGCGGACTTTCCACGCACCTTGAGAACCGTCGGACCGGACTCAAATGGTAGTTTTCGGCCTTGGATTTTAGACTCTACCAGCATGGCACTCGCCCACCGCCATCCTGATACGCTTGATTACTTCCCCGGCCTTGCACTGCGGTGGGCGGTCGATGTGGATTCAAAATCGGTCTTTGTTGAGCTGGACCCAAAAGCGACCTGGTCCGATGGCGTGCCGATTACGGCAGACGACTATCGCTTTACCTTTTGGTTTTTTAGAACCCGCTACATCACGGCGCCTTGGTACAACAACTGGTACGAGAGCCAGTACACCGGGATTACGAAATATAGTGACCACCTCATCTCAATTTCAATCCCGGAACTCAAACCAGATACCGACTCAAAAGTCTTAGAATTGAGACCCTTGCCACAACATTTTTACAAAGAGGTAGGGGACGATTTTCTTGAGCGCTATCAATGGCGTTTTGCCCCAACGACCGCCGCCTATATTTTAAAAGATGAAGACTTGAAAAAAGGTCGATCGGTGCGGTTAACCCGGGATCAAAATTGGTGGGCCGCCGATAAGAAGCATTGGCGTTATCGTTTTAACGTCGACAACATCCATCTCTTGGTAATTCGAGACAACGCAAAAGTCTTTGAGGCCTTCAAGCGTGGCGATATCGATCAGTTTGGGCTGAACCTTGCCGAGTATTGGTACGAGAAACTCCCCGAGACAGATCCAGATGTTGCAGCCGGCTACATTGAACGAAAATGGTTTTTTAACGAGCGGCCAAGACCTCCCTATGGATTGTGGATCAACACCCATCAACCCCTTCTCAATGATCAAAACATCCGGCTTGGCATTCAGCATGCAACCAATTGGCAATTGGTCATCGACCAATTTTTCAGAGGCGACTACAGTCGTTTAAAAACTGCGAACGACGGTTATGGCCGCTACAGCCATCCGGACATTAAGGCCAGAGAATTTGATATTGAGCGCGCGGCGGCCTATTTTAAGGCCGCAGGCTTTAATCAACGCGGCCCCGACGGCATTTTACAGCGCGCCGATGGCACCCGGCTGGCCTTTACCGTGTCATCCGGTTACGAGGCGCTTAAAGACGTGCTCACCATTTTAAAAGAAGAAGCTGCAAAAGCCGGACTCGAGTTTCGAGTCGAGGTATTGGATGCCACTGCAGGCTGGAAAAAGGTTCAGGAAAAACAGCATGACATTCATTTTTCTGCCTTCGGATATTCCTTGGAACTGTACCCCAGATTTTGGGAAACCTTCCATTCAGACAACGCCTACGACAAAGCCTTTTTAGACACAGGCGCAATTAACCCTGATCGAAAACCAAAGTCTCAAACCAATAACCTAGAGACCCTCGCAATCCAACAGATGGATGAGTGGATCCTTCAATATCGAACCGAGTCGAGCTCGGATGAGATGGTGACATTGGCACATCAAATGAGTGAACTGCACCATGACTACGCCTCATTCGTGCCTGGGTTCTATTCTGGATTTTTCCGACTCGGGCACTGGAGATGGATTCGATATCCCGAGAACTTCAGCTACAAGCACGCCTCGGGATCTCAAGAATACTTTGTGCACTGGGTCGATGAAGCGGTTAAGACGGAAACCCTCGAGGCTAAAGACTCGGAAAAGACTTTCGCTGTGCAACTTCAAATTTTTGATCAGCATCGGGAAGCGCCCTAGTGATCAAGCCTCTGCTCTGTGTCTCAGGTCTCACTACTGAGTTTCAAACCGACGAGGGCCTGGTTCGCGCAGTTGATGGCGTGAGTTTTGACTTACCTCCGGGCGGCACGCTCGGCATTGTTGGCGAATCCGGCTGCGGGAAGAGCGTGACCGCTCTATCCATTATGGGCTTGCTGCCCCGACCAAACGGCAACATACAATCGGGCAGCATCGACTATCGAGGTGAGGATCTTGTCGCAGCAGACAATACCAGACTGCAACGTATCCGCGGCAATGAAATCTCCATGGTTTTTCAAGAGCCGATGACAGCGCTTAACCCAGTACACACCATTGGCCGACAACTCACAGAAGTGGTGGCGATCCACACCGATCAATCCCCTGCCGAGCAAATCAGAACGGCGGTTGCGATGCTGCAGCGCGTCGGGATACCCGCGCCTGAACTGAGAATGACTGAATATCCGCATCAACTATCCGGCGGTATGCGACAACGCGTGGTGATTGCGATTGCGTTAATCTGCGAGCCACTTTTATTGATTGCAGATGAACCAACGACCGCATTGGACGTCACCATCCAAGCCCAAATCTTGGATCTCATTTCTTCCCTGCAGAAAGATTTTGGCATGGCCATGATCATGATCACCCACGATTTAGGTGTGATCGCAGAGACCTGCGAACAGGTGGTTGTCATGTACGCAGGTCAGGTCGTCGAACAAGGATCCGTTTTTGATATTTTTGATCGCCCAAAACATCCCTACACTCAGGGCCTTCTCCGATCAATTCCGAAACTCACCGACATTCCTAAGCAGCCCCTGGACATCATCCCGGGTATGGTGCCGAGCCTGCACGACTTACCCGTTGGCTGCCGGTTTGCAAACCGTTGCCAGCACAGAGCCGCTGAGTGTGATGAAGCAGGCCTGACCGTTGACGCGGTCACAGAGGGTCACAGCGTGCGGTGTCTAAAATGGCGACAACTATGAGCGCGCCATTACTCGAGGTACGGGACCTTAAAATGCACTTCCCTGTGAAATCCGGTTTTTTCAGCAGGACAAAGGCCCGAAATTTTGCGGTCGATGGCGTGAACTTGTCCATCAATCCAGGCGAAACCTTAGGGCTAGTAGGCGAGTCCGGTTGCGGGAAATCAACCCTTGGCCGTTGCATAAGTCGGTTGTATCAACCCACAGCGGGAGAAATTTTATTTAAAGACATCAACCTGGCAGGGATAAGTCATCGTCAACTATTGCCGTATCGGCAAAATATTCAGATGATTTTTCAAGATCCAATGGAGTCCTTGAACGCCCGCCATACGGTCGGGGAAATTCTCGAGGAGCCCTTCCTCATTCACGGCATTGGAAACGCGCAAACCCGACGCCAGTCTGTATCAAAACTACTCGACACGGTGGGTCTGCCAGCGCGTTCCGCGTCTCGGTATCCTTTTGAATTTTCAGGCGGACAGCGCCAACGTATCGGCATTGCGCGCGCGATAGCACTCAAGCCGGAACTCATTATTTGTGATGAACCCGTTTCAGCGCTGGACGTCTCTATTCAGAGTCAGATTCTGAATTTGCTGATGGAGCTGCAGCAAGAGTTTAATCTTGCTTACCTTTTTATTGCGCATGACCTTGCTGTCGTTAAGCATATCTCAGACCGCGTTGCGATTATGTATTTAGGTAAGATTGTAGAGCAAGCTAGCAGCAACGAAATTTATCACCGCCCCTCTCATCCTTATACACAGTCTTTAATTTCTGCCATTCCGATACCGGACCCGCATCACACCGCGACGCGGATATTGCTGAAGGGCGATGTGCCCTCGCCCATCTCGCCACCTCCTGGCTGCGCGTTTCATACGCGGTGCCCCAAGGCATCGGAATCTTGCCAACGCGATGTGCCAATACTCAAAACGGTTACACCAGAACACATTGCAGCCTGCCATTTTGCTGAAGCGCCTTGACGGGTTCGATTCGGATTTTCCTGGCTGAGGCCGCACCTCAAAGCAGCTTCTAAGCCGCGGCATCGATCTTTGCATCGTTCTGGCCCGTCTTTAACCCCTTTCTGAGACCAATTTTGAGCTCTGGGCAACGCGACTCAACGCTTTTACGGTATCATCCTATTTTCAAAACCCGGATCAAAATCGGGTACAATCACTCGGCAGCGAGAGGACAAAGCCCTTGGACATCCGTCAAAACATGAAACGCATCATGGATGCAGAGGCCACGGCAATCCGTGATATCGCGATTACCGACGCCTACGAAGACGGCGTGCACTTGCTTATGACGACACCCGGCCGGGTTATTACAACCGGGATCGGTAAAGCAGGTTTTATCGCCAGGAAATTTGCGGCAACGCTTGCCTCTACCGGAACACCCGCTTTTTTCATTCATCCAGCAGAAGCCGGTCACGGTGATTTAGGGATGGTCACCGAAAACGATGCCATTGTTGCGTTTTCGACCAGCGGAAAATCGACTGAAGTCATCCAAACCCTCCAAATCGCGCGTACCCTCGGGGTGTCCAGAATCGTTGGTGTCACATCCCATCCAGAATCACCCATGCGCGACTTTTGCGAAGTGATTCTAGACATGGGCTCAGATTTGGTTGAGCCCTGCCCCCTCAAACTCACGCCAAGCGCCTCAATTGCTGTGATGCTCGCCATTAGTGATGCGGTTGCGTTAACGCTCATGGAGCTTAAAGCCTTCACAAAAGAAGATTACGGCCGACGACATCACAGCGGCTATTTAGGCAGCATCACTCGACCTTCCAATTAATCTGTTTCAAAGAGCCGTTATGCCCTCTCTGGACCCAAAAATTCTTGCTAAGCGCTATGTCAGGACCACGCGTACGATCGTTGAGACCCTAAGCGCGCGGCCTAAAGTGCTCGGCTTGATTGCGAGCAAAGATGAACCCTCACTTGCCTATGCCCGAGCCACGCAACAACGCTTCATCGAAACCGGCATGGATTATGAACTCAAACGTGTCAACCGCTTGGATCTAGAGGCGGCCATCGACGCAGCAAATGTCGACCCAGCAATCCATGGAATCTTCATTTACTTCCCGATTTTTGGAAACCAGCAAGACGACTATCTCCGGAACTTGGTCCATTTCACCAAAGATGTCGAAGCCGGCAGCCAGTATTGGACTCGCAAGCTTTACGCCAATGAACGCAGCATTGAATTCGATGGCGCGCTTAAAAAGGCCGTGCTGCCTTGCACGCCCCTTGCGGTCGTCAAATTATTGGTCGAACTTGAGGTCTATCCTCAAAATCGAGCCGCAACAGCACTTCCGCTCGCCGGAAAAACCGTTACTATTTTTAACCGTAGCGAAGTAATCGGACGACCTTTAGCCATTATGATGTCGAATGACGGCGCTCGGGTGCTTTCCTTTGATGAGTTCGGTCCACTTTGTTTCGAAGATGCCCGGGCCCAAGAGATCGAGATCGATCGAGCACAAGCTCTAAGCGCGTCTGATATAGTCATAACAGGCGTGCCGAGCCCGCACTTCCCTCAGATCATGCCGGCAGAGGTCCAGCCTGGTACGGTTTGTGTTAATTTTTCTAGTTACAATAACTTTCACGACAGCATTATCGAGCATACGCCGATTTTTGTGCCCCGAATTGGGCCCATGACGGTAGCCATGTGTATGCGCAATACACTCAGGCTTTATCAAAACTTTCATCAAGGACCTCAGCCTTGACCAAGCATCAAAGTGTTGAAGACTGGCTCAAAGCGGTAGCGAGCCGACAACCCACTCCCGGCGGTGGTAGTGTTGCTGCACACATCGGAGCCAATGCCACAGCATTATTCGCGATGGTTGCTAGATTTAGCCGTAACCCGCCCTTCGGTCCAGCTTTTGCTGACGCACTGGACCAACACACGGCACGCTTTCTGGAACTCGGCGCAGATGATGCAGCAGGTTATCAGCAGCTTAAAAAAACCCTTAAAACAACCAAAGCCCAACCGACCAATCAGGCGGATCTGGACGCGGGTTACATTGCGGCTGCCGACGCGCCCATGAGGATTTTTGAACTCACGGCCTTGGTCGCCAGACAGTTCATCGCCGTTTATCCAAATACCAATCCCAATCTGGCATCTGATACCCAAATGGCGGCGCTTCTACTAGAGGCAACCTTTGCGTCAGCCCTACTGAATATTCAAATCAATCTAAGGTTTTGTCAAAACTCAGCCCTGACAACCGCAATTGAGGCAAGAATACAGATCCATGAACAAACCCGGCAAACCCTACAGACCCTCGCCTCGCCCGACTCTGATCCGGCATGAGGCACATCAAAGCAGTTGCGGCAGGCCTATTGCTTGCGTTTGCCCTTGGCGGCTGTGGCAGCTTGCAACCGGGCGAGAATAGAGCCGTCAACCCAGCGAGCAGCAATCAAGGGATCGTCAGAACCCGGTTGGAACAAGCGCTTTTTAATGAGATTGTTTTGCGTTTCGCGGCGGCTCATCCGGGACCGATTGACCCGATTGATTATCAAAAACTACTCAACGAGTTGGAACAAACGGTTGCCTTGACTGAGATCACGAGTCTGCAGCAACAAACCCTGAAGGCGGTGCGGAGATCGGTCGCGGGCGGAAGCACAGCGACCCTCGCACCCGAGTTGGACGCGTGGGTTGGCCAAGAGCTCTCGGCACTAAGGCGCATCCGGACGGCCCTTGGCGCCACCGATTCAGGTCTTTTTCAAGTGGTGGGCCCAGCCCCAGAAGCACGACAACAGTTTTTGGGGCTTATCGAAGCAAGCATCGAAACACATCGAGCACTGAATCCGCTTGGCCTGAGGTTTTCTGACCTACCACCCCTGCTTGTAAAGCCTTATTTGCTAGCCGCCGAGACCGCGTTTTTTTACCAACCGGATGACGCGAGCATTCGAATTACGGACGCGAGCTTTAACGCCCTGACCTTTCCCGAGGCAGAAGTCATCGCACTCATTAACGGCCTACCCGGCAGTCACTTTTTAATTCATCAAACCGGCTCTCGTTTATTCGCTGACACCCAAACTGAGAACCAAAAGGCCATGGCAATCTTGTTGCTGGCGGCAATGGGCCACGTCGAGTTTTATCAAACCGCCTACTCCCAAATTGCGCGAATCGATTTTTTGACCCTTAGCCTTGCTCGGTACCAGAAAGCTGCGCGTCCGAGCCAAACTTTTGAGCAGTTCAAGGCATCAATTGGCTCGACCCACTACGCGCCAGAAAGATTGCTGCAAGCCTATAACCGTGCGGGCGCGGTACCCCGAACGCTGGTCTTGCAGGGTCAGGCCCTCAGGTCTCTGAGCGCCTCGACCGGCCTATCCATCAGTGCAGCACAGGCGGCACAGGCGCCGCTGACAAAATCCCAACGCGAGGCATTCTTGCGTCATCTGACGAGACTGGGATGGCCCTTGGATGTGCCTTCGAGCGCATCAGAATAAGCTCGAAGACGTCGAAATGAACTGATACGAGCGGAGGGTCTCAACCCAACAACTTCATGACGCATCTCATTCCGGCCACCGCCTTCGATGCGCTCGGCCAAACCGGTAGTCAATAGCATGAGCTTCATGGATCGACAGCTCAAACAAAACCGTCCGAGCGGCGGGCCGATAGCTTGAAATCGATTCCGCTAAGGCGCGCAAAGCACCATCAGTCACCGCTTGTACGCGACCATTTAAAATAAACTCACCGCTACTGCCAGAGCTGTCGTTCATCGCGCAATGCAGGCTATACCAACCGCTGCTCAGCAAATCTTGTGCTTTTGGTGTGCTCGGTTCAACGAACAAAAAACAATGTCCGGCGCCAATAATCGGGGTGACGGGATGCAGCCTTGGCTTTGCATCCTCTCGTACCGTCGCTAAGTAAGCCAGCTTCCCATCCAGGCGTTGGGAGCCAAATGCGGCAATTTCTGGAGCAGCTGCTTCAAGTTCGCGCCAACTGTACATGGTTAGAATTCCTTAAGAGACGCATCAACTCTATCATTGATCAGTTGATCTTTCTGGTGCCTTTTAAAGCCTTGATCCCGTGATCATAGCCGGGCTTTCGGCGTCCAGATCCAATATCCTTGCGAGCGGGCTGAGGTGTTGAGCATAATGGCGCCAGCGCGCTTTTGAGGTTTGATAGATCGGTTGTCGCACCTGATTAAAACTAGCAGTACTCACCGGTCGAATCGTGTCATAAAACCTTAAACAAGCTGGTTCGAAAGGTAACTCGCAAAACGCTAACAGCGACTCAATGACAGATTGCGGGGAGGCCAACAACGATTCATAAGTTACCGTATGAATATGAAGCCCGGGCATGGCAGACCAGTGATTCATAAGACGCTGGTAGTCGAGATAATATTGTCCAAGATCCATTAGATTGAAACTGTAGTCTTGCCCCTTTGTGAAATTTTGAAAGAAACAGCTCAAACAGGTATCCAGCGGATGTCGACTCACGTGCACAATCTTGACACCCGGGATCATTGCGCGCAGGAGCCCAAGAAACCGGAAATTGAGCGGATGTTTATCCACGATCCATTGGGTTCCTTCGCCATAATCTCGATCGCGCAACGCGCGTAAATAGCGCGCCCGGGCTCGATCAACCGCCACCTGAACCAGACGGCTGGACTCATCGCGACGCACGCCCGCGGGCGCGTGCGCCCTCAAGGTCTGGGCCAATTGCAGGCTTACGGTTGCTAAATCATTCAATTCACCGGCACCAAACACACGAGAATGGCTGGCGAGTATCTGCTCGACCAAACTGGTGCCGCTCCTCGGCATGCCCACCACAAAAATTGGCATGGGTTGATCGCCCACTGACCCACCTCGAGCTTCAATCGATTGCAGATCCGGCTGAAAATAGACAAGGTCCTGAAAAAACTGCCTGTTTTTCGCGACAGAAAATGACCTCGCAGCCAAGCCGTTCGCTGATTCATAATGCTTGAAGGCCCGGTCATATTCAGCCGTGTCATCTAAATATTTTCCCGCTGCAAAATGTAAGTAACACCGAGTCTGATCATTTAGGTTGGGGTCTGTTAACTGCTGCTCAACAGCATTTAGAAAAGGGTCCTGCGGCGCAAATGTCACCATCTCGGCATACCCTTGGTAGGCCTCTCCATAATCCGGCTTGAGCGTAAAAGCGTCTTGAAAGCGCGCCTTCGCGAGTGCCATTTCACCCACCCGGCGATAGAGCCCCGCGATATTATGGTGATAGGCTGCAGCCAAAGGGCGCACACGCAATGCCCGCTCAATCAATTCGATCCCGATGTGTTCCTGGCCCTGCTCGCCTCGAATCAAGCCCAATAGATGCAGGGCATCAGGCTGCTCAGGCGCTTCGTTGAGAATGCCTTGATAGAGCGCCTCGGCATCATTCAGTTGTCCGGCTCGATGCTGCACCAACGCTCGTTTCAATCGACCCTTGATCGCCAGTATTTGAGCATTTGAGTCAGTCATGGCAAACGGCCCGAGCGCCTATTTGACCATCGGTCCAAGCGCAGTAATCGGCAGGACCTGAACTGAAAAAATATAAGTCTCATCGAGCAGCGTTGTGGCCTTGATTGTTAAAGTCTCACCAGCCTGCGGCGAACGCTCCAAACCCATCACCATTAGATGCAGGCCTTGAGGCGCCATTACCACGGTCTTTGAAGGGCTCAATTCAATCTGATCAATATGCCGCATGCGCATTAAACCCGCATCCATTATCGTCTCATGCAACATAACATGCGCCGCGCCAGCAAGCTCCAGACGCGACAAGACGATCGGCGAACGACCCTCGTTCACCAGCTTGCCATAAATGGCCAGCCGGTCGACGCCCGGCGGCGGACTTCGGGTCCAACCCTCAAGCAGTCTAACTTCCGCGGCAACACTCGGCGAGATCAACCATAGTAATAGGAATGCGACAAACCAAGCTCTTACTGACATGAAAACGACCTCTGATGGTAAACAGGCGAAAAAAGAAAATGCTCACGCTATAATTTACCAGAACACCTTGCGCTCTGTCAGAAATCGTCTTGACTCACGCACTGGGCTAAGACAGAGGCGTATTCAAACCATCAATCTGGATTATTATGAGCAATCTCTATCAAGTTTTCCGTGACCATTTTGACCTTTCGCAGCCGTTATTGATTGATGCCGAGGGCGAGACGATCGCAACTTACCGTGACCTAGAGCAGCGCAGCGCCCAATTCGCGATGGCTCTGACCCAACTGGGTCTAAAACCCGGTGACCGGGTTGCCGTTCAAACGGAGAAATCAATTGCAGCCCTGTACCTGTATTGTGGCTGCTTGCGCGCAGGCTTGATCTACCTGCCACTCAATACTGCTTACGGTGCCCATGAATTAAATCACTTCCTGCAAGACGCCACACCCAGCTTGCTGATGGTGGACCCCGCTCGAGCAGACGATCACGCCGAACGCTCTATCTTGACCCTCACCATGGATCGGCTCGGAGAAGGCAGCTTAACCAAGCTTGCCGAAGACTGCCCAACATCGCATTCAATTGAACCTAGGGCGCCGGATGATATCGCCGTAATCGTATATACCTCAGGGACCACCGGACTACCGAAGGGCGCGATGATCAGTCATGACAACCTGATCAGCAATGCTCAAACTCTCACATCCGCCTGGGGCTGGACCCAAACAGATGTGATGCTCCACACCTTGCCGATCTTTCATGTGCATGGTTTGTTTGTCGGACTCCACCTGTCTCTATTAAGCGGGAGCGCGATTATATTCCAACCATCATTTGATGCCGCCGCAGTAAGAATGGCGTTAGCTCACGCAACGGTCTTCATGGGGGTGCCGACCTACTACACCAGACTATTGAGCCAAGGCATTCATCAAAAGGACTGCCAAGGGATGCGTCTATTCATCTCAGGATCAGCCCCCTTGCTCGCGCAGACCTTTCAGGAATGGGAGGCCACAACCGGTACGGTCATCTTGGAACGATACGG
>JAQWWC010000278.1 GCA_029249645.1 Pseudomonadales bacterium
TGCGGCTAAAGACTGTGGCCAAAATCTTTGAGGCCGTGGGCCCTGCTGATATTCAGCGTTTGGGTCAGCAGCGCGTGGGCATTGTTCGGGCGAATCCTATTGGCGCCGATTTGGCGCAAGGCGCGGCGATTGTTGAGCGGCTATTGGATGACATTCCCCATCCCTTAGGAATCAAAAGCCATGTTGGGGGGCAGAGCGAAGAAATGACAGCATCGTTTAATTCTCTGGCATTTGCGTTATTGCTGGCTTTGATCTTGGTTTACTTGGTCATGGCCTCTTTGTTCGAGTCTTTGCTGCACCCGTTTGTGATTATGTTCACGATTCCGTTGGCGGGTGTTGGGGCGGTGCTAGCGCTGGTTGTCACCAACACGCCTGTGTCCGTTGTGGTCTTCATCGGCGCGATCCTATTAGTGGGCATTGTCGTGAACAATGCGATTGTGTTGGTAGACCGGGTGAATCAGTTTCGACGGCAATCAGGCTATACCAAGCTTGATGCGCTGGTGGCAGGAACGAACGAGCGCCTTCGGCCTATCATGATGACAACACTTACAACCGTTCTGGGTCTGCTGCCTATGGCCTTGGGTTTTGGAGAAGCAGCTGAACTCAGAACCCCTATGGCGGTGACCGTCATTGGCGGTTTGATGATGTCGACGTTACTCACATTGGTTGTGATTCCTGTGGTCTACCTTGTTTTGGATCGATCTGAATGAACTTAGCAACATTTGCTGTCAGCCGACCGGTAACGATTTCCATGTTCTTTTTGGGCATGGCGATGATGGGGCTCTTCGCGGGTAGTCGATTGGCCTTAGAGGAGTTCCCAGAAATGGAGATTCCCTTTGTGGGTATCGGGATTCCCTATCCGAATGCGACGCCAGAAGAGGTTGAAGAAAATCTGGCGAAGCCCGTCGAAGAAGCACTGTCGCTGATGAGCGGCGTTCAACAGATCAACACCAGTAGTTACCAGGGGTACCTTTGGGTAAGCGTGCTATTGGATTTTACGATGGACATTGCCGGCAAAGGCATTGAAGCCAAAGATCTGATCGAGAATACCCGTAACCGATTGCCGGAATCGGTTCGATACATTGAATTACGGCAAGCCGACCCGAATGCTCAACCGATGCTCAATGTCATGTTTACCGCGCCGAATCTAGACAAAGCCACCGCGTTCGAGCGTTTGGATCAAGAGGTCAAACAACGCATCGAGCGCATCCAAGGGGTTAATTCGGTAGAACTCTTTGGCGCAGAAGAGCGGTATGTCATGATTTCCTTGAATCAGTTCAAGCTCGAGAGCTTAGGGCTCGACATGTTCAGTGTTCGTAGTCGTTTGCAAGCTGCGAATTTTTTCACCTCCGCCGGCGGCGTCGAAGTGGGTTTAACCGAATTTCGAGTGCGACCCGTCGGGCAATTTGTTCGTCTTGCCGATATTGAAAATCTTAGTTTCGGCTCGCTCGGCATCAAGTTACGAGACTTTGCGACGGTTGAATTCGTGCCGCAAGATCGCGCTGATCGTCGTCGGGTCAATGGTGCCGATTCTTTGGGGATGTCGGTTTTTAAAAAGCCCGAAGCCAATTTAGTGGCGGTGGCTCAGGCAGCAGAAGACGAGCTGGAGGCTGCATTTTCTGAAGCGGGCTTGGCCGATATAATCGTGACGCCGGTGGACAGTGCGGCTCGAGGCGTGATTACAGCGCTGTCGGACTTGCGAGATAGCGGTATTCTGGGCGGCTTTTTCTCCCTTGTGACGTTACTGCTCTTTATTCGGCGTTGGCGCAGCAGTTTAGTGATTGCAGCAACGGTGCCGTTGTCGCTGTGTGCCACCCTTGGGGTCATGTTCTTTATGGGTATGACCCTGAACATACTGTCGCTGGTGGGATTGATGTTGGCGATCGGACTGCTCGTCGATAATAGTGTGGTCGCGAGTGAAGCCATCGACTATCGGCGTCGCGCCGGGCTACCACCAAAGCAGGCTTCTGTTGCCGGCGTAAAAGATATCAATATGGCGATCACGGCTGGCACTTTGACGACGGTCATCGTTTTTGTTCCCAGCTTCATGACAGATATTCAACAGGTTGCTGTGATTCAGCAAAATATCGCCATCCCGTTATGCGTGTCACTGCTGGCCAGCCTCCTCATTGCGCAAACTTTAGTGCCGACTGCTGCGGCACGATTGACCACAGAAGACGTGTCGCCAACGCCGGTTATTGATCGAATTGCGAAGGTCTATACCCGGCTGATCAGCCTAACCTTGCGGCATCGCTTGATTGCATTTGTGCTCAGTACCCTCGTGCTGCTAAGCAGTATTTGGGCTTATCAGCAGCTCGATGTGAATATGAATCCGGATTCTGAGTCCCCAAGGCTCGACCTTCGATTTTATATGCAGGGTTCTGTTGATATAGATGGAATCGAAAGTTTTGTTGATGAGCTTGAAGACTACTTGATGGTCAATAAGGAGCGCTTTTACATTAAGGATATGTTCAGCCGTTACGACGTGGATCGAGGCAATATCAGTCTTGTTTTATATGAAGATGCGCCCCTGTCACCGAAAGTGATCGAGCGCATGATCGAAGCCAAACTGCCAGTACTGCCCGATGTTCGAGTGCGCTTTGGGGGGCGGCATCGCGGGTTCGGTGGCGGGAATAATGGGCTGTCATTACGTTTAATCGGACCCTCGACCGATGTTTTGATTGAAGAATCTGACCGACTGATCGCCGTAATGGAGACGGTTGATGGGCTGACGAATGTTAGAACCAACTCTGAATCGCGGCGGCAGGAAGTGGTCATTCGAATGAAGCCGGAGGCGGCTGGCCTGTACAACATCACCGCGCGCCAAATTGCACAGTCTGTCTCAACAGCCTTTGGCATTCAGTTGTCGCGCGGGCTACAGCAGCCCAACAGAGAGTACGAAATCTGGATGGGGTTAAAAGATGGTCGCGATGCAACGCTGACGGATCTTCGAAACCTCCCGCTCCTCGCGCCAGATGGCGATCGAGTGGCCTTGACGACGGTTGCCGATTTAGAAATCAGAAGTTCTCTGCGTTCGATCAGGCGAGAAAATCGTGAAACCGAAGTGCAAGTGCAGTTTGATTTGGATGAGGGCACGACCCCAGATCAAGCCAGCGCCCTCATCGAAGCCTTGATGGAGGACTACCAGCTGCCACCGGGTTATCGTAGTGAACAAGGCCCGGGGTTTTCGATTGATATCGAAATGGCTCAGGAAATGCTCATTAATATTCTGTTCGCAATTCTTTTGATCTATATGTTGATGGCGGCTTTGTTTGAGTCGGTTTTGTTCCCAATTGCGATATTGGTTTCAATCGGGTTTAGTGTGGTTGGTGTCTTTTGGTTTTTGCTGCTGACCGGAACCACCTTTACGGCGATGGCAAGCACCGGTATGTTGCTTTTGGCGGGTATTGTGGTGAACAATGGCATCGTCCTGCTCAGTCGCATCATCCAGTTGCGGGACGCGGGTATGTCGCGCCTTGAGGCGATATTGGAGAGTGGTCGGCATCGGTTAAGGCCCATCTTGATGACGGTTTGCACAACCGTTGCAGGGCTATTGCCACTCGCGTTGGGGGATGTTCGGGTTGGCGGGCTTGGACCCAGTTATTTCCCGATGGCCAGAACGATTATTGGCGGTTTGGTCTTCTCAACTCTGATTACCCTCGTCGTGCTGCCGCTTATTTACGTGCTGCTCGATGATTTGAAGCAGTTTTCGTATCGCGCGTTAGCCGCCATGAAGCGGGGGCTGCGGCAAGTTTAAGAGGTTCTTGAAGGCAATTCATGCTCAAAGCGTTGGCTATTTCAAATTATCGATCGATCCGCGCGCTGGTGCTGCCTTTGGGGTCGCTTAATCTGGTGACGGGGGCCAACGGATCGGGCAAATCAAACCTCTACAAAGCACTTCGGCTATTGTCTGACACAGCGCTCGGCTCGGCTGCCGGCAGTATCGCGGGCGAAGGCAGTTTGGCCTCGGTACTTTGGGCTGGTCCCGAGCAGTTCAGTCGCGGCATGATTCAAGGCGATGAGCCGGTTCAAGGAGGC
The DNA here is from genome assembly GCA_029249645.1 of Pseudomonadales bacterium. Taxonomy (GTDB): domain Bacteria; phylum Pseudomonadota; class Gammaproteobacteria; order Pseudomonadales; family Azotimanducaceae; genus UBA9926. Next base: position 4,039 of record JAQWWC010000278.1, read on the forward strand.
CCCCGAAAAAATCGGGTGAATCTGAGGTTGGGCATCGCAGGCGATGACAGCAGCTACGCGATTGACTTTGGTCTGCCCGCGCCCGTTGCGCGGACCCTTTTCGACGGGGATCCAGAAATTAAACGCGAGGTGATCTGGATTGGCGAAACCTATCATCATTCTCGGCTAATGATTGACCGAACGGGTCCGGTGGTTAAGGCAAGAGATGATTCGGGCGCGTGGCAGGTGCTGAACCGTCATCTTCCGGTCTTTGACAGCATGCTCGCAAGATCGTCTGATCCAATTCTTGCGCCAGAAGCGTTCGCGCTGCGAGAGCACATCCGGTCGTGGCGATTTTACGATCAGTTTCGGACTGACCGAGATGCGCCCAGTCGACAAGCGCAAATCGGCACTCGCACACTGGTGCTCCATCATGATGGTCGCGATCTGCCTGCCGCTTGGCAGACCATTTTGGAAATTGGCGATGCAGCGGGACTAGGGCGGGTCTTGGCGGATGCCTTCCCCGGGGCTGAGGTGTTTATAGAGCGTGACGGCGGTCGGTTTGCACTCAAGTTCCATCAACGCGGCCTACTGCGGCCATTAGATCAGTGGGAGTTATCGGATGGCACGCTGCGCTACTTGTGCTTGGCTGCGGCGCTGCTAACACCACGCCCGCCAACGCTGATGATTTTAAACGAGCCCGAAACCAGTTTGCATCCGGAGCTCCTGCCGGCGCTGGCGCGCCTGATGCTGCGGGCCGCGGAAACAACGCAGTTATGGGTGACGTCGCATTCTGATGTGCTTATTAGTCTGTTGCAGGAAAATCCAGTCTGTAACCATTTGCGGTTGACCAAACGTTTGGGCGAAACCCAATTGTTGGATGTTTCCGCCGCGGATATTCCGGCTTGGCGATGGCCCAATCGTTAACCCTGTTATTTTTAAAAATACGGTGCAACTTAGACTGGTCCTGCTGCGCTGAGCGAAAGCCTCGACTTGTCAGGTGCCGATAATTAGGTTTTGATGCATCCAAGCTGATGGTTGAGAGTCTCTCGAGTCTCGACGTCAGAATGCAGAATCAGCGCCGCCTTAAACAATCAAACCAGTGAATAGCAAGACGATCAGGAGAGAGACAAGATGAAAGAATGGAAATGGAGTCTGTTGTCCATACTTTTAGTGATTGCGCCGGTGTCGGCGTCGCGTTGGGAGGC
>JAQWWC010000279.1 GCA_029249645.1 Pseudomonadales bacterium
CACGCGGGCGAGACAGGTGCCGTCTGGCTGTATATTGGTATCCTTCGCTGGAGTCGCAACTCCGAGGTAATCGCTTTTGCGACAGAACATTTAGAAACCGAGCGACGACATCTGGGACATTTTGAGGCCTGGCTGTCTGCCAAAGACAAAAGCATGCTCACACCATTATGGCGATTAGCCGGCTTTATCTTAGGTAGCCTTGCAGTCTTCGGCGGCGCTCATGTGGTGTACTTAACCATCGAGGTCGTCGAAACCTTTGTCATCGAGCACTACCGTCAACAAATCGAAAAGTTAGACCAGCAGCGCGCGCACCCGGAAGTCGCTGAAACCCTACGGCAGTTTATGCAGGATGAAGCCGAGCACTGTCACGACGCCGCCGGTCGACATGCCATCCCCGACGCTTTTAGCGTTCACTGCTGGCGTAGCATTGTGACGATCGGCTCGGAAATGGCCGTGAATGTCGCTAAAAAGCTCTAACTTGCGAGCTAGCCCATTCTTCCGAGGCTTGGGTTGATCTTCATGCGCCTAGAACCAGGATCCATTCATTAATGGTCAAATACTGGACGTTACGAGCCTTATAAACTCGCAGCCTTCGTGCCATCGTTGTATGGGTATGTAGCACCCTTCTCAAAACCCGCCCAACCCCAACGAGCAAGGACACCCCTATAAAAATGCTATGGCGCTCAGCGCTCGGTTTGACTTTCGCCCTCATCGCGCAGCCGGTTCTAGCAGACACCGCCAGTGAGGTCCGACCGAAAATTATCAATAACATGAACCAAATGAATCAGACGCCAAACCAGGACCCCATGCGTATTTCCGAACTGGGCTCTAACGCATTTTTCGCCAGTGGGGGTCTGCTCAACCATATTGGCTGAGCCTCGACCGGGAATTCCTTAGATATTTTTTAAGACTCTCGTAATCATATCGAGGTCGTCGTGCTGGTTGAAGGACAAGCGGCAGCCGCCCACCTCTATCAAGAGGCCATGATGCCGCCTAAAGGACTGTCTGCTGCGCCGAACTACCGCGCCCGAGTCACTGACGTTTAGGTTGAGGAAGCTGGTGGTTAAAAAATTCGGGCGGCCCATTGGTCACCTTTACCTAGCGGCGCCGGCACCTCGCAAACCGTCGTAACGTAATCTGCCGCCGTGGCGCGGGCCAGTATCGCCTTGGCCGCACGAGGGGCATTGCGTTGTCTTGGGTGTGCCGCTGCCAGTGCGACCAGCGCAAGGCGCCTGTGACCGGTCAGGCCCCTGCATACCAACTAGCCGATCCGGCTGTCAGCAAAATCGGCTTCATTTCAATCTATTGAACCCTGAAGCGCCTGAAAGCTGGTCAGCCCAACCGGCCCGCCGCCTGCGTCCGACATGGCATCCAGCAGCACCATCCACAGAAATTCCATCGACGTGATATCCGCCAGCAGGTAGTAATTAGGGACCTTCCCTTGATCACACCGAATGACAATCACGCTCAAATCATTCAACAAGGTTTGCGCAATCTGAAAATCGGTAAACCGGTGCGGTCTAAGGTCGACCGAAATGAGCGATGACAGCATCCGCCAGGCCACCTGGCCCGTTACGGCCAAACAACCATGACTGTCTTGACGCGGCACCTGATAGCAATCCGGCGCATTGTCCAACGACCAGGCATTGCAAAGCGTTGTGATCATCGCGGCGGCCGTAGCCGTTGTGTCCAGCAACAGATACTCATCAAAAGACAACTGATTCACGAGCAGCCCGTTATCTTGCTGTTGGGTTCGGTTTGGCAAACCCGGTAAAGCCAACGAATGCTGCTGCAAGAAATGGGCGGCCCCCGGGCCTTTGAACCCGGCACGCCGCGTTAAACACAGATCCACCAGCCCGAGTTGGTCGGCCTGCATGATATCGGTTCCCAGATCACCATAACGCTCGGGCATCAGGCCAAGCGCAGATTCCGCAAGGCTCGCCCTACGGCTTAAATGTTGACGATGCAGCGGGCTTTGTCGCGCCAGCGCCTGCGGCAGGCGCATCTGATCAGTCGTGGTCATGATTGCAGCTCCTGGCGATGGGATTCTGGGTCATAAAACGGAGTCGGCACAATCTCCGCGACGACACACTGCCCGCCATCGACCTTTATAGTGATACGGCAACCCGGCTTAGCCAATGCAACCGGCACATAGGCCAGCCCGATGATGGCATTGAGGGTCTGCGACGTCATACAAGACGTCACCCGTCCAATCATTGCGTTGCCGTCCAATACCAAATGACTTTCCAGCGGCTGGGGCGTGTTGACATCTTTAATCATAAAACCCGCCAAGACCCGCGTTAAAGGGCGCTGCTCGAGTTCCTGGAGCGTTCGATGCCCGACAAAATAGGGTTTCTTACGCGATAGCGCCCAGTCCATCTGAATTTCAAACGGATTCGTCATGGCATCGGTATCTTGGCCAACAATAATGTGCGCCTTTTCCAGCCTGAGCCCGCGTTGTGCTTCGACCCCAAAGGGCTGAATCCCGCTCTCTTCGCCGGCCGCCATAAGCAGATCCCAGAGCGCTTCCCCGTACTGCTGCGGCGCGTGGATTTCGAACCCAAGCTCTCCAACAAACCCGACGCGAATCAATCGAACGGGCACACCAGCAAGCATCGCGGTGCGCACGCCCATATAGGGAAATGCCTCCGGCGATAGGTCTACGTTCTCGGCTACCCGAGCCAAAACAGTGCGCGCCTTGGGCCCGGCTATATTGATTGCGCAATACGCGCTGGTCACATTGGCAATATCAACCTTAAGCCGCCACTGCGCGTTCCACTTCAGCATATTTCGGTAAACCGAATCGACGCCGCCGGTGGTGGCTGTTACATAAAAATGCTTTTCATGCAGGCGGCAGGCGACACCATCATCCAAAACGACTCCCGCCTCATTGATCAGCAAGGCGTAGCGCGCTTTACCGATGGGCTGCTTTTTAAAGCCGCCTGTGTAAACTCGATTCAAAAACTCGGCAGCATCCGCCCCTCGCACTTCAATGCCGCCAAGCGTCGAGACGTCGATCATCCCAACGCCGCGCCGAACCTGATTGATCTCGGCCTGAATGCGCGCGTTCTTTTCAGCTGCCGGACCATAGAACGCCGGACGAAACCACGCCCCAGCTTGCATCATCTGTGCGCCCAATTCGATATGGCGGTGGTGCATCGCGGTATGACGCGTCAGGAAGAGGCCGCGGCCGGCGGTGTGCGCCAACTGCTCGGCCGCAAACGGCGGACGGGCCGTGGTCACCCCGGTTTCGGCGACCGTCTTACCGGTTGCGTCCGCAACGAGTCGGGCAACGGTTAGTGCCGAGTGACGGCCCTGCGAGGGCCCCATGCCCGCGGTTGAATAGCGCTTAACCAATTGAATGTGCTCATAGCCTTCCCGCGTCGCGTTCAAGATATCGTTAATCTGCAAATCTTCATCGAAATCGACAAATTCTTTACCCGAGGCATG
>JAQWWC010000280.1 GCA_029249645.1 Pseudomonadales bacterium
GGCGGCGCCGCATAGGCAATCCCTTTAAACACTTGAATCGACTGCGCGTCATCGGCCCAAAGCCCTTCAAAAGTGCCCGCCGAAGTTCTAACTTGAGGTTGCTGCATTCAGGGTCCTCCCATCAAAAAAGCCGCGGCTTGTTGCGTGCAAGCGCTCGACCGGTGCCAATGCTGAACGCAACAAAACATCAATCGCGTCCAATTTGAGTCTGGATTGTTGCGCCACCAAGCAGGTAGCAGCGCCAACGCGACGGAATTACTTTAAACCGCTCAACAATACGCCCTCGATAGGGCGTTTAGCCCTCCGGAGCATCTGCCATGACCTTGTCAATTCAGAAGCGTACTCTGATTAAAAACCAACTTCTGCCGCCTCGTAGACCAGGCGCTTAAACTCATGACTGAAAGGATGCCAAAATCCTGGAAAGCGCTGTGTAAAACATAGCGCGGCGATATTGGCTTCCGGAGCAATCCAGGAATGGGTTCCCATCAATCCGCCCCAGTGGTATTCATTAACAGCAAGAGCAGATTCCGCCTCACTCGGTTTCTCTTTGAGGGCAAACCCTAAACCAAACACGGTCCCCGGCATCGGCCAGAACGGAAAATTAACAACAACCCCATCAGCCAACTGATTTTCTCGCATCAGTTTCAAAGTCTCAGGCGACAAATATTGACGGCCACCCCACTGCCCGTCGTTCATAATCATTTGAATGAAACGCGAATAATCCGGCAGCGTTGAGACCAGACCACCACCGCCACTTAAAAATTTAGGCTTTTGCGTTGACGCGCGTTCCCCGAACATGGGTGCAACGGTCAGTCCGCCCTTCATCGGCTCAAACGGGTGCACCGGGGTGTACAACGTCGTCAGCCGATCGATTTTGTCCTCTGGTACAAAAAAACCCGTATCGATAAGGCCCAGAGGTTGTAGCAGCATTTGCGCTAAACAGACATCGAATTTCTGGCCAGAAAGCACCTCAATCAAACGAGCGCAAACATCAGTTGCCACGCTGTATCGCCAACCAGAACCCGGCTCAAAAGCCAAAGGGAGCTCAGCCAGCGCCTGCGTGTACGCCTCGAGATCGGCATCGATCCCCGCTAAGCCGCCAAGCGATGCTGCCTCATAAGCCTTATCAATGACCGAATCTGGCTCAACGAAACCATAGGACAACCCCGCACTATGGCTCAGTAAATGTCGAATCAAGATCGGGTTCGCCGCAGGTGTTGCGTCTTCTACCCGGGTGGCATTCGGCTGTAATACCAACATATCCGTAAACTCAGGGAGATAATTCGCAAGCGGATCATGCAAATCGAAACTGCCGCGCTCGTACAACATCATGAGCACAACCGAGGTCATCAATTTGGTATTCGACGCAATCCTAAAAATCGCATCATCGCGTAGCGGCGTTTTTGACTCGATATCGGCATAGCCGACCTGACCTGCATGTACAATCTCCGTGCCCTTTAAAATCTTATAGCTGACGCCCGGCAAGATTTCATCGTCAACATAGCGCTGCATGGCCTCATCAACTTTTGAAAACATCCGCCCTCTCCTCGAAAAAATTTTAGTCAAAAATTTATACCGCCCGCAGTCAACCTCGTTCAGCCCTTTCGGACGCTTTTCGCGCATTCAATTGTGAGAGATGGGCATCATGATCTTCGCGCGTTATTCTATATTTCGAGACAATCACTAATCCCAACAAGTAAAGCCCACAATAAATCGGTAAGAACAGGGTTGCTAAATTCATTCGAATCTCCTGCGTCACGTCATCAACGGACGTTATGCCATCCAACCCAACAATGGATACGATCGAGCCTGCGCCAACAATGCCGCCGGCTGAAATCGCCTTGGCCGCGAAGCCGCGGGCTGCATAGAACAACCCCTCGGAACGACGCGCCGTTTTAAGCTCACTGTCTTCGACCACGTCTGCCATCATCGAGTCGAGGAGCACGCCGCCAATGATGCCGCAAATCACTTCCATGACAATAAAGCCGCTATATATGTATAAGGATGTCCAACTCCCCAGTTCTGGCCAATAACCTGTCAGCAACAAAATATAGGGCATGGGGTACAGCATGATATTGACTAAAATGGCGTAGATCGCCGCCCGTTTTTTGCCAAACAGCTTGCCTAGGTAGGGCGCCGCCCAATATGCGATCACCGGAGAGATCAAAACACCGATCGCAGTGACGCTGATCTGTTTGCCGGAAAACCCAAAAAAGTAGGTTGTATTATAGAGATAAAGTGCGGTGCCTAATCCCCCTGCAATGCCGACCGTTAAACCAAAGAAGAATAGCGCCGCGAAATTCTTGTTTTTTACCGACTGAAAAATCTGCTTGATTTCCCGTTTGATGGCAAGGAATCGGAACGGCTCGCTCGGCTTGGGCAGCGCCGATGCAACCTTTTGCGTGCCAAACGATGACACCAAAATGGCAGCGGCAATCAATAACGCACCTGCAATACCATAAATACCGTAACCGGTTTGAGAGGCAACACCGTACGCACCTACCCAAAACATGAAGTTGATCATGTGGATGCCGTTGCCCCCGGTCCAACCAAAAAAGTGCCGCAACGCCAACCATTTATTCCGCCGGTCGTAGTCCGTTTCAAGATCCGGCAGCAGCGCAGTCGACGGCACCTCAAACAGCGTGGTCCCCGTTCGAATCAACAGCGCCAGCACGAGTACATAGTAAAAAGTATTGTCATCGTTGAGCTCGATGACCGGGTTGAATAGAGCGTAAAAGGTAATCGGCAGCACAAAAAAAGCCGCGTACATAAATGGGTGTCTACGCCCTAAACGACTACTGGTTTTATCGGACCAATGTCCCAGCAAAAGGTCCGACACCGCATCCCAGATCATAGCGATGGCCAATGCTAGGGATGCAAGGTACCCCGGCAAGCCAAGAACCTGATTCGCATAGATTAATAACAGGTAACTGAAGGCATTATTTTTAATGCCGTAGGCGATCGATGCAGAACCATAAAACCAAAACGTCGGATTCTTTTCTAAGATCGGTTGTGACATAACATCCTCTTATTACACTGTTCAACAGTAGACGGTCTCATTGACAAAAACCTAAGCAGCACTCAGTTGCAATCATCACGGTATCGTTGTGAAAAAACCCGATGACCCCGGCCTAGAGTATAAGCGCATCGCCTCCACCTGACGCAACCCTTGATTCCAGTCAACCACCTCTTTCACTGTTTCATCTTAATGTGCAGCCTGTGGACGCCCTGGCTTGACCGGCGCTAAACTTAGGCCACACCTATTTACCGCCGAATTGATCTCACCATGCGTCACCAAACCCATCACATTGAACAATGGCAACAAGACGGCTTCGTTATTATCGAGGACTTTTTCACGCCAGATGAAATTGCGCCCCTATTTGACGACTTTGAAAATCTCTACGACCACCTTGCCCCTGAGCGAGCCGCAGCGGTTACCCTGAACAAGAAGGAAACGGGCGTTTTGGGCAAATTCCACCCAAAACAGTTTCAAAACATCGAATCGCTGCCCTACGCAGGCAGCATTGATTTGAACTTAATCTCTTTGCACCCAGCGCTTATTGCCTTCGCGAAAGCCTTACTTGGGGTGAATGATGTTCACCTTTATCAGTCCCATACTTGGGCAAAATTTACCGGCGAAGCCGATTACGACCAAGTACATCACTGTGACTTTGGCAACCACACTTTAACGGTCCCCAGCGACTTTGCGTGGCAAAGGTCAGTTGATTTCGTCGCGTATATAACCGATGTCGACGATGACTTGGGGGCACTGCACTATGTCACAAAACCTGATAGCGACCTTATCCTCGGCACCGGTGAAGTACGTGCAACCGAGGCCTCGCAAGTAAAGTTGAAACAAAGGGAGCGAAGCGCAGCAGGCCCAGCAGGCACCTTGGTCGCGCACAGCATCGACACGTTCCATCGCGGCACGAATCTAACTCGCCCGAAGGGTCGGCGCTACACAATGACGTTCGGCTATAAAGCAGCCGGGAACGATATGATTGGCTTTCACGTCTGGCAGTCGTCTCCTGATGAGCCTTGGGAGCGGATTTTAAATCACGCATCACCAGAGCAACTGGCCTGCCTGGGCATTCCAAAACCCGGTGCGGATTATTGGACGCCCAGAACGCTACGACTCACCCAAGACCGATGGCCTAACTGGGACTTATCCGCTTGGCGAGCGAGCATAGAATAACGCATACTATTTTCCCTGGAGCGCCTAACGACCTCGAGCACCCCAGAAAGATCACGCTTTAAATAAGGAAGCCAAAATGATTGAACGAATCGCTTTAACACTCGGTCGATGCTTACTCGGACTCTATTTCCTCGTGCCAGGATTATCAAAAATTACTGGCTATGGCGCCACGCTTGCCTACATGGAGCTCCACAACGTGCCGTTTAGCGACCTGCTCTTGCCGGTCACCATCGTACTCCAGGTTGGCGGGGGGCTCGCGCTCTTGTTCGGCTTTCGCATACGCGATACGGCGCTCATGTTGGCGGGCTTAACCATTGCCATCAACATCGGCATGCACGACTTTTGGAACACGTACCCAGAGGTTTCGAGCGATCGTGAGACTCAGAACTTTGTCAAGAACCTGGCGATCTTTGCAGGGCTTTTGGCGCTATCCAGTGTTAACTCACTGCCTCAATTCAGGATCAGTCGGTCGTAGTCGCGTCGAGCGCCGCCTCAACCGCCGACCATTCATCATAAAGCGCCTGGATTTGCGTTCGCAAGGCTTGTGCTGCCGCGTACGCTTTTTGCTGCTCGGCTTCAGGTTTATTGAAGAAATCGGGCTGACTGACCATTGCCATCATCTCGGTTTCTTTAGATTCTAACTGCTGCAGCTCAACTGGAATTTGTTCGGCTTGACGTTGCAATCGGCGTAGTTCGCCCTTGGCCTGTTTGCGCGCCTCATAGCGCGTGGCCTCATCAATCGGCGCACTGCTGTTTACAACTATTTCGTTGGCCTGAGCAATTTCCTGCCTGCCATCTGGCAGGACGCGCACATTCGCGCGCGCGGGATGCAATTCACCACCCCGAGCGATCCAATCCGAGAATCCGCCAACCTGCTCTTCGATCTCGCCCTCGCCTTTAAACACCAATAAAGACGTCACAACCTGATCCAGAAATTGTCGATCATGACTGACTAAAAGCACCGTGCCCGTGTAATCGAGCAACAGCTCTTCTAAGAGCTCTAAACTTTCTACATCCAGATCGTTGGTGGGTTCATCAAGCACCAAGAGATTCGCCGGCTGAGTGAACAACTGGGCCAGCAAAAGCCTGTTTTGCTGGCCACCGGATAGCGTCCTGATTTTGCCACGCGCTTGAACGGAGTCGAATAAAAATCGCTTCAAATACGAAACAACATGAATTGACTGCCCATTGAGCTCAATAAAATCACGACCATCGCCGATGTAATCCGCCACTGAGGCATTCGGGTCCAGCGCCGCGCGACCTTGATCAAAATACGCAACATCTAGCTTGGTCCCGAATTTAATGCGTCCGGCATTCGGCGCAATTTCACCCAAGAACAATTTAATCAGCGTTGATTTGCCGGCGCCGTTTGGACCCACGAGGCCGATACGATCGCCGCGTTGCACAATCCAGGAGAGGTCTTTGACCAAATTCAGTCCGGCAACCGAATAACTCACACTCTCCAGCGCTCGAACCACTTTTCCAGATTTTTCACCCGTATCAATTTCCAGCTTGAGCGCCCCACGCGTCACGCGCTTAGCGCGCTCTGATCGAAGCTGCTCAAGGGCCCGAACCCGACCTTCATTACGCGTGCGCCTGGCTTTGATTCCTTGACGAATCCAGACTTCTTCCTCCGCCAGCTTGGCATCAAATTGCTTTTCCGCTTCCGCCATAGTCTCGCGTTCGGCCTCTCTGCGAAGCAGAAATTCATCATATGAGCAGCTCCACAGCTTCACTCGACCCCGGTCGATATCCACCATCGCAGTCGCGAGCTCGCTCATCAACATCCTGTCATGGGTGATAAAAATGACCGTCCCTTTAAACAGTTTAAGTTCGCTCGTGAGCCAATCGATCGCAGGAATGTCTAAATGGTTGGTTGGCTCATCTAAAAGCCAAATATCCGGCGCACCAACAAGACTCTGGGCGATCGCTAAGCGCTTTAGCCAACCCCCTGACAACGATCCAACGATTTGATCTGGCGCAAGATCGAGTCGTTGCAGCATGGCGTCAACCCGGGCGCCAAAATCCCATGCTTCAGCATTATCCAGCTGCTCTTGGAGTGCCGCGAGTTGATCTTCATCGGGATTCGGCGTTGCGTAGAGTCGACGTTGGGTTGCTAACACCACCCCGATCGGCCCAAGTCCAGCAGCCACCACATCATAAACCGTCTCGGAGACATTAAAACTCGGCGTTTGGGCCAGCAACGTAACCTTTAGGCCAGACATGATCGTTACCACACCTTCATCTGGGCTCCGATGTCCCGCGATAATGCTCAGTAATGTTGATTTTCCGCTGCCGTTATAACCCGTTATACAGCACCGACTGCCCTGACCGACGACAAGACTGGCCTCATGAAGCACGGCCTCACTGCCATAGGCGACCGAGATGTTTTGTAAATTGATGACCGTATTCATGCGCGGCATGCTATCACGACGCAGCACAAAAAAAGCAGCGTAATCTCGATACTGCGGTCTACCCGATGGTCGCCCGAATCCCTTATCATGGCTTAACCCAAATACCGGACCACCGCAGTGAAATTATACGGTTACCCAGGCGCACCGAATCCGCGAAAAGTGGAGATCTTTTTGGCAGAGAAAGCCATCGACTACGAATTCGTCAACGTAAACCTTGCTAAAGGCGAACAACGATCACAAACGTTCCTGCAAAAGAATCTGCTCGGAAAAATACCCGTTTTAGAAACAAATAATGGCCAGCACCTTAATGAATCAACAGCCATTTGCCGCTACCTAGAGGCCTGTCATCCAACGCCCAGTTTATTTGGCGAAACCGCCTTCGACATTGGTCTGATTGAAATGCGCAATCGGCATGTCGAGCTGAGCCTTTGGATGCAAATTGGGATTGCTTGGGTCAATGGCCCCATTGTTGGAAAAATGGGTCGTTTCGAGCAAAACCCAATGGCCTTAACCCAGGCAGAAAAAGCGGTCCGTCACGTTTATAAGCGGTTCAACGATGAGCTGTCAGCATCTGACTTTGTAGCTGGGACCGATTTTTCAATGGCCGATATCTCACTTTGGGTTGCCGTAGACTTTGCCTCACGCATGGTAGCGTTAAAACCCGATGCGGATCTCACACACCTTACCGCCTGGTTTGACCGACAATGTCAACGCGCGAGTATCGCGCGCGTCGCGCACCCTTGATCCGACATGTCTGACCATCGATCCAAAAAGCGTCTGCAGCGCCTAACACGAACCGCTGAGGCCCTGCTTAAACAACCAACCCGGCTACGCGAAAAGCTCGCCAATGCGCGAAAAAAATTGGGTCAGACCGATTCGGGCCAACTGCAGGGGATTAAAAGCCAGCTGACAGAGCTCATCGAATTCAGTCAAGATACTTTGCGCGGGAACTATCAAACCATCGAGGTGAAAACCCCGGTCATGGTGGTGGCTGCCATTTTATATTTCCTGCT
>JAQWWC010000281.1 GCA_029249645.1 Pseudomonadales bacterium
GAGGATAAGGTAAACAACTTGTGTTCGGTCATATCCAAGCGAAGCCCTTTGAAGAAAGTGCTGCTAAATAAGAGCACCACGGCAAAGACCAAAACCGCGACGACTGCGGTGACCAACTGTTTTAAACTTGAGTTCATACCCCCCCCCTTAATCTGCTGACTTGGCTTGCAGCACCAGCCGCGTTAGGGTCAACCAAAGCCCGATCATCGCTGCAAAATAAATCACGTCCGTCAACGCTAAAACGCCTTTTGAGATCGCCATAAAGTGCGCAATGATGCTGAGTCCAGCAATCAGGTCCAAGATCAAGGCCGGCACCCAACCTTGAAAAAAGTTGAGCACCAGCGGGAAACCCGCAAGCACCAACATTAAACAAACAGTACCGGTCAGAATGAAGGCAACAATCTGGCTTTTCGTTAGCGCAGACAGGCAGCAGCCCACAGCCAAAAAAGCGCCCGCCATAAACCAGCTGCCAACGTAGCTTGCAGCGATCGCACCATTATCAGGTTCTCCTAGGTAGTTAACCGACAGCCACAGCGGGAAGGTGCCCAGCAACGAAAGCCCTGTAAACAGCCAAGCGGCCAAAAATTTGCCGAGGATTGCATCCCACAACGTGATCGGCAAGGTTAGCAACAGTTCAATTGAGCCTGATGCACGTTCCTCCGACCAAAGCCGCATGGATACTGACGGAACCAAAAACAAGTACAGCCAAGGATGGAAGTTAAAAAAAGGCAACAAGTCAGCCTGGCCACGTTCATAAAATTGGCCGAGGTAAAACGTAAAGGCGCTTGATAAAACCAAAAATACCAAGATAAAAACATAAGCAACCGGCGTCGTGAAGTAACTGGCGAATTCGCGGTTTAAAATAATGGTGACGTTTTTCATTGCAAACGCCCTCCCGTTGCGTTTCGGAAAAGCTCATCGAGTTGTCCCTCATGCTGTTGAATCCATTCAGCCTGCCAGTGATTGGCTTTCATCATTTCCTGCAGCGCAGCCAAAGGATCTCCCAATGCCTCAGCCGGGTAAATCAGCACGCCGCCGCCGTCAATTAATGCAACTCGTCCACATTGTGGCAGCGCAGAACACGCCTGACTGAGGGCCTCATCTCCCACCCCGTTAATCCGCAAGCTAACCGAGAGATGACCTTCGGCACGTTGGCAAAGCCCCTCGGGTGTGTCATCTAGGACAATCTTTCCTGCGTTAATTATCATCGCCCGAGAGCATACTGCCGAAACTTCTTCCAAGATGTGGGTTGAGATGATGACAATTTTTTGATCGGATAGATCCAAGATCATTTGCCGAACCTGATGTTTTTGGTTTGGGTCAAGCCCGTCGGTTGGCTCGTCTAAAATCAAAATACTGGGATCATGAATCAAAGCCTGGGCGAGCCCGACTCGACGCTTGTAACCTTTTGATAGGGTTTCAATTCGCTGATGCAGAACCCCTCTGAGCGATACGGTATCCGTCACTCGGTCCACCCATTGCTGAATCAAAGCGCCCCGAGCGCCTCTAACTTTTGCGATGAACTTCAAAAAGGCAGCCACCGTCATCTCCTCGTAACTGGGCGCGCCTTCTGGCAGATAACCCATCTCCGCCTGTGCTGCTTGACGATGACTTGAAATGTCATAACCCTGAATGTGGACGGATCCCGAAGATGGCGTTAGAAATCCAGTAATCATTTTCATGGTTGTTGATTTCCCCGCGCCATTGGGTCCTAGGAATCCTAAAACGGAACCGGGTCCCAATTCGAAGCTTAAATCATTGACCACCGTCGTCGACCCAAACTGTTTCGTCAAATTTTGAACCTCAATCAAAACACACTCCCTGCTTCCTTAAATTTTTTCTCTTTTGCCCGATAACCATCAAATCTTGTTCAGTCACTATTGCGGCGATCGGTTGTATTATCAATCCCAGCAGCCCCTAAACCGTATTTAAATACCCGCTCTTAAAGACAACGCGAATCAAGAAACGATCCCGCGCTTTGAGACTTTTTTACGGTTTACGCTTCTCAGAGCATCATCGTGTTTACCGATCGCATCAAACTAAATTGACGCCGGGAGGCCAGACCCAGCTCCTCCCAGAATGACCGGAGCACCTTGACTGCGAACGCTCCCTCAACGCCCCTATCCGCTAAAAATGTTTCCCGCACAGATCCTCATTGTTACAATGGCTCGCATCGTCCAACGCTCACGGCGTCTCTGCTTGCCAAGGCGCATCAAAACCATGTGCGCGGTTGTTCGCACCAGGAGTCACAGCATGCCAGTTTATTTTGAGCCGAAAGCCATTTTATTTGACCTCGATGGCACCCTCCTCGACACGGAGCCACTTTACACCCTTGCAACCCAGAAGGTACTGGATCCTTTTGGTATAACTTTCACGCTCGAGTTCAAACGCACGATTGTCGGTCGACAAGCCCTAGAGTCGGCTGCGATGACGGTTGAGCACTATGACCTTGCGCTAACGCCACAGGCATTTCTGGATCAGCGGGCTCAATATTTAAATGCCTTGTTCCCAAACGCTGCAGCCATTGCTGGCGCGGAGGCATTCTTGACAGTCTTAACCGAGCACCGCATTCCCTTTGGCATCGCAACAAGTTCTAGTCGAACGCTCTTTGAGCTCAAGCGCTCAACCAAACCGTGGCTGCAAGCGGTCGCCATCACGGTTTGCGGTGATGAGGTAATGGCCAGCAAGCCTGCACCAGAAATTTTCTTGAAGACAGCTGAAAAACTCGGCGTCGAGCCTGAAGGTTGCTTAGTATTTGAAGATGCTTTAACGGGGTTTCTAGCAGCAAAAGCCGCCGGCATGCCGGTAATCGGAATTGATAGCCCCTACTTGTTGCCAGACGATCGAGAGCATGCCAACGGGATTGTTAGCGATTATCTGAGTCTAATTGAAAATCCTCTGCCGGGTTTTGGCATGACCTTGGATGCAGACGTCGACTGAATTTAGCATCGCCCTTCGCTTACATGCGCTTTTGCGTGCAGATTGCACCAAAGCTGCGGCAGCGCAAAACACTTAACCATCGTGGCTAAAAATATACCCATCCTAACCACCGCCAGCACACAGGCCCACTTGGTCAAAGTCTGGCTCTACCCAGTTAAATCAACGATCGTCGAACACGCAGGTTACGCGCCAGCGTTCGGCTCAGTCGTGATGGTCATTGGCCATTCATCCCGCGCAGCCCACTCTGACAAGGAATGATCATACAGCACGATGTTTTCCGATCGCCCCAGCAGGGCGAGCGCAAAGATCGGGATTGCGGCGGCGATTCCCCCGCCGCAATAGGTAGCAACCGTCTTGTCCGGAGTGACCCCAGCCTCATCGAAAATCAGCTGCAGCGCTGCAGCTTCTTGAAAGCAAAATCGATCATTTAAAAATCGACTGTAAGGCGTGCTGACCGAGCCTTGGATATGACCTGGCCGGCCGTAATGCGGACCTTTACCATCAAACTGTTGCTTAGACAGGGCATTCAGCAAGCACAGTTTCGAATCAGGTAGCTGACTTGCGAGTCTTGCACCATCGATCACTCGCCCTGCCTGAAAACGCGCGGTATAAGAGGTTCTCGGAACGGGCTCTATAGCCGTTGACACTGCGAGACCCTGCGCCTGCCATGCAGGCAACCCGCCATCTAACACCAATACCCTCTGATGACCAAAAACCTTGAACAACCACCAAACTCGGCAAGCCCACATCGGATGATTCGCCGCGTATAAAATGACCATATCGGATTCAGAAATCCCCGCACGCTGCATTGCCGCGCCAAACTGCGCAACACTCGGCACCGTAAACCGAAATGCCGAAGTGTTGTCTGACAAATCGTTTTGCAAATCAAGATACATGGCGCCAGGAATATGACCTGTTTCATAGTCTCCTCGTCCCGAGACACCGCTAAAGTCTCCTGAGGGCAGCACTTTTAAGTGCGTCGTGACGTCGATCACCCTCAGGCTCGATTCACCCAAACGTTCACTAAGTTGCTGCGCCGAGATCAAATGTTGGTCTCGGACTTCTTTAAGTGGGTGCATCGTTGATTGCTTGTTCGTCATACCCTACCTCCTGCCTATTTTTTAACGACACTGCCTCGCCGATTTTTCTAAACCCAAGATTGACGTCTTAAGGGCGACGAGCTGTGGACCGGTAAATCAACTCATTTTTGGAGCGCACTTTTACGAGCAAGGACAACCGAAGCCCAGCCATCTGAGCCCAATCGATCACATGCCCGTTTCAACTTTTTTAGCCCTTCATTTCGAAGGCTTTCTTTTAAAGCGCAATAACGGTACCGTCTTTTAACGCTAATTTTAAAACCCTGTTGCCACTCATCGTCAATAAAGGTGTTCCCCACTATGCACCCACCGATTCCAGACCGCCAGAGACGATATACTTTGTTTGTCTTGGTCTTGGTCTTCACCTCTAGCCATATCGATCGCCAAATTATGGGTATTTTAGGGCAACCGATCAAAGAGTCGTTGCTCATAACAGATACCCAACTGGGCCTGTTAACCGGCATCATGTTCGCCGTCTTCTATGCAACGCTCGGCATGCCGATGGCAATGTGGGCAGACCGCCACAATCGCCGCAACCTCATTTCCTTTTCCGTCTTTCTCTGGAGCCTCATGACAGCCCTTTGTGGGGCAGCCGCGACCTTTACGCAATTGCTGCTGTTTAGAGTTGGGGTCGGGGTTGGCGAAGCAGGCTCGAATCCCCCCTCCCACTCCATGATTGCCGACCTGTACCCGCCCGCGCAACGCGCAACCGCCATGGCGATCTTTGGCACCGGTATCAACTGGGGTATCTTGCTTGGATTCCTGCTTGGCGGCTGGATCAATGAATGGTTTGGCTGGCGAACCGCATTTGTGGTTGTGGGCCTGCCGGGCATCCTACTCGCCGCCTTGGTCCGATTTACAGTGATCGAGCCGCCCCGCGGTTATTCTGAGGCCAAAACCAGCCCAGTGATTCCACCGGGATTTTGGGAAGTTGTGCGGTTCATGTGGGGGAACCCCGTCTTGCGACACGTGGTTGCAGCGGGGGCCCTGATTTCTTTTACCGGTTATGCGTCCATCATTTGGATTCCGATCTACCTGGTTCGAATCCATGAGATGGGCACCGGCGAAGTCGGCAGCTACCTCGCGCTCATGATTGGCTTGGGCGGCGCCCTCGGTATTTACCTAGGCGGACGACTTGCAGACTTTTTGTCAGCACGTCATGGCGAGCATTGGCTTCCCTGGATCATCGCAATTGCCAACTTAATAGCAGCACCGCTTTTATATCTAGCGTTTACAGCAGAGACGCCCATGGGCGCAATTGCGGCTTACGCCATTCCTGCGATGCTTGGAACAGTCTATGTAGCGCCAGGATTTGCCCTAATCCAAAATCAAACCCCCGTTGAGATGCGATCGGTTGCAGCAGCCATCAACCTTTTTATTACCAACATCATCGGCCTAGGTTTGGGCCCATTCAGTGTGGGATTTTTTAGCGACTATTTTGCAACGGACTATGGCCAAGACGGTTTACGTTATGGCCTGATGACCACCCTGGTCGTGATCGCTTGGGGAATCTACCACTATTACCGGTGCGGAACGCTCATTCGGTCGAAAGCTTCGAGCTATGTCTCGGCAACCTGAGGTCATAGTTTGGGGTGCTCGCACCAGCCGGACGTTGCGAGTGCACTGGATGCTCGCCGAGCTAAACGTCGAATATGACAGTAGAAAGATTGGACCGAGAACCGGCGAAACTCAAACCGAAGCCTATAAAGCCATTAACCCAAAAGGGAAGGTTCCCGTTCTGATCCACGGCGATCTCGTTATCTCAGAGAGTTTTGCCATTACTCGATACCTTCGTCGAACTTTTAAAGGGCCCGAATTCGATACGCATCAATTAAGCCCAGAGGGCGTTGCACGCTTCGATGAACTTGCCTCCTTCATGCTAATGGAACTCGACGCAACCAGCCTTTACATTATCCGGCGGCATCATGATCTCGCCGAGATCTATGGCGAGGCGCCCAACGCCGTCATCAGTGCCAAGGCTTATTTCCGTAAAATGCTGGATGAGGGACTCCCTAAACCTACGCTTACGGATTTTGTTTGGGGACGCTCCTTTTCAGAACTTGATATCCTGCTGACCACGATCTTGGACTGGGCAGACGCCATTGATATTGTCCTGCCCGAGCATTGCCATGCCTACCGACATCGAATGCATCAGCGCCCAGGCTATATACTGGGGACCGCCAATAACACGTCTTAAACGCCAAACCACACGCTTAACCTTGCACAGCCCAAGCCTTCATTATTTCAGGAAACACGCATGTCCCAATTACTTGAACTCTCTGCCGGAATACTTGACGGCACCACGGACCCCGACGGCACAGGCCCTATCAATCGCATCAATTTTCAACTGTCCTCGATTACCGATCGGGTCGCATTGGTCGAGGCCTTTTCACACTGTATTTTATTCGAAACCGATGACGGCTTACTTGGATTTGATACTTCCAGTGTCCAAGGCGGAGAACGGGTTGTGTCCGCTATTCGTGACTGGCGAAAAGCGCCATTTCACACATTGGTCTATACCCATGGGCATCTGGATCATGTTGGGGGCTGCGGCGCATTTATGGATAGCGCCAAGGCACACGGTCATAGTAGGCCTACACTGGTCGGCCATGAGAATATTAAACCGCGTATGGACCGCTACCATCTAACCGATGGCTACAACGCCACGATCAACCGACGGCAATTCGGTCAGTTTTCCCGCCGTGGTTACGATATCAGTAGCGACAACGCGTTCTTACCCAAAACTGCAGAGGCGCCGGATATTACCTACCGAGACAAGATGACGCTGAATGTTGGCGGACTCACTGTAGAGCTGAATCACGAGAAAGGCGAAACCGACGATCATACTTGGGGCTGGATTCCAGCCCACAAAGCGATCTGTTCCGGTGACTTTTTTATCTGGTGCTTTCCGAATGCCGGCAATCCCCAGAAAGTACAACGCTACCCGATGGAGTGGGCACGGGCCCTACGAGATATGGCCAGCAAGGGTGCCGAGCTTTTGTTACCCGCGCACGGCCTACCGATCGCTGGCGCAGACCAAATACGACTTGTACTGAACGACGTCGCATCAGCGCTTGAGTACTTGGTTCAAGAAACCCTTCAAAGGATGAACGAAGGCGCCAAATTAAACGACATCCTTCAGGAGGTTCGCCTAGACTCTTCGATCCTAGAGAAACCCTACCTAAGACCGACTTATGACGAACCAGAATTCATCATCCGAAATATTTGGCGGTTGTATGGCGGCTGGTATGACGGCAACCCCGCTCGACTCAAGCCAGCGCCCGACCAAGTATTGGCGGCTGAGCTTGCCGCACTAGCGGGCGGCACCCTTGCCTTGGCGGAGCGCGCATCAACCCTTATGACCCATGATATCCGGCTGGCGTGTCATCTCGTTGAACTCGCGGTGCAGTCCGACCCTTTGAATCAAGCCGCGCACGAAATCAGAGCAGCAATCTATCAACACCGACGAAACCAAGAAACCTCCCTCATGGCAAAAGGCATTTATGGCGCGGCAGCGAACGAATCCAAAGCCGTTTTAAGCGATGGTCGCGATTAACCACCTGCCAAGGTCATAACGGCGCGCCACTGATCCTTGTTAATCGGCAGGACTGACAGCCGGCTGCCTTTTCGGGTGAGGGACGAGCCTTCAAACGCAGGCGTACGTTTTAACGTCGTCAAGAGAGCCACTTTCGGGAAAGCGCGCACCAGCGCTAGGTCTACGGCAGTCCAGCGCGGTTGGCATTGGTTCGATGATGCATCGAAATAAGGTGATTCCGGGTCAAACTGTAAGGGGTCTGGATAGGGCTTGCGCGCCACTTTCAATTGCGCAACGACCCCAATCTCCGCGCAACTGGCATGATATAGCAACACCTCATCCTTCAAATCCATCGCACGCAAAAAGTTTCGCGCCTGATAGTTTCGCACGCCATCCCAGACGAGACTTGCAGACCCTGCTGCCTGAAAGTCTAAAAGACCGCCGTCCGCAGGTTCCGTTTTAACGAGCCAGTAAGCCATTTAAAGCCTCAAACCATCAAAAGCCCCAGCCACTCAAAAGGGGTCACCCCTGGGCATCGATTTTGAGTCGGTAAAGTCGTCCTAGCCGCATCATGCCCCAAAGCAATACGAAGGCACCAACCGTGTCGCCAACCACATAGACAAATAGACGGGGCAACACCTCACCCTCATCCAGCCCGCTCAACACCAAAATTAACACGATGCCTAAACCATTGATCAGGGCCGCGACAAAGCTCACCAGCACCAGGCCTCGCCATTGTCGCAATGACGAAAAGCCTGGCTTGAACGCAACACCTGATAATTCAAATATTTTAAATGCCAAATAGGAGCAAAAAATACCTGGGATCAGAATCATAGAGGGATCGGTGCTTCCATCCAAACCCAAGCTAATACCGATCAAGGTGCCCACCGCTAAAGGCATAATCGATCGTGCCCCAACTAAAAAGGCCGCAAGAATCCGAACACCATGGGGCAAAAATACCAGACTGGGAACCAATAGCGGATGATCATAAAGACTGTCTTGAACAAGCTTGATCCCATAAGCCACAATAACCATTGCGCCCACATAGGCAAGTGACACAGCAACGGTCAGCTCTAGCTCTTCGATCAGGCGATCTAGCAAGGCGCGAACCTTAGATTGCTTATGAGACGTTGCCACATTATTTCCCGATTGAAGTGAAGACGGGTTTCTTCCGAACTCACCAATTCTACAAAACTTAACGTTTCTTTTTTGGCTTATTGCCCTTCTTTTTCTTGTTACGAGTCGCCGTTTTAGGACTTGCCTGTTCTCGAACCGCTTGAAACGCTTGCTTCATCGCTTCAAATTTTTCACGTTTTTTGGCTTCGATATGTGGATCTTTTGAGCCCTCAAACGAAATCACGTTGTCAGACACACCAATGCCTCCATACATTACCTATCGGGCAACTCAATGTGCCACATTCAGAAAGTTTATCAAACCTTTTCGACGAATCATTATGAATGGCACTGGTTAGCACAGTCCTTTAGACTTTCCGGACCGCTTGCAACCCTGAGGGCACCTCCTTGAAACACACTCAGCGCGTCAAAATGTTGCTTTTGTTCCTGCTTATCACAGCCCCAGCAATCGATCGGGCTGAAGCCGAGACACCTGATGCAATGGCGCTTGCGACGTTGGACCGGTTTATGGCTGCGTTCAATCACCAAGATACCAAGGCTTGGGCCAAAACTTTACACTACCCTCATGTTCGATTCGCCAGCAGTCAAGTGATGATTTATGACTCGGCGGCAACCTTCCAAGATCGTTCGATCTTCCCGGCATTGCAAGCCACGGGCTGGCACCATTCGCTTTGGACAAAACGCACGATCACCCTGTCGTCTGACACCAAGGTGCACATCGATACCGAATTTGAACGTCGAAATGCCGCCAATCAAACAATCGGGCGATATCGTTCACTTTACATCGTAACGGAGCGGGATGGACAATGGGGGATTCAGGCGCGGTCGAGCCTTGCGCCCTGAAGCAACCCTTGTCCGCAACAACTACCGAATGCCGAGCCCCAAAAGACAGCGCTGTGATCCACCGCTAAACGCCGGATTTTTCGGGCAGGCCGCTTAATCGCACCCGCCCCCATTGGGCATTATGATCCGCACCTCAAGCGACATCAAAAACCGTCTGATTAAAGCAACGTGAGGATTGATGAGAGGCAAAGCCCTTTGAACCCGCCATCTGGTCAGAGATGTCATTGCGTTCATACGCGTGCTGATTGGCGATAAAACGTTGAAATACACCAAATTCAGGACTAAAGCGCGTGACCGGACCTTGAGTCCAATGATTGAGGATGCCGACGGCTTGCGAACAGACGCGGCAGCCAACGATCGTTTTTCTACTTCGATGGTTTTTAAGAGCGCAACCGAATTGCTCGCCTACGGCACCGCTGTTCAGCTGGAATCAAACTAATCGCACCAACACAGCGACTATAAAGCGTGTCAGAGCACTGAATCACACCGATCAACGTCGCTCTAAATCAGAAATCATCATCTCATCCGCCATCTCAGCCATCAAAAATGCTGACTCAATGGCTTGACGCATCAAAGCGAAGCGGTTCGTGCGATCGGTCAGTTCCATATTGGTTAGGTAGGCGGCATAAATTCGCGAAGCTCCTGGCAGCACAGCAGCTTCACTATCCTGCAGATGGATATAGGTCTTTTCGACATTGCTGGTTTTTCTTTAAACTGGATTAACTTGGTTCTGGAGTAGTGGGATGGCATTTAAGCCTTAGCGGTTGAACCAGGATTGTGCTTACGCGCCTTGGACTAGGGGATTGCGTCGATATTAGCGCAAACCAAGATCCCGCCCTATTCAAGCAATGCCGAGTAGTCCGGCAACGAGCTTGCATCCTTCCTACGAAGCCAAGATCGTCCTCGTGCTATTGGCTCAAACTGATTTCATCAAGATCGTCTTGGCTCATCTGATCAACCTCCAGTTCTAAAATACTTTCCGGCGCAATAACCATAAAAACAAAGAACAAAAAGGTTTCTACCAAGTGCCAATGCCGCGTCGGCAGCTGATGGATTTGGTTATGGCAGATCGACACAAACACCACCACAAAGTAGATGGCAAACGCCGCCACCAGGGTCAATACGTTCTGGGCGGTTAGAATTGCGGTCCATTCAGAAAACTCAACGCGCGCGAGGCCGACAAAATATTCATAGACCAAAAAGCCCGTGATTAACAACACCGCGTTCAAGCTAGCGGATTGCGCTCGATCAAGCGGCGACTGTTTAGAATCGATCGCAAAGTAAATGGTCCCGAAAGCCGCGATCGCGATCCCAAGATTAATCGGCGCCCAAAAATGTCTCAACGCCGCATTCTCTAAAGACCACAAAACAATTCCGAGTGGCATGATCAGGGTAAGTCCTAATACCGCCGCCAAAGATATGGCCCTGGGCCTTGCAAATATCCGAACAGCCTCGGACTTGAGGTTGATGCCCACCATCGCCAAGCAGCCTCCAGCGAGTGCGGCAATTAACCCACCGAGTACAAAGGGATGCTCATAGCGCAATCCAATGGATATGAAGAAAGCGGAGAGCAGCAAACCGAACGGCAACGGTACAAATCTGAAAAAGAGCGCTAAGGGCATTTTGAGACCTAAGCCACAATACAACCCTAATATCGTGAACGGTCCAAGGAAGGCTAGCAAAACAATAATGTTATGCGGCGTGACATAAACCCCGCCGTTGGCATAAAAGCCCAAGGTCATCAACGCGAAGCACAAAAAAGCCAACGTTCGTCGTTTCCAGGTCATCGTATTGTTACCTTTTCTGTTGCGCTCCGCTCAAAGCGTTCTGCCGACCCAACCGCATCATCGCCAAGCCTTCAACAACCCACCCGAGACACACCGCGCAGGTCAACCCTTCCGTCTCTGGCGCACCTTGCGCCACTTTCTTTTAATGGGCGTTCTACAGAAACTTATCGCTGGTTCACGCCTGGCGCCCCCCGTTCCAGCCCTTATGCGAGCCGTCTATCAACCTGATAGACGGCTTGCCATGATGCGGGCGGCACAGTCCCTTAAGCTCGCAAAGCGTCGCCACCAACGGCCGGCACCCTACCCGCGTTAAACGCCCCCGGTCTTAGGCTTGGCCTGGCTCATATCCATCAAAGACTCAGTATTGGCCATTAAGTCTTCGAAAGTCGCCTCAACGCCTAAATCAATCGGGTCATTCACAAAGATCTGAGCACGATAATAACGACCACCGCCTGCATTAATCACGGCACCAGTGGGCGCATCATCACTCGTCATAAACAAAACGGCTGGGCTAACGAGCTTTGGCGCTGACTCTGGCGGCGGGCTGTCTGGGTCGATGTCTCGGCCCGGGATGGTTGAAATCATTCTCGTTGCAGCAGCCGGCGCCAACGTATTCACTCGTACATTATTTTTAGCACCTTCAAGCGCTAAAACGTTCATTAAACCGAGCATACCCATCTTGGCAGCGCCATAGTTGGCTTGACCAAAATTACCGTAGATCCCAGAACTTGAACTGGTTAAAACAATTCGGCCATAGCCTTGTTCATTCATATGCGGCCACGCCGCCCGCGTAACATAAGCGGTGCCAGACAGATGGACTTGTAGAACAAGATCCCAATCAGAGAGCGTCATTTTCTTAAAGGACCGGTCTCTTAAAATACCTGCGTTATTCACCAAGATATCGATGCGGCCAAAAGCATCAAGCGCGGACTGAATGATGCTTTGCGCGCCGTCGGGATCCGATACAGACGCCTTATTAGCGACCGCCTCAGCACCCATCGCTTGAATTTCAGCAACCACTTGATCGGCTGCGTCACCCGCACCACTCCCATCGACACTGCCGCCGAGATCATTCACAACAACCTTGGCCCCTCGCTTGGCGTATTCAATCGCATGCGATCGGCCCAGGCCATTGCCGGCGCCTGTGATTACAACGACTTTATTTTCAAACTCACTATTTTCGATAATTGGCATCCTGCGTCTCCTCAATTTGACCCCCGAAGATTATCACGAACCGGGCCTGTCGTTGCGATCTGAACCGGTTTGTTGCGATTGTTTTTCGACCAGCCTCTAAGTCAGGACCTATGGCCGATCCACCGTCGTCTCGACTCGATAAAGTAGGGCCTTTGAGGGCCAACCGCTGGACCTCTGCGATTGGATTTTTATCAATCAACCCCAGGCCAACCTTCTGGGTGAGGTAACGCCTTGACGTATTCCCGGTGAATTGAGCGCGATAAATACTTTGGCCTGCCTAATTCAGCCAAAACTATAAACCTAAACGAGCTAAAAAAAACATTCCTAAAAATGCGCAAGCTGCACATTCGCAAGCCATGTAATTTCCTGTAGGATTCGGCAACAAGATGCCTTTTGATCCTGTCAAAGACAAATCGCAAGGCAGCACATCACTAAGGAGCCCCTCATGGCGCAGCAGCAAAACCCGTCTACTACTGAAGCCATGCCGAGCGCCGCTGGCGTTGAGCAAGTCAACCCCATCCCCCCAGCGACTGAGGTTCCGATCGCCGATATCCTACCGGTTAATCCGAGACTGTTTAGCGAAAACCGTTGGGAAGAATACTTCGACCGCTTACGTGCTGAGGATCCCGTCCATTTCAATGAAACGGACCTCGCCGGACGCTTTTGGTCCCTGACCCGCTATGAGGACATCAAACAAGTTGATTCAGACTGGGAGACCTTTTCATCCGCTAACGGTATTACCCTTGGTTTTCCCGTTGGAACCGAGTTACCGGAGGGCGCACTTAATATTTCGACCTTTATCGCCATGGACCCACCGACCCACGATGTTCAACGCAAAACCGTCACGGGATCCGTTGCCCCGCGAAATTTAGTCAATCTAGAACCTCTGATTCGATCACGTACTCAGGAAATCCTAGATAGCCTGCCAGAAAACGAACCATTCGATTGGGTGGATACGGTGTCGATTGAACTGACAACAATGATGCTGGCGACCCTATTTGATTTCCCGTTCGAGGACCGCAGGAAATTGACCCGCTGGTCCGACATTACTTTCGCCATCCCACAACCGGGCGGCATCATTGAATCAATGGAGCAACGACGAGAAGAACTTTTGGAATGCTTGGCTTATTTCAACCGCCTTAAAGACGAGCGCACCCAAAACCCAGGCGACGATCTCGTTTCGATGCTCGCACATGGCGCCGAAACCAAGGATATGCCGCCGTTAGAATATCTAGGGAATTTACTATTATTGATTGTGGGCGGTAATGACACCACACGAAACACGATGTCGGGCAGCGTTTATGCCCTCAATAAATTTCCAGAACAGCTCAGGAAGCTCAAACAAAACCCCAGCCTAATTCCCAATATGGTCGCCGAAGTCATACGCTGGCAAACGCCGCTAGCCTACATGCGTCGAACCGCCAACAAGGATTGTACGATTGGGGACAAATCAATTTTGGCAGGCGACCAGCTTTTAATGTGGTATGCGTCGGGCAACCGAGATGCCAGCGTTTTTTCAGCACCAGAGCGACTCGACATCGAGCGCAGCAATGCGCGCCAACACCTTTCCTTTGGCTTTGGTATCCATCGCTGCATGGGCAATCGGCTAGCAGAACTTCAGCTGCGCATACTCTGGGAAGAAATTTTAGCCCGGTTTGAGACGATAGAAGTTCTCGCCGAGCCGACTCGTACGCTGTCTTCGTTTGTGAAAGGGTATACGCATCTGCCGGTTCGCGTGGTTCGCAAATAGCGCAGGACCTTATCGACAGGGCGGCAACTTTATCTCCGCCGCGCGTCCCCCAGGGCCTTAAGAGATGTCATGGGGAACCGCGGCTTTTTTTCGAGCGCCTTCTGCCCTACACCAGGGTAAACCCTTCTTGACTGAGCGGCATTGACCGAATGCGTTGTCCTGTCGCGGCAAAAATTGCATTCGTGACCGCCGGTGCAAGCGGTGGTAGCGCCGGCTCGCCCAATCCGGTTGATTGGTAATCGCTTTGAATAAAATGAACCTCAATTGCTGGTGTTGCACCAATGCGCATCACCTGATATTGATCAAAATTATCCTGATTAATCCGACCATTGGTCATCGTAATTTGTTGCAACGCCATCGTGCTCAGCCCATCGATGATGGAGCCTTGCACCTGACTGATCGCGCCACTCGTATTGATAATGGGCCCAACATCAACCGCCACCGTCACTTTGCCCACTTTAAAATTCTGATTCGCATCAACGTAGACATCAGCGACTTCCGCAATGTGCGCAGCATGACAAAAATAGAAAGCGATGCCCTGACCCCAGCCTGCCGGCATCGGCTTACCCCAGCCTGCCTTTGTCGCAGCGAGCTGAATCACGTCAATCGCGCGGCCTGTATT
>JAQWWC010000282.1 GCA_029249645.1 Pseudomonadales bacterium
AACAATCCAGGAATATCCCAAGCAGGATCCACAACGACAACCTCTCTTGTTGTGCGATCCCCAATCAAGTACGCAAAATTCTGCATTGGCCCAATTTGAATTTGTTCTACAATTAATTGATCAGCGACTTGCATTTTAGTCTCCTTATTCGACGGCCGCGGTGACCGCAATTTCTACCTTTAGGGCCGGCACCACCAGCTTCGACTCGACACAGGCCCGAGTTGGGGACGCCCCGGGGGTAACCCATGCATCCCAAACGGTGTTGAATTCTGAAAAATCATTGATGTCCGATAACCAGATCTGCGCCGTTAGCAACTTGGATTTATCGGTGCCCGCAGCAGACAGCAAGGCCTCGATTTCTGACAAGATTTCCTGCGCCTGCTCAGCGACGGATCCGCCCGCAGTAATCTTTGCAACCTGGCCGGCAGTCGTCAAAAGTCCCCCATAGACGACCGCTTGACTCATTCTTGGGTTGGTTTTTAGCCGTTTAATTTCCATTGTGTTGTCCTTGTAATGCACCGTCTTTGCCACTGCATACTATCACGTTGCAGCGCCTGTCAAAGCGTCTCCGACGCAAGCATCGATCGACAAGGCGCAAAGGTCCGCCGATGATGCGGCGTTAATCCGAGCTCGCTGAGCGCTGCGCGATGCTTCAAAGTCGGGTACCCCTTGTGGGCTGCAAACCCATAACCTGGAAAATGTCCATCTAAGGCAATCATTTCTGCATCCCGAGCAACCTTCGCGATAATGGACGCCGCCTGAATCGCGCCAACAAACTGATCGCCCTTTACGATCCAGCGGCCGATACACGAAACGTTCGGCAACCGATTACCATCAACCAACGCCAATTCTGGAGACACCTTGAGACGATCAAAAGCCCGTGCCATCGCCAACAAACTTGCTTGTAAAATATTGAGCGCATCAATTTCTTCAACTTCCGCTCGCCCGATTGCCCAAGCCGTGGCGTTGCATTTAATGCGCTCATCCAAACGACGACGATTACCTTCCGACAAGGCTTTCGAGTCTTTCAGGCCCGTGATAGGCCTCGCCCGATCTAGGATGACTGCAGCGGCCACGACAGGCCCCGCAATGGGACCACGGCCCACTTCGTCTAAGCCCACAATCCGCAGGCCCATCATAGGCTTTGCCGACTCGCCGCTAGCGCGATGATTGGTTGCGCCGCTTGGAGTCTCAGATCACCTTTAAGAGACTCATGAATAACATCGAAAGCTACTTGCAGTTTAATCGGCTCCGGGTGATCTAAAAGCCGCTCTAGGGCTGTCGCCAGATTGGGTCCGGTTACCTCGTCCTGAATCAACTCCTCAACCAGCGCCTCACCTGCCAAGATATTCGGCAGGGCAAAATGTCTCGCCCCAACCATTCTTGATACCAACCAATAGGTCATCGGGCCCAACCGGTAAGCCATAACCATGGGCTTTCGAAGCAGCATTGCTTCGAGGGTAGCCGTACCGGAATTGACCATAACTGCGTCGCTTGCCGCCATCACGGTTAACGCGTTGCCAACCTCGACTTGAATAAAATCCGTGGCACCAGAGGCTTGAATCAAATCCCGTATCTCCTGGGCCCTTGCCGGATTAGCCGCCGCCGCCAAAAATCGTACTGAGCGAGTCAGCAACAATTGCTTCGCGGCTTCCAAATAAGCCGGCATCATGGATGCAACTTCGCTACGCCGACTGCCCGGTAAGAGTGCAATTACCTGCTCTTGCGGTGCAATGGCCAGGGCTGTGCGCGCGTTGGCATTTCGCGCCCAACGATCGTCATTCTCTATTAATTGCGCCTTTGGATGCCCCACAAAGCGCACGGGGATACCGAACTGCTCATAGATCTCCGTCTCAAACGGATAGAGCGTTAGCATCAGGTCGACCCGGCGCTTAATCGAATGAATGCGACCCTTACGCCAAGCCCAGACAGATGGGGAGACATAATGGACTGTGGGGATTTGAGCGCGCTTAAGCAAACCCGCTAACAAAAGATTAAAAAAATTGAAAT
This sequence comes from Pseudomonadales bacterium, assembly GCA_029249645.1. GTDB lineage: Bacteria > Pseudomonadota > Gammaproteobacteria > Pseudomonadales > Azotimanducaceae > UBA9926. Next base: position 2,011 of record JAQWWC010000282.1, read on the forward strand.
CAACCCCAATAAAAGCCGCAGGCTGTAACCTTAAACAACGATGGCGAAGCTGTAAAAGCAGGCTGATAAGCGTTGGTAATTTCAGAAGCGGCCCAACAAAGCCATTGACGGACAACGTTTCAATATCGAACCAGGCATCGAGCCCAGCCGCTTGCATCAACTGACCGCCGACACCTGAGAACTTCGCATTAGGCTGCTCCGCTCTGATTGCCGTTATGAGGTCTGCGCCGAGCGCATCGCCAGACGGTTCGCCTGCGACCAGGACATAGTGGCTCACCGATTCGAGCGCCACCTTTTGGATTAACTCGCTTTCTGTTCAGCGCACGTCAGCAGAGTCGAGCATGCCAATCGATCACCGACATACGCTTTGCCTTGGGCTTTCATCCAATGGCTCCTGAGATTGATAATATCAACCTCCAATCGGATCTGGTCTCCCGGGACGACAGAACTTTTAAACTTCGTCTTATCCGTGCCCGCCAAATAATAGATGTAGCCGTCATCAAGGGTTCTGCCACGCGAGGCAAATGCCAGAATACCAGCAGCCTGAGCGAGCGCTTCAACGATCATCACACCGGGAAAAACCGGCGTATCGGGGAAATGACCCGTGAAGACCTGCTCGTTAATCGTGACATTTTTGATGCAGACAATTCGTTTGTCATCAACGATTTCAATGACTCGATCCACCAACAAAAAGGGGTATCGATGCGGCAATAATTTCCAAATGTCCGTTGTTTCCATAACTGCTCCATTGCCGAGATAGGACGCGATCCATTGTTTAAGATGCGATCATTGCTTATATAATTGAAGGAACCGATCAATCGCGGTTTACTAAGACTCTAGTTTGCGCAGCCGCTTATAAAGATCATCTAGTTTCCTAAAGACCACGACACTGCGCTTCCAGTGCCTGCTAGGCATTAATCCCGTGCCCGAACTATACCGTCCCGGCTCACCGATCGATTGCGTCACGAGGCTCATCGCGGTGATTTCAACTCGATCACAAATGGTGAGGTTGTCGATGATGCCCACGGCGCCGCCAATCATGCAATATCGTCCGATCCTCGTGCTTCCCGCGATCGCCGTCGCACCGGATATGACTGTGTTCGCGCCGACTTTCGTGCCGTGGCCAATCTGCACTTGATTATCAATCTTTACACCATCGCCAACTTCAGTGTCCGTCAATGCGCCTCGATCAATCGTTGTGCCAGCGCCGAGCTCGACCTGGTCACCAATCTTTACCCCAAAAACTTGGGGTATCTTTACCAGGCCACCCGCCGCGGAATCAAACTCAAAGCCGAATCCATCTGCTCCGATCACGGCATTCGCATGGATAATGCAGTGGCGACCGATTTGGATCTGGTGATACAGGACCACATTTGCATGAATCTGAGTGCCATCGCCAATCTGCACGTTTTCGCCCACGACCACACCAGACCCTAAAGCCACGTCGGCTCCGAGGACCGCGCCGCCGCGCACAACCGCATTCGGTCCAATCGAGACGCCCGGTGCCAGTTCCGCAGTTTCGTCAATTTGCGCTGTCGGATGGATATCCGGCCATGCCTCGCTAACATCAAACAATGTCGCAATTCTTGCCCATGCTAGGCGCGGTTGTTCTGCTATTAAGCCGGATCCGGTTAACGCAGTCGCAAACTTTGGGGGAACAACGACTGCCCCGGCTTTACAAGCAGGCAGTCGGCTCTGGTATTTGGCACTAAACAAAAATGTGAGATCTTCAGGACCTGCTTCATCGAGCGCTGCAATACCGGTAATTCTGACACGCCCATCACCGATTACCGGCAGTCCAAATTGCTCACCAATTCCCGCTAGGGTGGTTTCCAGCAATGGGCGTTCTATCGACAAGCCTCTTACTGAGCCGTCGCAGCTTGATTTAACTTCTCGGTCACTTTGCGAGTGACGTCATAGAGATCACCGACATATAAGGCTGCGGCGCGGGGCAAAATCATGTCGTAGTCGTTCTCTAAGACGAGGTCCTCAATCGCTTTACGCACTTTTTCTTCGGTACCAATAAACAGCTCACCCTGACGGGCAGCCACTTCTTTTTGAAGCTTTTGACGCTGATAAACAAAGTCATTGTTGAGTGATTCGATCTCCTGCTGGACTCGACGCTTTTCATCCTCACTCATCACATCCGCATCCTTCTGCATTTTTTGCAGAAGCTCAGCCGCTTCAGTTTGAATCTTCTTAATCGTGTCTTCGTCAGTTTTGAACTCTTCCTGAAGCTGACGCAGTAACTTTTGGGCGGCTTCAGATCCAGCGACGGCTCGATCAACATCAACGACAGCTATTTTCATTTCTGCTTGAACGGAAAGCGAACCGAATGAGGTTGCCACTAATACTAAAACCAGGCTCATTAATTTGTTAAATCGCAAAACGTATCTCCTTCGCACAACTGAATTCATCAGCGCTTTATTCAAAATTCTGACCCAAGTCACTAGGCCAGGTTGGTTGCAACCCTTCCCAAAATTCAGGGATATCTCTTGGGTCGCGAATAGTGTCATACCCTGACGCGGGATTCAAATTATTAGACTACTGAGTGTTTAAAAAGTTCGCCCCAATTCGAACTGGAATGACTCACCCTCATCTCCATCTCGTCTATTAAACGGATAAGAGATCGCAAAACTGATGGGCGCAAACCCGGTTATCCAGGTCACTGACAAGCCGGCAGAATACCGTAACTCGCCGTCTGAAGGACTCAGGCAATAGACGGCGATTTCAGGACAATTAGTGTTGAAAACGTTACCTGCATCGACGAACAACGCCGACTTCAACTGGCGCTGATCCTCAACAAACGGCAATGGAAAGAGTATCTCAGCACTCGTCTCAATCAAGACATTCCCACCCAAAGGGTCGGGCTCGCCATATTGATCATTCGGCGATCGCGTGGTGCGGGGTCCGAGCGTGTTACTCTCGTACCCTCGAACCGAGCCCATCCCGCCCGCATAGAAATGCTTATAAAAAGGATACGTTTCCGTGCCGCCAAAGGTACCGCCATAACCAAGATCGGTTCTAAGCCGAAGCGTAAAAAGCTTGGTCAGCGGGAAGAAGATCTGCCCAGAATAATTGATCCGATAGAATTCGAGCTGACTGCCTGGTACGGTCGCCTCGAACGACAAAGTTTGAGCGCGTCCGGCCGTTGGCAAAAGGCCTCGATTCAGAGCGGACATCGTATAGGCTGCCGACACTGTCACGAGTGAAAAGTCGTTGCCTTCCTTTGACAAAAATCTTGAAATTTCTTGGGAGGGGAATATCCCCTCTTTAATATTAGTATTTTCAGCGCCCACTGAAAAGTTGATCCTCGAAACCTCGTTAATCGGATAGCCAAAATTAACCGTTGCGCCCAGCGAATCGGTTGAAAAACGCGCAATATTTCGCTCGTCATAGGATGTGCTGCGATAAAAAATCGAGTAACCCCGACTCACGCCATCTACCGTAAAATAAGGATCAAAGAACGAAAGGTTATAAGACGTTTGGTAGGAGCTGCGATTAACAGACACATTAAACGAGTTGCCCGAACCAAACACATTGGACTCTTGATAGGACAAGCCCAGAATGGCGCCAAAATCTTGCGCATAACCAAAGGTTGCTGAGATTGCACCTGATGGTTGTTCTTCTACGGTATATTCGACATCGATTTGATCTTCGACACCGACAACCGCCGGCGTTTCAACGTTGACCTCTTTGAAGAAACCGAGTCGCTCGAGTCGGACTTTCGAGGCTTCAATATAGGCGTTGGAGGCCCAGCCACCTTCCATCTGACGGAGTTCTCTCCGCAATACCTCATCTTGCGTCAAAGTATTGCCCCGAAAAGAAATTCTGCGAACATAGGCTCGATTACCGGCATCCACAAAGAACCGAACCACAACCGTCTCACCGTCTTCAGATAGAGCTGGGTTACCCGTTGCACTTGAAAACGTATAGCCAGCATTACCCAAAATCATCTCGATGCGTTCTTCCGAGGCGGTCATGAGCTCTCTTGAGTAAATCTGTCCTTCCCGCGATAA
>JAQWWC010000283.1 GCA_029249645.1 Pseudomonadales bacterium
CATTCGAACGAAGTACAAAAGGCTTACAATGGCCGCCGTCGTTCGTTCTGATGTATTCATGGATCTCACTTAAGGACAATCTGATCTTTGCGAAATGACGTTCAAACCCTTAGTATCGCTACCAGCTCGTTGGTTGCCATCGAGAAGCGCTGAAGGACCCTCATCATATCGCCGCTAAAGCGGGCGCTGCGTCTGTTTTTACGCCGCGTAAACGACTTTCGGGATGATAGCAGGGTTTGCGATTACTCGCACGAATCAACGCGTCTGCTTGCCTTACAGTGAGCCAACACGGCACCAACAAATAGCAGAATGATTACCTCGGGATGTCGACCATGCTTAAGAAAACGATTTCGATCCGGGGCGCTCGCACCCACAATTTAAAAAATGTTGATCTGGATATCCCGCGCGATTCACTGACCATCATTACCGGACTTTCTGGCTCCGGGAAGTCATCTTTAGCCTTCGATACACTTTATGCTGAAGGTCAAAGGCGGTACGTCGAAAGTCTTTCGACATACGCTCGGCAATTTCTCGCAATCATGGAGAAACCCGAAGTCGATCATATTGAGGGGTTATCACCGGCCATTTCGATCGAACAAAAATCGACGTCGCATAACCCCCGATCAACGGTCGGCACCATTACTGAAATCGCAGACTATCTGCGTCTTTTATTCGCACGGGTTGGCACCCCACATTGCCCCGACCATCATCAACCTCTCAAAGCACAGACCGTGGCTCAGATGGTCGACCTGGTTTTAGAAACGCCACTTGAAACTAGACTCATGTTGCTCGCACCGGTTGTTCAGCAGAAGAAAGGGGAGCACCAGCAAGTTTTCAAGCAGTTGGCTGCCCAAGGTTTCGTGCGAGCGCGGATCGATGGGGTCGTGACAGACCTTGATGATTTACCGACGCTCGATAAACAAAAGCGGCATTCCATCGAGGTCGTGGTTGACCGCTTCAGCGTGAGAGCCGATCTTGCAACCCGATTAGCGGACTCCTTTGAAACCGCCATTCAAGCCTCTGGCGGCCTGGCTGTTATCGCCTACCTTGATGAGCCCGATAAAACGAATCTGTTATTTTCAGCGAATTATGCCTGCCCAACCTGCGGTTATTCGATGCCGGCCCTAGAGCCAAGAATCTTCTCGTTCAATAACCCCAACGGTGCCTGTAAAACCTGTGACGGCCTTGGAACCAAGCGCGTTTTTGACCCAGACGCAATCATTCGAGACGATGAACTGGCCATCTCGGAGGGCGCAATTTCAGGTTGGGACCGCAGGCACGTTTATTATTATCAGTTGTTAGAGCAAATCGCGGCCCATTATGATTTCTCCTTGGAGCGACCGTTTCGAGCACTTTCTGAGACCCATCAAGCGGTGATTTTATACGGCAGCGGCGAAACTGAAATTCCTTTTTACTATGCTGACCAAACCGGTCAAAGAGTGCTGAGGCAGCACCGGTTCGAAGGCATTATCCCCAACCTTGAGCGACGCTATGACGAGACCAGTTCGCAAGCCGTTAAAGATCAACTGGGGCAATGGCTTCATGAACGGCAGTGCGCCGCCTGCGCCGGTCAGCGATTGAATCCCGGCGCCCTCGCCGTCACCATTCAATCCCAGAATTATGCCGACCTCTCAAATCTCAGTATTGAAGACGCCTACCAATGCCTGCAAACCCTTCAGCTTGGTGGCCAAGAGGCCGAAATAGCCAAAAAAATTGTCAGCGAAATATTGGCTCGCCTAGGCTTCCTGATCGACGTGGGACTAAACTATCTTTCCCTTGCACGACCCGCCAATACGCTCTCGGGCGGTGAGGCGCAACGAATCCGTCTTGCAAGCCAGATTGGCGCAGGTTTGGTCGGCGTTATGTATATCCTGGATGAACCCTCAATTGGTCTTCATCAACGGGACAATCAACGACTCCTAAGCACCTTGAACAGACTGCGTGATCTTGGCAACACCGTTATTGTCGTTGAACATGACGAAGAAGCTATCCGAGCGGCTGATTTTATTGTTGATATTGGTCCAGGCGCGGGTGAATTGGGGGGCGCCGTGCTCGCCTCGGGCTCACTTCAAGATATCCTTGACTGCCCAACTTCGATCACTGGCCAGTTTCTATCGGGCACCAGACAGGTGGCCGTGCCGCGCGATCGACAGCCGCCAAAAGATGCGCAATGGTTAAAGCTGCTGGGAGCATCCGGCAACAACCTGCAAACGCTCGACCTGGCTATCCCAATCGGTCTATTGACCTGCATCACCGGTGTCTCTGGATCAGGTAAGTCAACGCTAATTAACCAAACCCTGTATCCGGTTGCTGCCACTGCATTAAATGGCGCCACGACGCTGACAGCCGCGCCCTACGACGAAGTTGAGGGTCTGGCATTTTTAGACAAAGTCGTTGATGTTAGCCAGAGCCCGATTGGTCGAACACCGCGCTCTAATCCAGCAACCTACACCAACATCTTTACCGCGATTCGAGATCTCTTTGCAGGTACCGCTGAAGCAAGGTCTAGAGGCTATAAGTCTGGCCGGTTTAGTTTTAACGTTAAAGGCGGTCGCTGCGAGGCATGCCAAGGCGATGGCTTGATTAAGGTCGAGATGCATTTCTTGGCCGATATTTACGTGCAATGCGATGAATGTGAGGGAAAACGATACAACCGAGAGACTCTCGAGATTCTTTACAAAGGTCGCTCAATAGACGCCGTTCTGCATATGACCGTGGATGAAGCGGTGTCCTTTCTGGGCGCGGTTCCCGTGATCCGCCGACGATTGGAGACCTTGCAAGAGGTTGGCCTCGGCTATATCCGTTTAGGTCAAAGTGCGACCACCTTATCTGGCGGAGAAGCTCAGCGCGTTAAACTCGCCAGGGAACTCGCCAAAGTGGATACCGGCCGGACCCTTTACATCCTCGATGAGCCAACGACCGGGCTACATTTTCATGATATCGATCAACTGCTCGGCGTCATCCACAAACTGCGGGATCGTGGTAATACCGTGATTGTGATCGAACATAACCTGGATGTCGTCAAAACCGCCGATTGGGTGATTGACCTAGGCCCTGAAGGCGGCGCTGGAGGCGGGCGCATCATCTGTCAAGGCACGCCCGAAACCGTAGCGGCCCACCCAACTTCGTCGACCGGACAATACTTAAAGCCACTGCTCAAGCAGGCTCTGAGCTCTTAGCTCTTAGCGGATGTGATATTACGCGCCCGCGTAAACACTTTGGACAGCATCAATCGCTTGGCCTCGGTGAATGGGCGCGTTGCTCTGGGCCAGAACCGCTTCCAGCGCCGATACGCACAATAAAACATTTTCAGCACGACTAGCATGTCCCATCAGGCCGATTCGCCAGACCTTTCCAGCAAGCGGACCCAGGCCAGCACCGATTTCTAAATTATAAGACCCAAGCAAGGCACTACGAATCACAGCCTCATCAACACCTGCTGGCACCTCAACCAAGTTGAGCTGTGCAAGACGCTCAGATTCCGGCACAAAAAAACGAAGACCCATCGCCTCAAGACCCGCCTTAAGGGCCTGATGATTCAGAGTATGCCGAGCCCACGCGGCGGCAAGCCCCTCCTCTGTTGCCATCAATAACGCTTCATGCAACCCATAAAGCGCATTAACCGGCGCTGTATGATGATAAGCCCGCTTTGAACCCGCACCCCAATACCCCATCACGAGATTCATATCCAGGAACCAAGAGGAGACCGGCGTTTTACGCGTTTGGGTTAGGCTCGCCGCACGTTCAGACATGGTAAATGGGGAAAGCCCTGGAGCGCAGGACAAACATTTCTGTGTCCCGCTGTAAACAACATCAGCGCCCCAGCCATCCACATCAACCTCACAACCGACCAAAGACGTTACACAATCAACAATCGTCAAACACCCGGCAGCGTGCGCCAATTCGCATAAAACTTTTGCATCCGATCGCACGCCCGTCGAGGTCTCTGCATGAACAAAGGCAACTATTTTGGTATCCGGATGCGCCTGCAATGCCGAACGCAGTTGCTCAGGGTCAATTGCGCGCGCCCAGGGCGTCTCGAGCAAAACCAAATTGCCACCGAACCGCCGGACGTTCTCCGCCATGCGGCCACCAAAAACGCCATTCTGCAGAATCATCACCTTGTCGCCTGGCTCAATCAAATTCACAAAGCTCGCCTCCATTCCCGCGCTACCCGGCGCCGAGAGTGGGATGGTCAAAGCGTTTTGAGTTTGAAAGACCTCCTGCAACATCAGTTTAATCTCATCCATTAACCGAATGAACTCAGGATCCAAGTGCCCGATTGTCGGCTTCGCCATCGCCGTCAAAATTCTCGGATGAACATCCGATGGACCCGGCCCCATTAACGTTCTTGGGGTTGGTGAAAACGTTGTAATCATCGCGGTTATCCTTTTTTTGGCTTTTAGCTCAATACTCTGTGAGACGTCTGTTCAAACGCAAAAGGGCCGGATTAACCGGCCCCTTTCGCTTTACCTGAAGTTTTTCAGGCTTCTTCTACGACGTCCAAATCTTCTTCGTCGGGAATTTCCCGATCAACCAACTCCACGTAGGCCATTGGCGCCTTATCTCCGGCTCTAAAGCCAGCCTTTAAAATCCGAGTGTAGCCGCCAGGACGATCCTGAAAGCGTGGACCTAGATCCGTAAAGAGCTTACCGACAACGGCTTTATCGCCCGTTCGAGCAAATGCCAACCGACGATTCGCCACGGAGTCTTGCTTAGCGAGTGTAATCAACGGCTCAGCAAAACGACGCAATTCTTTGGCTTTTGGCACGGTTGTCTTGATGACTTCGTGCTCCATAAGCGAGCAAGCCATGTTCTTGAACATTGCCTTTCGATGAGAGGCGTTCCGGTTGAGTTGCTTTCCACTTTTTCTATGACGCATGGTAGTTCCTAATCTAACTTAGCTCGGCTTGTTCTGACCGATGATTTAACCCAACAAACGATCGTCACCCCGTAAACTCATGGGTGGCCAGTTCTCTAGTCGCATTCCCAGTGATAATCCACGTGACGCCAAGACATCTTTTATTTCAGTGAGCGACTTCTTACCTAAATTGGGCGTTTTCAGCAATTCTACTTCTGTTCGACGAATCAAATCACCGATGTAGTAGATATTTTCAGCTTTCAAACAGTTCGCTGAACGAACCGTTAACTCAAGGTCGTCAACTGGACGCAGCAAGATGGGATCAATTTGCTCCTCAACCTGCTTCTCTTCTGGCGAATCACTGCTTTCTAAATCAACGAAAACGGCAACTTGCTGCTGTAAAATCGTTGCTGCCCGTCGAATCGCTTCTTCTGGGTCGATCGTGCCATTGGTTTCAAGATCGATGATGAGCTTGTCCAAATCCGTTCGCTGCTCAACCCGCGCACTGTCAACTTTATAAGCAACCCGGCGCACAGGACTGTAGGACGCATCTAGTAAAAGGCTTCCAATCACTCGACCGGAATCCTCTTCACTAACGGCTGTATCCGCAGGCTGGTAGCCTCGACCACGACCAACAGTCGCTCTCAGGTTCAGTTTGCCAGCGCCATTGAGTGTCGCAATGACATGATCTGGATTAGCGATCTCGACATCATGATCAAGCTGGAAGTCACCAGCTGTCACAACACCTGGCCCGGTCTTGGTCAACGACAGCTCGGCCGTATCGGCCGTGTTCAACTTAACGGCCACCCCTTTTAAATTCAGCAAAATCTCGATGACATCTTCTTCAACGCCTTCGATTGCGCTGTATTCATGCAGGACGCCATCAATCTCAACTTCCGTAATCGCACAACCCGGCATGCTAGACAGCAAGATGCGACGCAGTGCATTGCCCAAAGTATGACCAAAACCACGCTCCAAAGGCTCTAGAATGACCTGTGCCTGAGTAGTGCTTACTTGGTCAACCTGGATATGCTTGGGCGTTAAAAATTCTAATGACGAATGAGGCATACCTTATTCTTCCTTAATCTTAAATGAATTCAGTCGCTTACTTAGAGTAGAGCTCAACGATCAAATTTTCGTTGATTTCTGATGGGAGCTCATCTCGTTCTGGATAGGCCTTCAGAACCCCTTCCAAACGATCCACGTTCACTTCAACCCAATCGACTGAAGAACGCTGAGCTGCCAGGTTCAGTGCGCCTTGAATACGCAACTGACTTCGTGAACGCTCACGCACCGTTACCGTATCGCCAGCTTCCACCTGGAAAGATGGGATGTTAACCACCTGCCCATTTACAAGTATTGACTTGTGCGAAACGAGCTGCCGAGATTCTGCACGGGTACAGCCAAAGCCCATACGGTACACGACATTATCAAGACGTCGCTCTAGAATACGCAGCAAGTTCTCCCCTGTTGCACCCTTCTGACGATCAGCTTTCTTGTAGTAGTTACGGAATTGCTTTTCCAGAACGCCGTATATTCGGCGAACCTTTTGCTTTTCTCGTAACTGGATACCGTAATCAGTCGCACGCGATCGACGGTGACCGTGCATTCCTGGCGCAGTCTCCATTCGACACTTCGACTCAATCGGCCGAACGCCACTCTTAAGGAAAAGGTCGGTACCTTCTCTTCTACACAACTTCAACTTAGGACCGAGATATCTGGCCATTGGCAATCTCCTCTTTTACACCCGACGCTTTTTAGGGGGTCGACATCCGTTATGCGGAATCGGTGTCACATCTGTAATATTGGTAATTCGATAACCCACAGAATTAAGTGCTCTTACTGCGGCCTCACGCCCTGGACCTGGTCCTTTAACAAAAACCTCCAGATTTTGAAGCCCATACTCCAGCGCCGCATTGCCCGCACGTTCGGCGGCGACCTGAGCTGCAAACGGCGTACTCTTTCGAGCGCCTCTAAATCCTGAACCGCCGGCTGTTGCCCAAGATAGAGCGCCACCCTGTCGGTCAGTAATAGTCACGATCGTATTATTAAAAGACGCGTGGATATGGGCTAGTCCGTCTGCGATCTGACGCTTACCTTTTTTCCGAGCTACCGGCGCCTGCTGGCTTTGTGTATCAGACATTCTGTCTTCCTACTTTACTAAAACTATTTTTATGGAGTGTTGTACCACTACTTCCGTACAGGACGCTTAGGACCCTTACGCGTTCGCGCATTGGTCTTAGTACGCTGCCCTCGTACTGGCAAACTCCGACGATGCCGAATCCCTCGATTACAGCCTAAATCCAAGAGTCGTTTGATGTTCAGCTGAACTTCCCGCCTTAAATCACCCTCGACACTCAACTTACCGATTTCACCTCGAAGATCGTCAAGCTCGCCTTCGGTCAATTCTCCAACCTTGGCATTGCCGCTAATCCCGGTCTTTTCACACAATGCTTTCGCCGTTGTGCGTCCAATTCCGTAGATGTACGTCAACGAAATTTCTGTGTGCTTATCGTCAGGAATATTAATTCCAGCTAAACGAGCCATGCGTTGCTCCTGTCCACCTTAGTCACCGCGGTTATCCTTGGCGTTGTTTATGTTTTGGTTCAGAGCAAATTATTCGCACCGAACCGTTTCGCCGAATCACCCGGCAATTCCGGCACATCTTTTTTACTGAAGCTCTTACTTTCATTGCTCTAACTCCTAGCGCCGTCCAAAGTTTTGAAGATTTGATTTCTTCATCAGCGACTCATACTGATGCGACATTAAATGCGTCTGAACCTGAGCCATAAAATCCATGATAACCACCACAACAATCAGTAGTGCCGTGCCGCCTAACTGAAACGTAATATTAAATTGAATGACTAAAAACTGCGGCAACAAACAGACCGTTGTCATGTACAGAGACCCAAACAAAGTTAACCGCGTAATGATGGTATCGATGTATCGTGCGGTTTGATCACCTGGACGGTAGCCTGGAATGAACGCACCGGAGCGCTTCAAGTTATCGGCCACCTCTTTTGGGTTGAACATGATAGAGGTATACCAAAAACAGAAAAAGATAATCCCGATCGAAAATAGAATGATATTCAAGGGCTGGCCAGGCGCGATCCACAGACTCACATCCTGCAGCCACTCCATGCCTTCCGACTGACCAAACCATTGACCGAGTGAGGCGGGGAATAACAATAGACTGCTCGCGAAAATTGCCGGTATAACCCCTGCCATATTGACCTTGAGTGGCAGATGAGAGCTTTGCGCCTGATACATTCGCTTGCCTTGCTGCCGGCGAGCATAATTAATCGTGATACGCCTTTGACCCCGCTCAACATAAACAACACCCGCAACGATCGCAATCGCCAGCACCGCAATTCCCAACAGCGCGATAATTTGAATCTCACCTTGCCGAGCCTGTTCGAAGGACTGCCCAATCGCACCGGGGAAACCTGAAACAATCCCCGCGAAAATGATAATTGATATACCGTTCCCGATACCTCGCTCCGTTACCTGCTCACCGAGCCACATGATGAACATAGCGCCGGTTACCAAGGTCGCAACGGCCACAAAATGGAACATGAAACTACCCGTATAAGATAATCCCTGGGATTCCAACCCACTACTCATCGCCATGCCCTGCACCAGCGCCAATGCTAGGGTTCCGTAACGCGTGTATTGCGCAATCTTCTTGCGACCAGCCTCGCCTTCTTTGCGCAACTGTTGCAGGGACGGCGTCGTGGCGACCAAAAGCTGCGTGATAATACTGGCTGAGATATACGGCATGATGCCTAACGCGAAGATGCTCATGCGTTCTAGCGCGCCGCCACCAAACATATTGACCAAATCTAAAATGCCGCCTTGATTTTGGTTAAACAGCAAACGAAGACGCTCAGGATCGATTCCGGGCACCGGAATATGGCTGCCAATACGATAAACAACGATCGCAATGAGCACGAACAGCAGACGGCTACGTAGTTCTGATAACCCGCCTCCTGACGCCATTGCTTTGCCCTGTGCTAGTGCACTCGTCATCTCTTAATCCTTAACCCGCTCATGTTATGCACGCCTTTACTGCCTAATTCGCAGCGGCCTGATATGCTATTTTCTTTAATCTTCGATCGACCCACCAGCTGCTTCAATTGCAGCACGAGCGCCCTTGGTCACGCCCAAGCCTTGCACCGTGACCGCTCTTTCAATCTTGCCAGACAAGATCACTTTGACCCGTTTGGTATTGCCGTTGATCAGATCAGCTTGCCTTAGAACCTCAAGCGTCACGACATCAGCGTTCGCCGCCGCAACTTCTGACAACGTAACCTCACCGGTGATCCGACTCTTTTCAGTTGTGAAACCGAATTTCGGTAGCCGCATTTGTAAGGGCTGTTGTCCGCCTTCGAAACCTGGACGAACCTTTCCCCCTGAGCGCGACTTCTGACCTTTGTGACCGCGACCAGCGGTCTTACCAAGGCCGCTACCGATGCCTCGACCAACTCTTTTCTTTGCTTGCCGACTGCCTGGCGCACCCGATATCGAATTTAAACGCATGTCGATTGTCTCCTTACGCCTTGTTTTCTTCTACAGAAACCATGTAGGCCACTTTATTGATCATGCCTCTGACTGACGGCGTATCCTCTACAACCGCGGACTGCCGGATCTTGCGCAGTCCCAAACCCGCCACACATGCCTTGTGCGACTTGAGTCGACCATGAACGCTCTTTGTTAGCGTAACTGTGACTGTCTTCTTTTCCATGATGATCTATCCCAGAATCTCTTCTACTGAGAGCCCACGCTTGTCAGCGATAGACTCTGGTGAACGCATATTTTGCAGACCTTTAAAGGTAGCTCGGATCACGTTCACTGGCGTTGTCGAACCGTAACACTTCGCCAAAACGTTTCGAACACCGGCAACCTCGAGTACTGCCCGCATCGTTTTACCAGCAATAATCCCGGTACCTTCCGAGGCTGGTTTCATGAATATCTTTGAAGCGCCATGCCGTGCATTGACTTCATACTGAAGCGTGGTGCCGTCCAGATCGACATCAATCATGTTGCGTCGTGCAGCTTCCATCGCTTTTTGGATTGCCTGAGGCACTTCACGCGCTTTGCCGCGACCGTAACCAACCTTGCCGTTACCATCACCCACAACCGTCAACGCTGTGAAGCCGAAGATTCGGCCGCCTTTAACCACCTTGGCGACGCGATTGACCTGCACCAGCTTTTCCTGGATACCTTCTTCGTTCTTATCTCGTTCGTTGTAAGCCATGCCTATTCCTTAATTCGTTCTTATCTTGACGGCTTAAAACTGCAGACCGGCTTCGCGAGCCGCATCTGCCAAAGCCTTGACTCGACCATGATATTTATACCCAGAGCGGTCAAACGCCACTCTTTCAAATCCAGCGGCCTTTGCCCGCTCTGCGATTAAGGCACCAACCTTTGCCGCGCCTTCGATATTGCCAGTCGGCCCATCCCGGAGTGCGCTCTCGAGTGTCGAGGCTGCAACCTTAACCTGTGCCCCATCTTCAGAAATAATCTGAGCATAGGTGTGCCGAGGTGACCGATAAACACAAAGTCTTGGAACTAATAATTCCCGGATTTTTGATCGACTCTTACGTGCTCTTTTTAAACGAGCATCCCGCTTACTTTTCATCTCGATTTGTCTCCTGACAAGACGCTTAATGCGTCTTTGTTACAATCTGCCTAAGGTTTACTTCTTCTTAGCTTCTTTACGTTTGACGTATTCATTGGCGTAGCGCACCCCTTTACCCTTATAGGGCTCAGGCGGACGGAACGCTCTGATCTCTGCAGAAACTTGACCAACCTTCTGCTTATCGATGCCCTTAACGATAATTTGGGTCTGGGTTGGGGTTTCAATTTCGATACCTTCAGGCACTTGAAACACGACCGGGTGCGAAAAACCAAGCGTCAAATTCAACTTAGCGCCCTGTGCTTGTGCTCTATAACCAACACCCTGGAGCTCCAGCTGTTTTTGATAACCTTCGCTAACGCCCTGGACCATATTGCTCACCAGAGACCGAAAGGTCCCTGCCAGTGCTGTTGCCTGCTGAGTTGGCCCTACGGCCTTCAGCAATAACAGGTCTTCCTCGCGAACAATGGTAACCAGGCCATGGAGCGTCAACTGCAGCGCGCCCTTCGTCCCTTTGACCTTCAGGTCAGGTCCATCGATCGTCACTTCAACGCCGCTAGGCACTGGTACCGGGTTATTTGCTATTCTAGACATGAAAATTAACCTTTAAAGACTGTCTTATCAGAAAACTGAGCAAAGAAGCTCGCCACCAACGCCTGCAGCACGTGCTGCTCGATCCGTCATAACACCCTTATTAGTGGATAAAATCACAACCCCCAGACCGGACTGAATTGTCGGAATCTGCTGTTTGTTTTTATAAATCCGCAAACCAGGCCGGCTCAGTCGATCAATTTTCTCAATCACTGGCTTGCCATCATGGTATTTCAACGCGATGTTTAAACTGGGCTTGCCTGCATCGTCAACACCGTGGCTGAAATCGGTTATATAACCCTCTTCTTTGAGGACCCGAGCAATCTCAGTTTTTGTGCCGGAGGCGGGCATTGATACATCGGGATGCTTTGCCGCTTGCGCATTCCGCACACGCGTCAACATATCAGCTAATGGATCTTGCATTGTCATATTCTGTCTCTCCTGATTACCAGCTTGACTTCACAAGCCCTGGAATATCACCGCGCATCGCAGCTTCACGTAATTTCTGACGCGCTAAACCAAAACGGCGATATACCGCGTGGGGACGGCCTGTCAAAACACAACGTCTAACTTGCCGTGTTGGACTAGCGTTCCGAGGCAGCTTTTGAAACTGGACCTGAGCTGCCCAGCGCTCGTCATCAGACAGGTTTAAGTCCTTAATCTGAGCTTTTAAGACCGCTCTCTTGGCAGCGAACTTTTGTACTGTCTTCTCGCGCTTCTTCTCGCGATTGATCATTGATTTCTTAGCCATCGTGTCCTCGGTTAATTACTGCTGCATTCTGTTAAACGCTCGGCCTTAGGCTTCGCGCAACGGAAAATTAAACGCCCTAAGCAGAGCACGGCCTTCGTCATCCGTTGCTGCACTGGTCGTAATATTGATATCCAACCCTCGGATCCGGTCAATCTTGTCGTAGTCGATCTCAGCAAAGACGATCTGCTCAGAAAAACCCATAGAGAAATTACCGCGACCATCAAAGGCCTTTGGACTAATCCCCCTAAAATCTCTTTGTCGAGGCAGTGCAATACTGATCAAGCGATCTAAGAACTCATACATCATCGCGCGGCGCAGCGTCACCTTGCAGCCAATCGGGTAGCCTTCCCGAATCTTGAAGCCAGCAATTGACCGCCGCGCATTTGTAATGATCGGCTTCTGTCCGGCGATCGCCTGCATATCGGATACCGCGGCATCCAGTTGCTTACGGTCATTCAGCGCTTCGCCCACACCCATGTTCAACGTAATATGTGTGATCCTTGGGACCTGCATCACATTCGCTAAACCCAACTCATCTTTAAGCTTGGGCTTGATTTCTTCGTCATATATCTTTTTTAAATCTGTCATAATCTTAGTCGTCTATCTGCTCACCAGTGGACTTAAATATCCGAACCTGCTTACCATCTTCTAAGGTTTTGAAACCAACCCTATCTGGCTTGCTCGTGGCTCGATTAAAAATAGCAACATTCGATATCTGAATCGGCGCTTCTTTTTCTATGATGCCGCCAGGCTGACCCGCTTGCGGGTTACCTTTAGTGTGACGCTTAATCATATTCACACCGGAAACATAGAGCTTACGCTCATCCAGAACTCTTGTGATCTCTCCCGTCTTACCTTTATCTTTTCCGGTAAGGACAACGACCAAATCGTTTTTCTTCAACTTTTTCATCAATCCGATCTCTTATAAAACTTCTGGTGCCAGAGAAACAATCCGCATGAACTTCTCGTTCCTCAGCTCGCGAGTCACTGGTCCAAAAATTCGAGTCCCAATGGGCTGCTTGTTGGCGTTCAACAAGACCGCAGCATTACCATCGAACCGAATCAATGACCCGTCTGACCGTCGAACACCTTTTCTGGTTCGTACCACGACGGCGTCCAACACTTGCCCTTTCTTGACACGGCCTCGTGGAATCGCTTCCTTCACCGTGACCTTAATAACGTCCCCAATCCCAGCATAGCGCCGCTTGGAACCGCCCAGCACCTTGATACACATCACCCGGCGAGCGCCGCTGTTGTCGGCGATATCTAGATACGATTGCACTTGAATCATGCTTTAAACTCCACTGCGGCAAGCAACCTTGCCGAATCTATGCCGTGTTAAATTTCTACTGCCCGCTTATCAATCGAAGTCAGCATCCAAGTTTTACTTTTAGACAGAGGCCGCGACTCCTGAATTGTCACGGCATCCCCTGGCAGACACTGATTCTCTGGATCGTGCGCCATAATCTTTTTTGAGCGTTTGATGTACTTACCGTATATCGGGTGCTTGATCCGACGCTCCACCAACACCGTGATACTTTTGTCCATCTTGTTGCTGACAACCGTACCGCTTACATTTCGTGCTAAATTCTGTTCACCACTCATGACTATCAGTCCTATTTCTTAATACCGCGCCATTTGCCGAGCGCCTAATCACTTTTCGCCTCACTGGCGCCGTTACCCAAATCGTAACTAATCGTCCTTCGACTCACCCATTACCGTCTTAACGCGAGCAATGTCGCGACTCACTCGCTTCAAAAGATGGGTCTGCGTCAATTGACCGATTGACTTCTGCATCCTCAGGCCAAACTGCTCTTTAGCAAGTCCGACTAATACGTCTTGTACTTCCGCAGGCGTCTTCGATCGCAATTCTTTTACATCAATCATCAATCTCTCCCGATTACATAATCACGCGTTTAACAAATGTCGTCGCAAACGGCAGCTTAGCCGCGGCCAGACGAAACGCATCGCGTGCAACTTCCTCGGAAACGCCCTCCATCTCGTAGAGCACCTTCCCAGGCTTGATCTGAGCAACCCAATATTCCACGTTACCCTTACCTTTACCCTGTCTTACTTCGAGTGGCTTTTGCGTAATTGGCTTATCTGGGAAAACACGAATCCAAATCTGGCCCCCTCGACGCACTCGGCGAGTCATCGCACGCCGCGCAGACTCAATCTGGCGCGCTGTCATCCGACCGCGTCCAACCGCTTTTAGTGCAAACTCTCCAAAGCTGACCGTGCTGCCGCGATGGGCAAGTCCACGATTAGACCCTTTATGCTGTTTCCGAAACTTTGTTCTCTTAGGCTGTAGCATGATCTCTTAACCAAAATTTTGAGCAGTATTGGAGGCGGCCGCAGCTTCTTCGCGAACACCCAGAATTTCACCTTTGAAGATCCAGACCTTGACACCAAGGATGCCATAAGTCGTCAATGCTTCTGAGGTGGCGTAGTCGATATCAGCACGCAAAGTGTGCAACGGCACGCGTCCTTCACGATAGTTCTCAGACCGAGCAATTTCGGCACCGCCAAGACGCCCTGACACCTGGACCTTGATCCCTTCTGCTCCGAGACGCATCGCGTTTTGCATCACGCGCTTCATGGCTCGACGGAATTGAACTCGACGTTCTAATTGCTGTGCCACGTTTTGAGCAACCAAATAAGCATCGATTTCAGGCTTTCGGATCTCTTCAATATTGATGTGGACAGGCACCTTCATCATCCGACCTATCTCTTGCCGGAGTGCCTCGACATCTTCACCCTTCTTGCCAATCACAATCCCTGGACGTGCAGTATGGATCGTGATTCGAGCGGTTTGCGCGGGCCGATGGATATCGATACGGCTCACGGATGCCTGCGCTAGCTTCTTATGAATGAACTCTCGGACTTTGAGGTCCGCATGTAAGTTCTTTGCGTAGGCTGGTCCTTGGGCATACCAAATCGAGGTATGTTGCTTAACGATACCCAGACGCATGCCTGTAGGATGTACTTTCTGACCCATTCCGGTCTCCTAATCTCTACCGATTATGACTTAGCTGTCTGCCACTGCGAGCGTGATATGACAACTTCTTTTAAAGATCCGATCCGCACGACCTTTGGCTCGGGGCTTAATCCGCTTCATGGTTGTGCCTTCATCTACAAAAATCTTGGCAACTGACAACTCATCCACATCCGCGCCTTCATTGTGCTCAGCATTCGCTATTGCAGACTCCAGCAATTTCTTAACCAAATGTGCACCTTTCTTCGTGCTAAACGTCAACGTATTCAGCGCTGAGCCTACGGCCTGTCCGCGAATCTGATCAGCAACCAGACGTGCCTTCTGGGCCGAAATCCGAGCACCTTTTAATCTTGCAGAAACTTCCATCACCTGTTCCTCATTACCCTGGATCTAAAACGCGACCTACCGCCGCTTCGCTTTCTTATCCGCTGCATGCCCGCGATACGTTCGTGTTAACGAGAACTCGCCCAACTTATGACCAACCATATCTTCTGTAATAAACACCGGTACATGCTGACGACCGTTGTGCACCTGAATCGTTAACCCAACAAAATCGGGCGCAATCATCGACCGACGTGACCAGGTCTTAATTGGACGCTTGTCATTTGTCTCCAAGGCTTTTTCAACCTTGTCGGCTAAATGCAAATCAATAAATGGACCTTTTCTTAAACTTCTAGGCACAACCTATCTCCTATCGACTTGCGCGACGACGACGAATAATCATCTTATCGGTGCGCTTATTCTTTCTGGTTTTATAACCCTTGGTTGGCATTCCCCATGGACTCACAGGATGTCGGCCACCAGAGGTCTTACCTTCACCACCACCATGTGGGTGATCAACTGGGTTCATAACGACGCCTCGAACGGTTGGTCGCACACCACGCCAACGGGTCGCACCCGCTTTACCAAGCGATCGTAGGTTGTGCTCAGAATTACTTACCTCGCCCAACGTGGCTCGACAATCTGCTAATGCTCTTCGCATCTCACCAGAGCGCAGTCGAAGCGTGACATAACGACCGTCTTTGGCAACCAACTGCACCGACGTGCCCGCACTACGAGCGATTTGGGCGCCTTTGCCTGCTTTCAATTCAACACAATGAATGACGCTACCCATTGGGATATTCCGCATTGGCATACAATTGCCAACCTTAATCGGTGCACCGTCCCCTGATTGAATCTCGTCTCCTGCCGCAATGCCCTTCGGGGCTATGATGTACTTTCGCTCACCGTCGGCGTACTTTAATAGCGCAATGTTCGCGGTTCGATTTGGATCGTATTCTAAACGCTCAACAACGGCCTTAATGCCATCTTTAGAATTGCGTTTAAAATCTATAATTCGGTACTTCTGCTTATGACCGCCACCAATGTGACGAGTCGTAATTCGACCTTTATTATTTCGTCCGCCGCTCTTGGGCTTTGCCTGAACCAAAGCTTTAAAGGGATCACCCTTATACAGATCAGGATGGACAACTTTAACGACGAACCGGCGACCGGGCGATGTAGGTTTTGCTTTAACGACTGGCATTATTCTTCTCGCGTATCAATTCTTGAATTTGCTATTTGGCTTCTGCGGTGAAGTCGATTTCTTGACCTTCTACCACCCGCACGTAAGCCTTCTTCCAGCTTGGCTTCTTGCTCTGACCTCTCATGGTCTTTTTTACCTTGCCCTTGACATTGGCGACGGTCACACCAGCAACACTCACACCATAGATCTTCTCAACAGCTGCCTTGATCTGAGGCCGCGTCGCTTCCTTCCGAACTTTGAAGACGAAATGATTAGACTGCTCAGCTACAACAGTTGCTTTTTCTGAGATATGAGCGCCTAAAATAACGTTATAAATTGCATCTGCACTCATCCCAACATCTCCTCAGCCCGTTTCAAGGCGCCTACTGTAAATAGCACCTTTTCGTAGCCCAACAGAATCACAGGATTTACACCCTGCACGTCGACAACATCAACTTGCCGGATGTTTCGTGCACCGAGGTATAGATTCTCATCGACTTCCTCAACCACTACCAAAACCTGATTGAGATTGAGATCCTTCAAACGCTGGAGGACTTCTTTTGTTTTTGGCGCCGTGACCGAGAAATCTTCTGTCACAATGAGCCGGTCCTGACGCACCAACTCAGAAAAAATGGACTGCATCGCGCCGCGGTACATTTTCTTGTTCACTTTTACAGAATAATCGCGAGGTTTAGCAGCAAACGTTACACCACCGCCACGCCATATTGGGCTGCGGATCGTGCCTGCACGAGCGCGACCGGTTCCTTTTTGGCGAAACGGCTTACGTCCGCCTCCGCTGACTTCGGACCGTGTCTTCTGAGAAGTTGTACCTTGGCGCGCACCAGCCATGTAGGACACAACTACCTGATGGACAAGCGCCTCATTGTACTGACGACCAAAGAGGGTATCCGACAACTCAACCGCTTTATCAGTGAGGCCGACGCCCGGTTCTGAAATATTTAAGTTCAAGATTCAGCCTCCGTTTGACTCCGAGATTTTACGGAAGGTTTTACAACAACAGCCCCGCCCTTTGAACCAGGCACTGCGCCCTTGATCAACAGCAAGTTGTTTTCAATATCAACCTGGACAATTTCAAGTGACTGGGTTGTCACTTGCTCTGCACCCATATGGCCAGCCATTTTTTTACCCTTCCATACCCTACCAGGGGTTTGGCACTGACCAATAGAACCCGGCGCACGATGCGACAATGAGTTACCGTGGGTTGCGTCCTGCATCGTAAAATTATGACGCTTAATAACCCCCTGAAAACCCTTACCTTTTGATTGGCCAGTAACATCGACCTTTTGACCAGCCTGGAAATTAGCCACTGTTAACTCAGCGCCCACTTCAAAATCTGCGTCTCCGGTGGTGAATTCTGTCAACGTTCGCCCAGCCTCGACCTGCGTTTTCTTAAACAGTCCAGCATGCGGTTGATTTATTCGAGACGCCTTTACCGCACCATAAGTAACTTGGATTGCCTGATAGCCATCACGATCGAGGCTTTTAACCTGAGTCACTCGGTTTGGGGTTGCCTGAACCACTGTTACCGGCACTGATCGCCCATCTTCGGTGAAGATCCGCGTCATGCCTTGTTTTGTACCTACAATGCCTATCGTCATTGTCACTCTCCGAATTAGTTGCGCGATCAGGCCAGGTTTATCTGGACTTCAACCCCTGCGGCCAAATCCAACTTTGTTAAGGCGTCGACCGTCTTTTCTGTTGGCTCTAAAATGTCCAACATGCGCTTATGCGTTCTAATCTCGTATTGATCCCGTGCATCTTTATCGACGTGAGGCGAAATCAGAATTGTGAACTTTTCTTTGCGGGTAGGCAGGGGAATAGGGCCGCGAATTTGGGCACCGGTTCGCTTTGCCGTATTGACAATCTCTTGAGTCGACACATCGATGAGCCGATGATCAAACGCCTTGAGTCGAATCCTGATTCTTTGATTTTGCATGACGCGCCTATCTTTCGTTTCAGTGCACCTTTTGCGCACCACTGTCGGTTAACTCTTGCCGCTTTTGAGCTAACCAGCCAAATTTAAATCCAAGCAAGCCCTCCTCTTTAAAGGAAGGCACACTGTCGTGTCGTTGCTCTTGCGAGCGTCCCGTGATCCCCTATCGGAATCCTGATCATCCCGTCGGCTTTTAAACTTGACTTCGTCCCTGATGCTGCCGTCACTTTCGCGTTTGTGGCAGCCTTCTTAAGCCAAGGCTTAGCAGGGAGGCGAATACTACCCGCCTTCCTGCCGAATTACTAGCCTTTAGTCTTTAATTTTTGTTACAACGCCAGCGCCAACTGTTCGGCCGCCTTCGCGAATCGCAAATCGCTGACCTTCTTCCATCGCAATCGGGGCTATTAGCTCAACATCCATCAA
>JAQWWC010000284.1 GCA_029249645.1 Pseudomonadales bacterium
AGAGCTGTCCTTCACCGCATTGAACGCGGATCCCCGCCTTGGACCTTTCAAGGATGGTGCCAGACGCAGGGATTGGCGCTGCATCGTTTAACTGGCTCGGCGCAACCACAGCGCCATAACATCGAAACCGTGTTTCGCCTTGGGTCGTAAAGGCAACTGGGTCTGGCACAAACGCCCTGATGTGTCGGCAGATTAGCGCGCTGCTCATAGACCAGTCGATTTTTGCTTCTGCTTTCAAAATTTTGTGCGCATAAGTCACGCCCGCTGCTGGTTGGGGATCGGCTACCAAGCCGGTCTGGGCAATTGTTTCGACCGTGTCAAGGAGCGCTTCTCGGCCTACGCGTGCCAATTTTTTGAACAGGCTGTGACTGGTTTCGTCCGAGCTGATGCTGCACGGCCGGATGCTAATGATCGGTCCGGTATCCAAACCCTCTGCCATCTTCATGATGGTCACACCGGTCGTTTGGTCGCCAGCCAGAATAGCGCGCTGTACGGGTGCCGCCCCACGCCAGCGTGGCAGCAGTGATGCGTGAACGTTGATCGGGCCAATACGCGGCAGGGCCAAAACCTCTGGCTTCAGAATCTGGCCATAGGCAACGACGATCAACAGGTCGAAAGAGAATCCGGCCAAGTGTTTGGTTTGAAGGCGCGCGGGCTGCAGCACGGTGAGCCCCTCCATAAGCGCGTGGTGTTTAACCGGGGAGGCAATTAGTTTTTTGCCGCGCTTGCCTGGCCGGTCGGGCTGAGTCACAACAGCCACGACCTCAATATCTGGATGCTCAATCAAGCCTCGGAGATGTTCGACAGCGAATTCTGGCGTCCCTGCAAACAGTACTCGCATCATGGTCGTTGCAGCTTTTGTTGCTTTAACAGTTTTTTCCTGAGTAATTGCCGTTTGGCGGGAGACAGGTAATCAACAAAGAGCTTGCCATCGAGATGATCCATTTCATGCTGAATACAAATGGCCAACAAGCCATCGGCCTCAAGTTGAAAGGCTTCGCCGTTTCGATCAAGCGCCTCAACCAAAACTTTTTCGTATCGAAAAACGCTCTCGTAGAATCCAGGTACAGACAAGCAGCCTTCCTGCGTTTCAATGTTGCCCTCACCCTCAATGAGCCTCGGGTTGACGAAGACAAGAGGTGATTGATGGTCTTCTGAGATGTCACAAACTATCAGCCTAAGATGCACGTTTACTTGCGTGGCGGCCAAGCCGATTCCGGGTGCTTGGTACATAGTTGCAAGCATTTGCTCGGCAAGCGCCGCGATGTCGCGCGTTACCGTTTGGATAGGCGCAGCCTTTGTTCGAAGCCGTACATCGGGGAATTCCAAAATGGTTAAAAGCGGTGTTGTCATAAATTGATCAATGCTATTTTGTTGGTATTTCTAATTTCGAGTGGCGTGATTGCACGTTATGATATTGTAAGCTCACGATTAATCAGCTCGGTTCGCGTTCGGCCTAAATTGTACCGCGAATCGCAAAAGGAAATCGCATATGTTCACAGCACGCACGATCTCTGGCGCTTCATTGCTCTTTTTGTGTCTGACAATCGTCGGGCCGTTCGTCCCGCTGCACGCGATGGAGATTAAAGCGAATGCGCCGGAGCGATATGTCGTTAAGACGGGTGACACGCTTTGGGACATTGCGTCGGTCTACTTAAAAGAGGCTTGGCAGTGGCCGCAAATCTGGGCGCTCAATGCTGATATCGTCAACCCGCATCTTATTTATCCGGGTGACGAGATTTCTCTGGTGATGATCGATGGTCAACCCCGTTTAAGATTGCAGCGAGGTGACCGGCTCGACCCTAGCATGGTAAAGCGAGCCCCTAGTATCCGGAGAACCAATGCGGCGGCGGCGATCCCTGCTTTGTCGCTTGGTCAAATCGAGGCTTGGTTGGCGAAAGTTAAAATGGTGGATGCTGGGGACTTTGAGCGGTTGCCGTACATTCTTGCAGGTATTGATGGTAAGACCTTGTTAAAAACTGGAGATCAGGTGTACGTCAAGGGTGCGCTTGCAGCTGGCGTATCCTCTTTTAAGATATACCAATCGGGTCAGCAATATTTGGATCCGATGACGGGTGCATTGATCGGTCTGGAAGCCCAAGAAGTGGGTCAGGCCAGGCTACTGTCTGAGCAAGCAGGCCTTGCAACCCTCAAAATAGTAAAGGTAACGCAAGAGGTAACGCCCGGCGACCGCCTAATGGCTGCCGAAGGTCTCGATATTGATGCAACCTTGTTTCCGCAGCCGCCAAAAAGCGCGGTGGCAGGACAAATTATTGGTCTGAGATCAGACGGGACCATTGCCGCAGCACATTCCGTCGTTACCATTGATCTTGGATCAACCGATGGCTTGGCGGTAGGCGACCTGCTCTCCGTTGCGAGTCCCGGGGAGAGCGTGAAGGATCCTGTGACGGGCAAGGCCGTGACGTTGCCGGATCAAACGATTGGACAGCTCTTGGTGTATCAAACGTTAAATCGAATTGCCTATGCGCTGGTTCTGAAAACGACTGCTGCTGTAAAAATTGGCTTTCTCGCACAAAGCCCCTAGGTCTTACTTGTGAAAGCTGGGAGCGATCCGCCATCTGCTGACGCCTGATTCAACGCTAACATCGTGGTCATTACAGATACTTGACTCTCTGATGATGCCGACGATGCCGATGACGCCCTTTTACAACCCCACAACGCAACGGCTGAACCAAAATAGCTTGCCGCGCTGTCTTAAGGAGATTCCGAGCCCGCCTTCGCAATTGTATTGTGTGGGGCAATTGGATCTACATCTCGGACCGAAAATTGCAATGGTTGGCAGCCGAGCGGCCTCTTGGCATGGTTTGCAGTTTGCCGAGCAATTAGCGGGTCAATTAGCGGCGCTTGGGTTTGTTGTTGTGAGCGGTCTTGCCCGGGGTATTGATGCGGCGAGCCATCGCGGGGCCCTGGCCGTTGGCGGTAAAACGATTGCTGTCTTGGGTCAGGGTTGCGATGTTGTCTATCCCATGCAAAATCGGGCGTTGTATCAATCCATTGTGCGTGAGGGCTTGCTTGTGTCGGAATATCCGGACGGCACCGGACCGAAACCCTATCACTTCCCCGCGCGTAATCGAATTATAACGGGCTTGTGCGATGCCCTGATCGTGGTTGAAGCTCGCATGCGCAGTGGCTCTTTGATTTCGGCTAAATTGGCTCTTACGCAGGGCCGAGAGGTATTTGCGGTGCCGGGCCCGGTGGTCGCTGGTGCGGCGTCAGGGTGCCATGAGTTAATCCGTGAGGGCGCTCATCTCATGGATTCCATTGCAGACCTATACCGGGAAATGCCGGAACTTTTTCGACACGCTCAGCCAATAAAAGCGGCCCTACCCGTGGCTGACAAACCTGTTGCAGAGGGTGTAACGGATAACCATCAAGCGCTGTTGGCACTGCTAACTGCGGGCCCTATGGTTTTTTCGGATTTGCTCGCTAACCTCGATGACACCATTGAAAGCCTGGTGACGGCACTGGCCCATCTCGAACTTTCCGGTGAGATTGAGCACCTTGGGATGCTCTACCAACTCAGAGTGCAGTCTAGATAGATGTTTTAGGGCCGAAGGCTGGTTGCGATACTTCTGATGTGAGGGTTTTCATGCGGCTCGATACGTTTTTGGCGCGTCTTGCGTGCCCATTGTTAAAGGAATGCTTATAATCATGGGCTCGAAAGTTGGAGATAACGCATGGAAACGAAATTCGTAGCGATTTTAATGGGTTCGGACTCAGACTTGCCGGTAATGGATGCTGCAGTCGAGATTCTCAAGCGGTTTGGCATTGCCCTTGAGGTCAAGGTGACCTCAGCACACCGCACACCGGCTGAGACTCAGGCGTATGTTCAAAGCGCTGAGACTCGTGGTTGTCAGGCCTTTATCGCAGGAGCGGGTATGGCAGCACATTTGGCTGGCGCGATTGCGGCGCAAACCACTCGGCCTGTTATTGGCGTGCCCATTGATGCCGGTCCCTTGCAGGGCTTTGATGCATTATTGTCAACGGTGCAAATGCCGGGCGGCATTCCGGTGGCAACGGTCGCGATTGGTAAAGCCGGTGCAAAAAATGCCGGCTATTTAGCGGTACAAATGATGGCATTATCGGATTCCAGCCTTGCCGAGGCCCTTCAGCGTGAGCGCCTTGAGAACGCGCAGGCAATCCTCGAAAAATCCGAAGCAATTGGACAACGCTACCTTTGAGGCACGCCCAGATTGGGGGTTGCGATCGACAGGCGCTTTTATCCGGCGCAGTGATTGCCTATCCGACGGAAGGGGTCTGGGGTTTGGGCTGTTCGCCAGCTTCTGAGCAAGCGGTAATGCGAGTTTTGCGCATGAAGCAGCGATCGGTAAAACAAGGCCTTATTCTTGTGGCCGGATCGATTGATCAGTTTGCGCCGTACTTTGGGGGCCTGAATGAGGATCAAATTCAACGATTAAATGCGTCTTGGCCGGGTCCAGTGACCTTCTTAGTGCCGGATCAGGGTGTGAGTCCGGATTTTATTCGGGGAGATCACGCAACGGTTGCGTTGCGCGTCTCTGCGCACCCGGTTGTGCAATCTCTGTGTCAAATGCTTGGTGGGCCAATGGTTTCGACCTCAGCGAATCGATCAGGCGAGCCGGCAGCGTTATCTGAGTCAGAAGTTGCTGAGCAGTTTGCCACTGAAGTGGACTTTATTATTTCCGGCCCACTGGGCGGTCAGACCGGCCCAAGTGAAATCATTGATCTGGCGACAGGGCAAGTGCTTCGGCCTCAGGGGGCGAAATGATTAACCTTGCCGTGTTTGGCAACCCGATAGCGCACAGCCGGTCGCCTGAGATCCATGGCCTGTTTGCGCAGCAATTTGGGATCGCGTTGAACTATCAGAAAGTCTTGGTGCCGGCGGATGGCCTGGCGCAGGCAGTTGCCGAACTGATCCGGCAGGGCGCACGCGGTTGTAACATTACAGTCCCATTTAAGTCTCAAGCGCTCGCGCTGTGTGACGAAGTTAAAGGAGATGCGATTGGTCTCGGTGTGATCAATACGCTAGATTTCGCGCCCAATGGTAAGGTTTATGGCTATAACACCGATGCCCAGGGCTTGATTACGGACCTTAAAGACCATCTTGAGCAATCGATTCAAGGCCGAAGGGTGCTCTTGATTGGTGCTGGCGGCGCGGCTCAGGGGGTGGTGCCAGCTTTGCTGCGGGAGTCGCCCGAGACATTGCATGTTTGGAACCGCACGCCCCAGCGTGCTGAGCAACTTGTTCGTTTGGTGCCCAGCTCGCAACTTGAGGCGAAAACCCTCGAGCACCTGGATGCGCAATACGATCTTATTATCAACGCGAGTGCGGCAGGCTTAAAAGGCAGCGCACCGGATCTGCCCAGCCGAATCATTGGACCCGGTTCATTTTGTTATGATCTAAGTTACAGCGATTCTGAAACGCCTTTTTTGCAATGGGCTTCCCGCTTGGGGGCAAAGCATCGAGCAGATGGGTTCGGGATGTTAATTGAACAAGCCGCTGCTGCCTTTCAGATTTGGTTTGAATTGTCGCCAGATACACAAATGGTTCGCACAGAAATGCAGGGTTAAACCGATTCCTCAAGGAGTGTTACGTTGAATGCGTTACTAACAGACAGCCCGTTTCCTGATTTTGACTCAATTTCTGCTGAGCACGTGGTACCGGCCATTGAGGCCATCTTGAAAGCCAATCGGTCTGAATTAGCCTCAATTAAGGAGGGGGCTAAGAGTGCTGATCTGGTTCAGACTTTTCATGCGCTTGAACGGCTCAGCGCCCGTTTAAACGAAGCTTGGGCGCCCATTGAGCATTTAAATGCGGTCATGAGCAATGACGCGTTAAGGATGGCTTATAACGCCTGCTTGCCCTTGCTGAGCGCCTATGAAACCGAGCTTGGTCAAGATCGGGACTTGCTCGGAATTTATGAAGCGATTGCCGCCCAGCAAACGTCATTGCCGTTAACCTCTGCCGACTGTAAAGCCGTTGCCAATGCCTTACGTGATTTCCGATTATCGGGTGTTGCCTTAACCTCCGCCGACCGAAAGCGTTATGGCGAACTCAAACAACGGCTTAGTGAGCAGACCAGTCTATTTTCTGAGCATATCTTGGACGCAACCGATGCTTGGGAAAAGGTGATTAAAGAGAAAGCTGCGTTGGATGGGCTCCCAGAAACCGCCATTGCGCTGGCAAGACAAGCAGCAGAGTTAAAAGGCTATGACGGTTATCTACTTGATTTGAGCGGTCCAAGTTACTCATCGGTAATGACGCACGCTACAGATCGAGGTTTGCGGCAAGAGGTTTATGAAGCCTACACAACACGCGCGTCTGAACTGGGCCCGCATGCGGGTCAGTTTGATAACACGGCCTTGATACAAAAAATTTTAGAAGATCGGATCGCGCTCGCAAATCTGCTGGGGTTTGAGCAATTTTCTGAACTGAGTCTTGCGACCAAAATGGCTGAGAATCCGGCCGCCGTAATGACCTTTTTATTGGATCTTAGCAATCATTCTAAAGCGGTGGCTGAGCAGGATTTTGACGACATTGCGCGGTATGGGCTGGAGACCTTAGGGTTATCCTCGATTCATCCTTGGGATGTGGCTTTTTGCGGCGATCGATTGAAACGGCATCGGTTTGATGTGTCGGATGAGGACCTAAGACCGTATTTTCCAGATCAAAAAGTCATCGACGGCTTATTCGAGATTGTTCAAAGAATCTTTGGTGTTGAGGTTATCCCAGTGACCGATATGTCGGTCTGGCACCCAGATGTCACCACTTACTTGATTCGTCGACAAGGCGTACCGCTTGCACGTTTTTACTTTGACTTATACGCTCGATCTAAAAAACGCGGTGGCGCTTGGATGGCGGACTGCCGATGTCGACGTCAGGACCCGGCGTATGGGCTAACCCTGCCGGTGGCCTTTTTGACCTGTAATTTCGCATCACCAGTTAATGATCAACCTGCTTTGCTCAGCCACGATGATGTCGTGACTTTGTTTCATGAATTTGGTCATGGGCTTCATCACATGCTGACGCAAGTTGATTGCGCGTCTGTCTCGGGTATAAACGGTGTTGCCTGGGACGCGGTTGAGCTTCCCAGTCAATTTCTTGAAAATTGGTGCTGGGATCCAGACGCGCTTAATCTTATTTCGGGTCAGGTCGACACCGGCGAGCCGCTTCCGCTGGCGTTGCTAGATAAAATGCTGCAAGCGCGAAACTTTCAGTCTGGTATGCAGATGGTGCGACAGCTCGAGTTCGCCCTCTTTGATTTCAGGTTGCATAATGAATTCGACGGTAAGCCCGAGACGCTGCGTACGATTTTAGAGGAAGTGAGAGCGGCGGTTTCGGTCACACCCATTTCAGAGACGAATCGGTTCCAAAATGGGTTCAGCCATATTTTTGGTGATGTGATGGGTTATGCCGCAGGCTACTACAGTTATAAATGGGCAGAAGTACTCAGTGCAGACGCTTTTTCCAAGTTTAAAGAAGACGGGATTTTCAATCGACAAACGGGTGAACGGTTTTTGACCACCGTTTTAGAGCAAGGCGGCGCGCGCGACGCTTTAGAGCTGTTTATCGACTTTCGTGGACGCGCGCCAAGCATTACGGCACTGCTCCAGCAGGAGGGTATTCTCTGATGAGCCGACGTTTTATTGCAGGTGCTCGATGTCAGGGCTGCAGGGCTGAAGATACCCTTTATTTTGATTCCCAGAACGCGAGCGATATTGTGCTTTGCGTCGACTGTGGTTTCACTGAGGCGCGACCGAAATCGGTAGACGCTCCCACGCCGCCCTCGCCGGATGAAATCGTACCGCTAAAGTTCCCAATGACTTGAGGGTAGGCATTCTCACAGCTATACTTGCGCCCCCGGGATCCCGATGTCGTCCAACTGGGCCGAGCGGGTAGTGATTTGGACGCCGGGCGAGAGATCAGGCCTCGAGTAATTGAGCCCGATAAACTGCATCAATAACCCGAGCAGACATAAGCCGATAGATGCAATTCGGCCGTAAAACGTTGATAATCCGGCAGTCATTTGCCAGATAGCCGTCACCTTTCGATGTCGAGAGTCGGCTAAAAGAAAAAGTCCTGCACTAAAAAGGCAGAAAGAATAAGCGAAAAGCGAGACTGCGGAGCAGCCTTGAAGAACACTACAAAGGTTTAATCGTCAATTAGGTTGGAGTTGCGAGACATGGCAAGAAAAGAAAGCAAAGTAGGAGAGGGTCAGCGATTGAAAACCTCTCTGCAGTGGTTGATCGCTGTGGCTGCCTTAAGTTCAAGTTGGCAGGCCCTAGCGGATTGGTCCGCTTTGAACATGACTAAAGGGGTAACGGCGATCTCGCGCGAGGTCTACGATCTACATATGCTTATTTTTACCATATGTGTGGTCATTGGTGTTTTAGTCTTTGGCGTCATGATTTGGTCAATGCTCGTGCATCGAAAGTCGCTTGGGCATAAGCCGGCTACGTTCTCGCACAGCACTAAACTAGAATATGCTTGGACGATCATCCCAATTTTCATCCTGATTGGGATGGCGGTTCCAGCAACCAGCACCTTGCGTGACATGTATGATGCGTCAGGCGCGGACATCGATATTGAAGTTCGAGGCTACCAATGGAAGTGGCAGTATACGTACTTAAGTGACGACCCGACCCAAGAGGTCAAATTCATCAGCAGCTTACTGACGCCGCCGGACGAGTATTACAACCGCACACCGAAGCGCGAACACTACTTGGCAGACGTCGATAACCCACTGGTTATTCCGATTAATAAACGGGTTCGATTCCTCGTCACCTCCAATGACGTAATCCATTCTTGGTGGGTGCCTGATTTTGCGGTGAAGAAGGACGCGATACCAGGATTTGTCCACGAAGCCTGGGCGGTAGTCGAAGAGCCTGGCATTTATCGAGGCAAATGTACGGAGCTGTGTGGCAAAGATCACGGATTCATGCCCATTGTGGTCAAGGCGGTCGAGCAAGCTGAGTACGAAAGTTGGCTTGCTAT
Source organism: Pseudomonadales bacterium (assembly GCA_029249645.1). GTDB lineage: Bacteria > Pseudomonadota > Gammaproteobacteria > Pseudomonadales > Azotimanducaceae > UBA9926. The sequence continues at coordinate 8,996 of JAQWWC010000284.1, forward strand.
GAAGCAGCAAGAAGCATTGCAGGTTTATGAAACGGTTGGAAAGACTTGGACAATGGCAGAATTGATGGAGACCGGTGAGCAAGTGTATACACAGGCCTGCCAATCTTGTCATCAGGCCAATGGTCAAGGTATTCCACCCGCATTCCCCTCCTTGGTTGGACAGGGTTTAGCAATTGGACCGATCGACGCGCACATTGATATCGTCGTAAACGGGAAAGCAGGATCGGCGATGCAAGCCTTCGCTGCGCAATTAAACCCGGCTGAGATCGCAGCGGTTGTAACGTATGAAAGAAATGCTTGGGGTAATAATGTGGGCGATCTAGTGCAGCCCCGAGCCGTTAATGCACTGATTAGTAGTGAAGAATAGGAGAAAGGGATGAGCGCAGTTATTGAAAATCATCACGACGATCATCATCATGGTCCCGACAAGGGACTGATGCGTTGGGTTTTAACGACCAACCATAAAGATATAGGCACCCTCTACCTTTGGTTCAGCTTTGCCATGTTTTTGACTGGTGGTTGTATGGCATTGGTGATCCGTGCCGAATTGTTCCAGCCGGGCTTGCAACTGGTTGTGCCAGAGTTTTTTAATCAAATGACAACGATGCACGGTCTAATTATGGTGTTTGGCGCCGTTATGCCGGCGTTTGTTGGCCTTGCAAATTGGCTGGTGCCAATGATGATTGGCGCACCGGATATGGCGCTTCCCAGAATGAATAATTATAGTTTCTGGATCTTGCCGTTTGCCTTCAGCATGTTGCTAAGCACCCTGTTTATGGAAGGCGGGGCGCCAAACTTTGGTTGGACGTTTTATGCGCCCTTGTCGACAGAATATGCCCCACCTAGTGTGACCTTCTTTATATTCGCGGTGCATTTAATGGGTATTTCCTCGATTATGGGTTCTATTAACGTCGTAGTCACGATCCTGAACCTCCGTGCGCCGGGTATGCGCTTGATGGACATGCCATTATTCGTTTGGACTTGGCTTATTACCGCTTATCTTTTGATTGCAGTGATGCCGGTTCTTGCGGGCGTGGTGACCATGATGCTTATGGATATTCATTTTGGGACAGCCTTTTTCAGCGCTGGCGGTGGTGGTGATCCCGTTTTGTTTCAGCACGTTTTCTGGTTCTTTGGGCACCCTGAAGTCTATATTATGATTCTGCCTGCATTCGGTATTGTCTCAGCGATTATCCCGACCTTCGCTCGCAAGAAGCTATTTGGATACGACTCAATGGTGTATGCAACCGCGTCTATTGCATTCTTGTCTTTCATCGTTTGGGCACACCATATGTTCACAGTTGGGATGCCGATTGCAGGTGAGCTGTACTTTATGTATGCGACGATGTTAATCGCGGTACCGACGGGCGTGAAGGTTTTCAATTGGGCAGCGACGATGTGGCAGGGTTCAATGACGTTTGAAACCCCCATGCTGTTTGCAGTCGCTTTTGTCATCCTGTTTACCATTGGTGGGCTGTCCGGACTGATGCTCTCGATTGTCCCAGCGGACTTCCAATACCACGATACCTACTTTGTGGTTGCGCATTTCCATTATGTTTTGGTGCCAGGTTCGATCTTTAGCATCATGGCGGCTGCCTACTACTGGCTGCCGAAGTGGACGGGCAACATGTATGATGAAACCCTCGGTAAGACGCATTTTTGGTTATCCTTCGTTGGAGTGAACGTCACGTTCTTCCCGCAGCATTTTATCGGTCTGGCGGGCATGCCGCGGCGATACCCCGACTACGCTTTGCAGTTTGCAGATTGGAATATGGTTTCCAGCGTTGGCGCATTTATCTTTGGGTTCAGTCAGCTACTATTTTTGTTCATCGTGATTAAATGCATCATGGGTGGTAAAAAAGCGACTGACGAAGTCTGGGACGGTGCAGAAGGACTTGAGTGGACAATTGCGTCACCTGCGCCTTACCACACCTTTTCGACGCCTCCTGAACTACCCGAACGTGCAATGGCATAGTCGAGTAACGACCGATGGCGAAGACCGATCAAAATGTACAGGCCCGAACCACGTTCAAGTTAGTTGGCGTGGTTTTGGGTATGTTCGTTTTTGGTTTCGCGTTGGTGCCTTTGTATGACATTTATTGTCAGGTGACGGGTGCCAATGGTAAAACCGCGAGTGCCTACATGGTGCCCGAAGACGGTATCGCGGTCGATGCCGACCGTTGGGTAACAGTTCAGTTTTTAACCAACAATAATGCCAGTATGCCGTGGTCGTTTAGACCTGAGGTTCGGAGCATGAAAGTCCGGCCCGGCGAAATGAACCAAACCACTTTCTATGCGAGCAATCCCGCCGGCTATACGATGACAGCCCAAGCAATTCCGAGTGTTGCGCCGTTTCACGCAGCGGAATACATGCATAAAACCGAGTGCTTTTGTTTTGAACAGCAGGTCCTTGCGACCGGTGAAGCCATTGATATGCCGCTTCGGTTTATCATTGACCCTTACCTGCCGGAATCTGTAGAGACGCTCACCTTGTCATATACGTTGTTTGATATTACGGATATGACAGCATCAGCTGCTGCTGAATAATCAGTGATTTAATGGAGAATCCAGATGTCCTCTGACTCAACTTATGAAAGCTATTATGTGCCCCATAA
>JAQWWC010000285.1 GCA_029249645.1 Pseudomonadales bacterium
AGCAACCCCATCGCACGCAATTTATATTGGCCTTGCCGCACCGGTATCAACTACCGCCAACAACGATCACGACTTTACCGGCAGCGAGAAAATCGCCGTTCAAGGTATTGCTCGTGAAAAGCTTGATGGCATCGTTATCTGAAATCACCAGCTCGGTGGCTTCGCCAAGTGGCTCAGGGGTCATGACCAAAGGCGCATCCCCAATAATATCGGCCATTTCATTGGCGGAAACAACGGAAGGCGCCCAGTGCAACCAATCGCTTCCCATGGGGACATGCCCTGGGCCATAGAGTTCCTTACCGCTGCCAGTTCGGACGCGAACATCCAACATCGGCGTGTAATTTAAAGCCCTGGCATCCAAAATGAGGCCGGTGGCCCGATTGGCTATCGCATCTGCTTTTGCAGTGACTGGCGCTGCAACGGCTTGGACAGGGGCTGCTGGGACAGAAGCAGCGTTAGCCGGCTCAGCGGTGTTTTGCGGCGCGGCGGTCTGCTTTAAAGCTGCGGCCGAGACCGCTGGCAGGTCCGACGCTGCATAGCGTGCTTCCGCCGGCGCGCCGATCAAACTGGGCTGCGTAATCGATGCCAAAGTTGGCTTGGCGCGGCAGAGCGCGTCGCTTTTATCCATGCACACGGCCATCTTGACGGAGGCCACCCAGCTACCGTCCTCAAGGGCAACGCGTGAATCGGTCTCGAAAGCCCCCTGCAACATCCCTTTTACCCGCGTCCCAATGATATCGCTTTCAAGCATCATGTCTTTGACCGTCGTGCCAGCAGTAACCCGCACGCCGTTAATAACTTCCAATAAATTTCGTTGGGCATCAATTTTGGCTGCTCGCAGAGCCATTAATCGGGCTTGGGGTTCGGAAAATCGATTGGCATCTGAGAAGCCGAAGCCTTCTGCTGTAATCATCGATAGGTCATTGGCAAACGTCGCCTGACAGCTCAAAAGGCTGATTATCCATATCCATCGTTTCATTAGGATTTCCTCGCTATTTAGACGCCTGTGGACGCTTTAAGATCTGGTTGAGATTGTGTAACACTAAAATGGCTTCCGCCCCAGAAACCAACTCGGATGGCCCAATGGAACCATTTTCTCGGCCCTGCATCAATCCACGGGTTACCGCCGACATGATGGCGTTGAAACTCGTGTTATTGGATGATAAATCGGCAAAAGGAGACGCCGTACCAATAAACGCCGTTCGGCTAATGCCAAATTTGACGTATAGGATATCTTCGACCAGCAGCGCCAGTTCGCCTCGGGTCATAGCTTTTTGAGGTGAAAATGCGCCGTTTGTGATTCTGAAGCTCCGCAGATTCAAGCGATGGGTCGACAATATATCCTCAGCGTAGATTGAAGCCTCGTAATCGGTTAACCCTTGATCTGAGGTTTCACCCACTGAGACGGCTTTCGGCAGGTCTAGATAGGTTGCCACAGACAGTTCTTGACTGAGTAATCGAGCCACGGCTTCTCGATTAATTTGAGCATCATAAGCAAAAGCACTACTGGTAATCGCGACTGCCCTTTCGACCTGCTGAATTCGCAACAGCAAGGATTCTGCGGCCTCGTTGTTCATGGCATCGGCCGCAAGCGATAGCCGCAACATCGATTTTGCAGATTCGAATTGACGGTTAGCGTTATAAACCCGAGCCATAGCCAAATGAAGTGCTGGATATTGATCCGAGCCTTTAACACGTAGTCCGCGTTTGTACTCGCCCAGTGCTTTCTTATCATTCTTAGAAAGACCCCAAATTCGAATGCCTTGGGTTCGCAATGCCAGTTTTTCAGTTAACACCCGAGCGTAGCGGAGCGCTCTCTTTTGGGTTTTACTCGCCGCTTTTTGCTCGCCTGCTGTGATCTGTTGGTCAATCAAGCCACTGTACGCGGCAATATCTCGCTTGTCGGCAGCGATCCTATCTGTAAATAGCTGGACGTCGCTAGCATGGCCCGTCATCGCCAAGCTCATAAGCCATAGAACGCTTAGCTTAAAACCGTGTTGTAACCAATAATTTATTTTTACCTGCATTCGATCGTGACTCCTTGTTAACGGTTTTCACTCTGCTTTTTTTAGTCTTAGCCGCACCGATGTGCTTCGCTTATGTCTGATTGCATTGAGTTATCGCGGTCTATTCGCGTGAGCCCCCCCGGTGGTCACCTGATCCTGGCTCTGGTTCGTCAGACGGCCCGGCAGATTTTCGTCTTTAACCTTTGGGCGTGCCTCAGGTTGAAGCAGATATTGTTAAGCCGCATCATTTGGATAAGCACCTTGAAGGTCATTCTCGCCGTCGTCATTGGTGTCTGCCGCGTAAAGGTTTAGAGCGGAAAGCTGCAGTACGCTTAGGACAATAATTCTTAACCTGATAACAATACCATTCTAAAACAGTTGGTTCCATCATAAGTAATTGGGCTTTAAAAGCCATTGCTTAGGCCATAAAAACCCATGCTAAGGCGTGCCATTGTTTTTTTAATTGCTCTGCAATCAGTTGGTTTTAATATCTACGGTATTAAAACGCGAATGAATGCCTCGATTTCTTGCGGCGTTCGCCGCTGGGCATCAGACGCCACAGCGCCGGCAGTTAGACTTTCGCCCCTAAATCCAAACAAGTATCGAATGACCAGTAAACCGTCTGTCAGCGCTTCGGCTTTGCCATTACCATCGATATCTAACGAGACGCGCCCAACCGAAAGCCTCAGTTGATCAAGCTCGAGCGTATACCCCGCTGCCGCCGAGATTACGGAAAGCCCAACACGGACGCTCGTCACGGTTTCATCCGGAGTTATTGTCCCCGACAACAGCGTCGCGGTCGCGCCTGCTGTGCTAGGCCAAGCACCCGACAGATCAGACCACTCAAACACCTCGAAGGTGTCGGTAAGCGGGTCATTGTCGAGATCTTCAATATCGTCGAATGCCTCACCGCCAAGGCGGATCCCGCCCTCTTGAAACACCGAGAAGTAATCACCGATCAGGCCGTTTAGGATCGCCTTGTCGTAATGCACTCTAAAGGAGAGCCCCGTGGTGTTTTGACCATCTGCCGCAGCATAAATGAGATTGATGGTTGCGGCTTGATCGATGACCAAAAACTTAGGCGACTCAAAACTGAGCGTTTGAGCAATTAAGTCCGACTCATTGGGGTCAGTATTACCCGTAAACTCCTCGAGCGCTGTCAACCCATCACCGTCCGCATCGGAGCCTGCATCATTGGCGTCCGCAATATCTAAACCATTGAGCGCTTCCCACTCATCAGCCATACCATCATTGTCCGCATCCAAGCCGCCTCTCGCATCAAGGGGAAACAAATCCTCTGCGTCATCCACCGAGTCGCCATCGGCATCGGCATCGCAGCCATCTCCCACTCCATCATCGTCAAAATCTAACTGATCCCCGTTATCGACTAAAGGACAGTTGTCGACATCATCTTCAATGCCGTCGTCATCGGAATCATTTGGATTGGTGTCACAAACATCGCCCACCCCATCGTTGTCCGCATCGGCTTGGTCGGCATTGGCGTTATTCGGGCAATTGTCTAGGTCATCGTTTATTCCGTCTTTGTCACTGTCGAGGGCGTTATTTTCGTCGCAAACATCCCCTAGCCCATCCTCATCCTCATCGGCTTGATCCGGATTCGCGATGAGCTTGCAGTTGTCAACGCCATTAAGCACTTCATCACCGTCGATATCGGCATCGCACACATCGCCCGTGTTGTCGCCATCCAAATCAGCTTGATCAACATTGGGGTCAAAGGGGCAATTATCGGCGCTGTTCGCCGCCTGGTCGCCATCGATATCTGCATCACACGCATCCCCAGCCCCATCAAGGTCCTCATCTTCTTGGCCTGGGTTGCTAATCAGCGGGCAATTGTCCGCGCCATCCAGCGCGTCGTCATTATCATCATCGGTATCGCACGCATCGCCAAACGCATCACTATCGTTATTAGCCTGGCCTGCGTTAGCAATCAGGGGACAGTTGTCAGCGCTATCCAGCACGGCGTCATTATCGTCATCGGTATCACAAACGTCGCCAAACGCATCATTGTCGTTATTAGCCTGGCCTGCGTTGGCAATCAGGGGACAATTGTCCGCGCTATCCAACACGGCGTCATTATCGTCATCGGTATCGCAAACGTCGCCAAACGCGTCATTGTCGTTATTTTCTTGATCCGGATTGGCAATCGCGGGGCAGTTATCAAGCAGATCGCCAATGCCATCGCTGTCGGCGTCACTGTCATTACTGTTATCGCAGGCATCGCCCTTGCCGTCGCTATCGGCATCTGCTTGATCTGCATTACTGATCAGCGGACAGTTATCTTCGCCATCAAGCACATTGTCGCTGTCATCATCCGCGTCGCAGGCATCGCCGTCACCATCGCTATCGGTATC
>JAQWWC010000286.1 GCA_029249645.1 Pseudomonadales bacterium
GACAAGGCCGCATTCGACCAAGTAATGATCGATTTTGGGACCGCAGCGGGCCAACGCTTGGACATTTTGTTTAATAACGCGGGCATCGCCGTGTTCGGATTTTTAGACGAAGTGCCCTTCGAGAAAACCTTGGCGACGGTAAACGTGAACTTGATTGGCGTACTCAATGGCATCCACGCCTCGATTTACCTACTCAAGCAAACACCCAACGCTTTGTGTTTCACAACTTCGTCCTCAGCTGCCAATTTCGGCTCTCCAGGCATGGCAACCTATAGCGCAACCAAAGTCGCGGTAAAGGGCTTAACCGAAGCCATGAGCGTTGAGCTGGCCCGCTTCGGCGCCCGGGCCGCTGATGTTTCACCGGGCATCATTGATACGCCATTGTGGCAGACTGGCGCTCGATTTGTTCGCGGGGAATCGCGCCCCGTTTGGAATCTCCCAGCGCTCAATCACGACCGTGAAGACGCTGTTAGAACACTGCCGGCAGACGACGTCGCTGCGTGTGTGTGGGCTGCCTATATCGGTGAGAAACTGCATTGGTATGTACCGCCAGAGGTGGTCGAGCGCGACAAAGCGAAAGCGCTGAACCCAGAAAAGTTACGGGATCAGCTGATCGCCCAACAAAAAAAATGACCGAATTCACCCACAGCTATTTTCGGCACCAAAATCTTGCGCTGCATTACGTTGAAGCGGGTTCTGGCCCGCTCGTTATTTTCTACCATGGATTTCCACTGTTTTGGTTTTCGTTTCACCATCAAATGCGAGCCCTTGCAAAGCACTACCGCGTTGTTGCGATCGATGGTCCTGGGGTCAATCTGTCGTCAAAACCTGAGGATCTAGACCCGTATCGACTCAGTAGCCTTATCGAGCAGGTCGATGCCCTCGCACATCACTTAACGGGTTCGGCTCGATTTTCGCTCGTTGGCCATGATTGGGGCGGAGCACTGGCCTGGGCCTTTGCCCAGCAATACCCAGATCGACTGAACAAGGTTGTGGCGCTCAACGCCCCCCCCGCCAACCAACTGATCCATCTGCTGGCCACCAATCCGGATCAAAGGACCCGATCCCGTTATATGTGGTCAATGCGCTCAGGCGAGGTGCATGCCTGGATGACAGAAAATGGCGCTCAAAACCTTTGGCAGCAGGCCTACGCCCGGTTTCGGGATCTACCCCATTACACGCCAGAGCATGACGAGACCTTCAGACAGGGCCTTGCGCAACCCGGCGCCATCGACGGCGGCATCAATTGGTACCGCGCAAATATCCCTGTTGCGACCGAGATAGGTGACGCTGACTACTGGCCGTCTAAAACCGCCGCAACGACGGTCCCGGCATTGCTTATTTGGGGCGAGCTTGATGACACCTTTGTTGCGTCCTTTATCGACGACTTGCCAGCGTACGCGAGTAACCTAACGGTCCATCGTCTTAAGGACGTCGGTCATTCACCCATGCTGGAGGTACCAGACGCGGTTAACGATCTACTCCGGAACTTCCTGTCAGACTAGGACTTGTTGATGACCGGCCGCGCGGGAGACGGCAGCCAATCGATTTGTTTCAGATCAGCAACCCGCAGCACCGCCGCCTCACTGGTCTCTATCAAACTAAACACATTTCCATCCGGGTCGTTAAAAAAGACTTCCTTGGCGCCCTGCCCGTTCGTCATGGGCGCAACAGGAAAAAGGTTAGAGGCCGCTAAACGCGCGACCTCAGCATCAAGATCCCCAACCTCCAACGCGAACGTGTTGTATCCCGCGTCAGAGAACGCGCGATCAACAGGCAGCGCGGGCGTTTCTGGTTGAATGAACTGCCAAAACTCCAAAATCATGTTACCGGTATTAAACCAGGCGGCTCGAATTCGAACACCCTCAATCCCCGTTACTTCATCAAACCGAGGACCCATTACCTTATTAACCCGACCATAGGGCCCAACGCCGAGCAGGGTTTCGTAAAACGCAATCGCCTCATCGATATCTGGTGTTACCAGCGCGATATGCGCAAGCCAAATAGGGCCCTCAAACTGGGGGACATCCAACGCCTCGACTTCGAACATGCTGCCGTCAGGATCTCGCGCGTAGGCATAACGTACGCCCTGGCCGTTTAAGTCGATCGGCGGCTCTCCAATACTGACCGACTTGGCCTGCGCCTGAATAAACTTTTCAAACAACGCCTCTTCTGCGGGGGCTTGAAAGCAAGCGTGGGTAATACCCGGCCCGATCACCGCTAGCCCATCAATGGGTGCCGTTTCTTTAAATTGCATTAATTCGAGACAACCATTCGGCGCTTTGAGGACCAAACTATCGACGGGCTGAACCGGCTGTTCAGGACAAACAGTCCGCTCTGGAAGCACTTCAAGCTGGGCGGTATCTTCGTAGAAACGCCGTGCAGCGCTAAGATTGCTCACAGCCAGGCCAACGTGGTGTAGCCCCAAAACGGTTGTTTCGGCGATTGATGGGTCGATGGGAATCTCCTTTTCAGATTAAACACAACGTCGCGGATCAAAACTCGGCCCAAGGGCTTTTCGATTAGACGTCTTTGAAGCGCGGCACACCTGCGAGTCTCTTATAGCACCTTCTTCGCACCACTACGGTAACAAGGTTTGATCCGCGACCCAAGTCACAAGCCAATCTTTGGCGTGGCATTATAAACCGAGAGTGGTTTAGCAAAGGACAATCCCTGATGCATCAAATTGTAACGCGAACAGCCCGATCCTGCGGCAATTCCTCGGGGTCCTCGTGTTGGGGTCTTAAACATATGCGGTTCTGGACGCCAAAACCATCTGCCCTAATCCTCTAGCCTTTACAGGCTCCCTAGTCCGCTCGTCTCGGTCTGAACGCTGTTAGGGCGAATTGGTTTAGCATTCAAAACCAACCACAAAATCCGATCAGGGCGGTTTACCAACAGCGGTTTTACACAGGGCTCAAGTAGGATATGGTTCCTATCGTCAAAATACCTTACTACGGAGACCCAACAGATGAGTGAAGAACAAGCAATTCTTGTAGAGCGACGTAACCGCGTCATGATCATTACCCTAAATCGACCCGACGCAATGAACGCGATTAATGGTGCCCTATCGAACGGTCTTTGGAACGCCATTCAGGAGCTGGATGCAGATGACACACTGACGGCGGGCGTGATCACCGGTAGTGGCCGAGCCTTTTGCGCCGGCATGGATTTAAAAGCCTTTGCGCGGGGTGAGGATATTGGCCCGTTGAACGAATTCGTTCGCAAAGGCGCGAGCAAACCTCTTATCGGCGCCATCAACGGCTTTGCCCTTGCAGGCGGCTGCGAAGTCGCTTTGACGTGCGATTTATTGGTTGCCTCTAAAACCGCCAAGATCGGCATTCGCGAAGTAAAAGTTGGGTTATTTGCAGCTGCTGGCGGCGTCTTTCGACTGCCCGCACGCGTCGGCTATGCAAAAGCGATGGAAATGGCGTTAACCGGCGAGCCCATCACGGGCGAGGAAGCCATGAACGCTGGCATGCTGACGGCGCTAACCGAACCTGAAGACCTTTTGGAGACAGCCGTCGCTTTAGCGGAACGCATCGCCGAAAACGCGCCGCTTGCAGTCGCCGCCTCCAAGGCTTTAGTGCGTGCCGCCGCGTCTGGAATCGAAGAGGACAAACTTTGGGAAATGCAGGTTCCCCTTCAGAAAAAAGTCTTTAGTTCGAACGATGCCAAAGAAGGTCCTGCAGCCTTCGCAGAAAAACGTGCGCCAAACTGGACGGGCACCTAACCGCGATCAAGACCTTCAGCCCGCCCAGCGGGCTGGAGCCTCTGGGTTGGGTTCTAATATTTATTATTTCCCCACCTCGAATAACATCAGTGGCGCTCAGGCACCGCCCTTCGGCCACCGCGTAATAGGATGCAAACTTGATTTGCATCAAGACAGACGTTCCAAAAGAAATCTGCGCAATTGAGGATGAACTCAAAGCAATTAAGTACTCACACGATACTGTTTGTATTTAGGGTTTTAAAACCAGAGAAGCCCCCTTCTATCAACATTCTGCTGAGAGCATTCTCTAAAAGATTGAGCGCCTAATGCTACAAGACTACCTTAGACTACCTTAAACACCCTCAAAGCCACGCCAGCCTTGCACTGTGACGACCAGCGCCCGGTAGAAAACGACCCTTAGCGGCAATTTTTTTCCAAGACGCGCTTTTTAAAAACCACCCGACTCGCCGCTAA
>JAQWWC010000287.1 GCA_029249645.1 Pseudomonadales bacterium
AGGTCTTGACCCCAATCACGACAATATTCTGGATTCTGTCGGAATCAACTCGGGTTTGGCCTAGCGCATCAAACACTGCCTGGCCATGGGCCCAGGTTTCCATTTGGCGCGCGGTGCCAAACATTTTGACCCCCATGTCTGGGCCAAACCAAGGCACACGGGCATTCGGCTCTAACTTGCCCAGCAATGCGGATAAATCTTGTAACTCCGAGAACCAACGCGCAAGCAGCGCATCGCCTTCAAGCGTTGGGTTCATAAACGTATTGGTTTTTGAGGCGTCCTGTTTCATCGCCAGAAATTGATCTGGGTCGGTCAGCGTGAGCTTTGCCGCCAGATCCGTGCCGTGCAGATGCTGCACCACCTTATTGATGGTCCAGTTTTTAAACGTGGTCCTACGCGCCCAATCTTCAGCACCTAGATCCGCGAGCAGCTCATGGAGCACCTGTCCCTCCAGTAGAAAATCCTCAGCAATCGTACTCATAACGCGCTCCCCAGCTGTCGATATTCCGCCTCGAGTTTCTTGGCTTGTTTTTTCGACACCCCGCCCAAGGTATTCAGCGCGTGCCGAACCCGGGCGCGGGTCAGATCCGGCCCCAACACCACCATCGAATCAAACAACGGCGGCGCTACCGAGCGCCCGCTGATCGCGATAAAGAGCGGCGCCAAGAAGTCTCGAATCTTAACGTCCATGGTCTCGGCCAGTTGCTTTAGCCCAGCTTGTAGCACTTCACTGCGCCAATCACTCGCCTGTTCTAAATGCCAAAGACTGAACTGCAGTACTTTGATTGCCACCCCCGGCTCCGTTTTCAGCTTCGCAAATTGTTCCGCCTCAATCAGGGGCAGGCCTTCCAATAAGAAACCCGCCAAAGGCGCCACATCACTGAATACCTCCACCCGTTCTTTAATCAGTGGAATAATCTGCATGAGCTTGTCGCGGTTAAAAGCCCAATCAGATAAGCGATCTGCGAGCGCCTCATCATCCAGGGTTTCCCGCAGCCAGCGGCCATTCAGCCATTTGAGTTTTTCAACATCGAATACCGGCGCGCCCATACTAATGCGATCAATATCGAAATGAGCGACCATCTCCTCCAGCGAGAATTTCTCCTCACCCGACGGCAGGCTCCAGCCCAACATGCCCAAGTAATTCAGAACGGCTTCGGGCATATAGCCCATATCTTTATAGAACCGGATGCTGGTTGGGTTCTTACGTTTGCTCAATTTGCTTTTGTCGGGATTGCGCAGCAAAGGCATGTGAATGAGCTCTGGCATGGGCCACCCAAAGTACTCGTACAGCAACTGATGCTTGGGCGCCGAGTTGATCCACTCTTCCCCACGAATAATGTGCGTAATTTCCATTAGGTGGTCATCCACCACCACCGCCAAATGATAGGTTGGGAAACCATCGGTTTTTTGCAGCACCTGCATATCGATCTGAGCGTAATCAATCTCGATTGGGCCACGCAGTCGATCCTGAATCGTGCAGACCCCACTGGCAGGGACTTTCATGCGAACCACAAAGGGCGTGCCGGCCGATATTTGAGCCGCGACATCTTCAGCTGTTAGCTGGCTGCAAAAGCCGTCATAGCGCGCTGTCTGCCCCCCAGCCATTTGTGCTTTGCGCATTTCATCTAGGCGCTCGCTGGTGCAAAAACAGTGGAACGCATGACCGTTGTCGAGCAAAGATTGGGTATGTGCTTTATAAATGGGCAAGCGCTCGCTTTGCCGATAAGCGCCCTTGGGGCCGCCGACATCCGGCCCCTCATCCCACTGCAGACCTAACCATTTCAGGGAGTCTAGAATCGTTTGCTCGGAGGCTTTGGTGCTACGCGCAAGATCCGTATCTTCAATACGCAACAAAAACTCGCCACCATGCTGCTTTGCAAAACAATAACTAAAAAGCGCCATGTAAGCGGTGCCGACATGCGGGTCTCCCGTTGGCGATGGTGCCACACGTGTTCTAACCATAACGTTTACTCACTTTTTTGACGCAAAGCTTGTTTAGCGCTTTGCTTGAGGCTGCTGCCGTGCAAAGGGCTATTCCAGCGAAGAACCCTTGCGGCTGTGATGGTACACTACCTGCCATCAAAGATTAATTCAGATTTCATGACTCACCCAATCCTTTCCGTTGCACCCATGATGGGCTGTACCGACCGACATTTTCGCTACCTACTGCGCCTCATCAGTCCGAAGGCGCTCCTGTACAGCGAAATGATTACGACGGGCGCCCTTCTCTACAACGCGCCCGAGGCATTTTTACAGCACGCTCAGGACGAACCGGTGGCACTCCAATTAGGCGGCAGCGATCCCGACGCGCTTGCCGCCTGCGCGGTGCTTGCCGAGTCATTCGGCTACCAAGAGGTGAATTTGAACTGCGGCTGCCCAAGCGACCGGGTACAAACTGGCGGCATCGGTGCCTGCCTAATGGCAACCCCCGAAGTAGTCGCAGATTGCTTCCGCGCAATGCAAGCAGCAACCGCACTGCCAATCACCATAAAATGCCGCATCGGTATTGATGATCATGACAGCTATGAAGACTTTCAGAGCTTCATCGCGCCAAATTACGACGCGGGTTGCCGCGTATTTGTGGTGCACGCCCGCGCGGCCATTCTAAAGGGACTTTCGCCCAAAGATAATCGAGAAATTCCGCCTCTGAAATACGACTATGTCACCCGCATCCAGATAGATTTTCCAGACGCGGTCTTTGTTTTAAACGGCGGACTCAAAACTGTCGAGGACGTAATCACCGCGCACCAAGAAGTTGGGAGCCTAATGCTGGGGCGCGCCATTTATAATGACCCCTGGTTGCTGCATCGTCTTGATGTCGCGCTCGATCAAGCCCACCCGATTGACCCGGCAGGCATCATTGATCAATTTAGAAACTATATGCAGGTACAATTAGCCCAAGGCGTTCGTTTAAAACACATGACACGACACCTATTGGGCCTGTATCTTGGCCAGCCTGGCGCTAGAAGTTATCGACGCTATCTGAGCGAGCATATGTTTGAAGACGACGCCGGCATTGAGGTCTTTGATCAAGCCATTACCCACCGCCAAACACCGAACAGGACAGCACGCTATGATGAATAAACTCTCGAGTTGGTTTAACCAATCAATCGAAGTCCCGGCAGTCGACGACGCCCCCCACGAACTCGAATTGGCTACAGCAGCCTTGATGATGGAAGTGGCCCGAGCAGATTTTGAACAAAGTGAGGAAGAGCGCAGCCTCATGTTGCAAAAGCTAGGCTCGCGCCTGAAGCTGACCGATGATGCAGTCGCGGGTCTGCTCTTGCTCGCCCAAGATGCCTCTGAAGAAGCCCATGACCTTTACAGCTTCACGAGCATTATTAATGAGCGCTTTAGTTATCCCGAGAAGAAGCAGCTTGTGGTAAATCTATGGGAAATCGCCTTAGCCGATGCCCACATCGACCCCCAGGAAGACCACATCATTCGCCGAATTGCAGGGCTGCTCAGCGTAGATCACAGCGACGTTATCCACGCTCGCGCCAAAGCACGCGATCAATAAGACCATCAATAAGAAAATCGATAGCCAGGCAAACCTGTAACGAACGGAGATATCGCTTTGAGCGTCGCAGCGGCAGATTAGTCAGTTAAAGCAGATATTTATTGGATAACCGCTGCAATCATCCTCGTCGCAACATTGCATGCCGGTTGAGGCGCAGGCTCAGCGCATTGGCGCAATCAGGGTCAGCGCGCCAATTAACACCAAACCCCCTAGTGCGGCGGCCAATCGGTTTGCGGATTATTTACGGATTGCAGAGCAAACACACCGCCCAGCGCGTTAACCAATGCTTAACCCGTCGCGCGCAGGGACTTCTGATCGGACTCGGGGCATTGTGCTTCTAGCGCACAAACCAAATCGCGAAAGGCTTCAAAATTACGATGATTGAGCTGCATGAGCGTTTTATGTGCGTCGAGCACTTGATCGCGCAACCCTTCTTCCGTGATTTGATCCGCCACGAGCTCTGCCATATCGGCATAACCATCATTCGACGCTTTTAGAATCACGAAAATCTCATCGAAGCCCATGCTGGCAATCACCCGATGAACATCCTCATGGCCAAACAGAAGCGTTGGCTTAAAACCAAATTGCGCCTGGGTTGCGATCGCGATTTTAGCGAGAAAGCCTAACGCGGTGCTGTCTAAGCAATTTGTGTCGCTCAGATCCACAATCACAGACTTTAGAATATCGATCTGGTTGAGGTGCTGAAGGAACTGATTGAGAATCGGACCATGGGTCACTCTCACATCGCCAACAGGCTTTAAGACGTGGCTTGCATCAACCACCTTATGCAGGATTCTACCGGTCATATCCAACCTTCCTTAC
>JAQWWC010000288.1 GCA_029249645.1 Pseudomonadales bacterium
ATAGATTTGGATCGGTAGGGCCGTGAACTCATCCATCGGACCTTCCGGTACAAACGCAATATAAGTCAGCGCTCCGATCATAATTAGTGGTGCGGTTTCTCCAATCGCTCGACTCAAAGCCAAAATGACACCGGTTAAGATGCCCGGCATGGCTTGAGGTAAGACGTGATCTCGGGTGACTTGCCATCGGGTGGCGCCCAGCGCGAAGGCAACTTGCCGCAGGGAACTGGGTACAGCTTTTATCGCTTCTCTTGATGCAATAATAATTACCGGTAGGATCAGAAGGCTCATGGTCATAGCGCCTGCCAGCACGCTACGTTCGAGCCCGAGAAATCGAACAAAAATCGCAAGCCCTAAGATGCCGTAGACAATGGAGGGCACGCCTGCGAGGTTTGCGATGTTAATGGTTATGAGGGTTGCCACGCGACCCGGTTTGGCGTACTCCTCAAGATACACGGCCGCTAATACGCCGATTGGTATAGCGATTGCGGCGGTCAATGTGACCAGCCAAAGGGTCCCGGCAAGACCCGCTAAAATTCCCGCTTTTTCTGGAAAGCGGGAAGGGAAACTGGTGAGGAAGTCGGCGTTAAGCCAGGGCAGTCCTAAAAGTGTGACTTCGAGAATGAGGATTCCCAATATCGCAACAGCCAAGCAGGTCACGCTCAGGCAGAAAAGCTTGAAGGCCGCCGAAATTCGGTGCCGTTTCTTAAGAAGTTGGGCTTGGGGGGTCATTCGTAGACATCTCTATAGCGGTTCATGACGGCGTTAGCGATTAGATTTAAGATCAAAGTCATGGAAAAGAGGACAGCGCCGACGGCAAACAGCGTTTGATAACTAAGGGTGCCAGCGGGTGTGTCTCCAAGCGACACCTGAACAATATAGGCCGTCATGGTCTGGATAGACTCCAATGGGTTGAGCGTTAAGTTAGGCGTCGCACCTGCCGCGAGTGTGACCGCCATGGTTTCACCGATAGCGCGTGAAATCGCCAGTACAAAGGCTGCAAAAATGCCTGAAAGTGATGCTGGCACAACGATTCGAGCGGTGACTTCGAAGGAGGTGGCGCCCAGAGAGTAAGCGCCATCTCTGAGTGCATTGGGTACTGCGCGTAAAGCGTCATCACACAGTGAGGCAACCATAGGCAGAACCATAATGCCTACAACGATCCCAGCGCTGGCGGCATTGAAAACTTCTGTTGAGGGGATAAGTGTTCTTAAAATCGGCGTTACAAAAGTAATGGCAAAAAAGCCGTAAACGATGGTTGGAATACCCGCAAGAATTTCAAGGATTGGCTTAACCACTTCACGGGTTCGGACCCCGGCGTACTCACTGAGATAAATTGCACAGGCCAAGCCAACGGGTAATGCAACAATGGCTGCGCCAATCACAATTAAGGTCGTGCCGAATAACAGCGGCAGAATGCCGTAAGATTTAGGCTCGAGGAGGGGTGTCCAGCGGGTGCCAAAGAGGAAGTCGGCGGCGGGTACTTGCTGAAAAAAGTTAAAGGTTTCGATCGACAGCACGCCCACTACAGCAAGGGTTGTCAGTACGGAAATTGCGGCACACGCAAAAAATAGCCAGCGCAAGACCTGCTCAAGCGGTCTGCCTCGAGTGCGCGTTAGACGAATGTTAGATGTGGGCTGCAACATATTATTGGGTTAAGGGCTGTAGCGTGCTGCCAGCCAAATAAGCCGAACCCGTAATGCGATTGCTGACCCGATCGTGGGCGGCCAGGTAGACAGTCTGCGGCATAGGGATGTAGCCCACTTCACTCGCGAGCTTTTCTGCCTGGTCCAGATAAAAGTGCACAAATTTTTCGGTAATCGGGTCTTCTAGCGCGCTTAACCTCGCGTAGATAAAAACGGGCCGTGACAAAGGCGCATAGGTACCCTCGTTGATGGTGGTCTCACTCGGGGTGATTGGCCCAGTGCCACCATCGATCGCGACGACGGACAGCTTGTCTTGATTTTCTTTGTAGTAGGCGTAACCAAAATAACCTAACGAGTACAGGTCACCCGCAATGCCCTGCACGAGAACGTTATCATCTTCGCTGGCTGTGAAGTCTGGGCGCGAAGCCTGCTCTTTGCCATTCACGACTTTGGTGAAGTAGTCGAAGGTGCCAGAATCAGTTCCTGGACCATACAGCTTGATGGGCTGATCCGGCCAGTCCGCTCGGACCTCGCGCCAACGGGTCGCTGGGGCCTCGGGCCGCCAAATATGGTTGAGCTCAGCAATGGTCAAGTGATCGACCCAGTCATTCTTCGGATTAACCACAACGGACAACCCGTCGAAAGCCACCGGCAGTTCGATATAATCAATGCCTGCAGCAGCAGCACGCTCAGCCTCAGAGGGCTTGATGCTGCGACTTGCATTACTAATAGCGATTTCGTTATTGATGAATTTTTTAAAACCGCCGCCGGTGCCGGAGACGCCGACCGTAATGCGAACCTTGGGCGCTATGGCGTTGAATTCTTCTGCGACCGCTTCGCTGATTGGGAACACCGTACTTGAACCATCAATCTGAACTTTGCCGACGAGGCGACGGTCGGAGTTGACGGCCTCTGATTGATCAAGGGGCTGTGTTGTGTCGGAGCAGGCGGATAGTCCGATCGCCAAAATAAGCATAAACAATCCAAGGCGGGGCAGTGATCTCATGTGAAATACCAATGTCTAGAGGTTAGGAACGCCATTTAAGGTTGGAAATGTAAAGTTTCGGTAAAGGATTGTTAAAAATTGGATGAAAATAGGCTTAACTAAAATTCCATAGAATATTTACGAGATCTTAATAGTTAGGCCGCAACATTGGTTTTCAGTAGGATCCTGATCTTTGCTGCGACATTAAATCTGCAGGCATGAGCGTAGATGCCAGCGGTGTTCGGCGCCCAGGTCTGACTAAAAGTGCCGGGCAAGCAAGACGAGCGTTTTAAAAGCTAAATGAACGATGACTTTTATAAGGAAAACGATGACTTTTATAAGGAATAAGAGGGTATGAAGATCTGTCTTGGTTTTATATTGATCGCGTTTGCCGTGCTGAGTTCAATCCCAGTCGTCGCCAGCGATGCAGACGAGTTGACGGCGATTAAGCGTGATCTGGCGCGTTTAATGGCCCGTGTGGAGCTGCTCGAGCAGGACAATCAGAGGCTTAGGAGTGAGCCAGCCCGAGGCGATCAGACTCCGGCGAGTTCGGCGCTGAGGACTTCTGGCGCACAGCCAAGTGTGCAGCCCCTACTTTCTTGGCGGGGCGATGTCCGGTATCGATACGAGGCATTTGACATTGATCAAAAGGATGACCGAGAACGCAACCGGCTGCGCGCACGGATCGGCCTAACCGCTGCAGTGTCGGATACATTGGATCTGGTAGTGGGTCTGGCAAGCGGTAGTGAT
>JAQWWC010000289.1 GCA_029249645.1 Pseudomonadales bacterium
GGTCTTCTAAGGTTTCCCCGCCGTTATCAAGGCCTGCTTGATGCCAAGCATCCGCCTCTGCCGGGGTTGCAGCTGCGAAACCCACTGTGCCGCCGTTAGCGCCGCAGGCAGGCTCACCATTTATAGGCGTCGACAACGAGAAAATACCCGTTGGCGTAAAATAAAAGCAGCGACCTTTATCGTCCATGTTCCCTGGTGGGTGGCCCAATGCCCCCAAAGTTGCATCGTAAAATTGTTTTGAAGCGGCCATATCGTTGGTGCCGACCATAATGTGACTGAACATGGTGTATCCTGTTAATCGTTAAACTTAGTCATTTACCTAGTCCTGCGGATCATGCCATTCTTGGGATCGATAGGGCAAGGCGGTCGGCGCTGTAAGCACAGGTTGAAGGCGCCTTCCTTATCCAGACCGCTGGCTCGCCCAAAAAGCCGCGCCAAAACCTAACGCTGATAGATGCCATTCGGCTGTGTCCAATAATGCCCCAGGGCGGATGATTCAAAACGAGCGCACGCTAGGAGACGAACCATGAAGTATTCAGTCGCATTTGCCTCGGAAGTTGATTCTTGGAAATGGGCAAAACGGGCCGAAGCACTGGGCTTTCACGCAGCTTGGTTTTACGACACTCAGCTGCTGAATCCGGACGTCTTTATCTGCATGGCGCTCGCTGCGCATGAAACAACAACGATTCGATTGGGCACCGGGGTCTTGGTGCCTTCGAATCGCATTGAGCCGGTGACGGCCAATGCGTTTGCGAGCCTAAATCGTCTGGCGCCAGGTCGAATTGATTTTGGCGTGGGCACCGGATTTACGGCGAGGCGTACGATGGGGCTCGGCGCCATACCGCTTGCTCGAACAAAGGTGTATATCGAGCGGGTTCAGCAGTTGTTGGCAGGCGAGACCGTTGAATGGGACTTTGAATCCCAGCGCCGAAAAATCAAGTTCCTGAACCCGGATTTAGGGCTCATTAACCTTGAAGACGAGATCCCGTTATGGGTTTCGGCCTTTGGTCCCAAGGCAATGAAACTCGCCGCAGAATTGGATGCAGGCTGGCTGAATTTCGGTATCAATGGCGCGGATAAAGCGCTGGAGAGTATGCAGCAGGCTTGGCTGGACGCTGGGCGAGCGCCCAATGAACTGAAATCGAATCTGTTTTTTCTCGGCGCGGTCCTAACCGGTGACGAGGCCGAAGATGAGGCCAAGTTAATGGCTCAGGGCGGACCGCTCACCGCGGTGATGTTCCATAATCTTGCTGACGAGGTTGGCGCTATGGGCGGGCGTAATCTGCCAACGGGCCCCCTCAGCAACTTGCTTGGGGACTATTTGTCTGCCCATGATCAGTATGGGCCAGAGGATGCCAAATACCTCACCAATCACCGCGGACATTTAATGTTTGTGCGGCCGGAAGAGACGCATATCAGTCCGGAGTTGGTTCGCAGCACGACCTTAAGTGGCACCGAAAGTGAACTGATTGCATCGTTAAGTGCGCTCAAAGCCGCAGGCTATACGGAAGTAACGATTCAGCTCGTCCATGATCATGAGGCTGCGCTGGAAGATTGGGCAAAGGTCTTTGCTCAGTTGGAATAAGGTTTAAGCCTCGCTGGCGAGGGGACCTGCGGAGAAGTTGTTTAGAATCGGGCAGTCCGGTCGGTCGTCTCCCGTACACTGGTTGGCCAGCGTTTGGAGCTCCAAAGTCAGCGTTGTTAGGTCATCGAGTTGCCGTTGTAGAAGCGCGAGCTTTGACAATGTGATTTTTTTTACATCTCGGCTTGGACGACCATGATCCTCATACAGGCTGAGCAGCTCCCGACATTCTTCGATTGAAAAATTGAATTGTCTCGCGCGTTGAACAAAGCCGAGCTTCTGACAGCTTCGGTCATCATAAAGCCTGTACCCCGCGGGGGTTCTACCGGTTGCCATAACCAATCCGACCTCATCGTAGTATCGGATGGTCTTTACCGGCAAATTGGTTCGCTTTGACGCATCATTAATTGTCAGCACGGTGGTTGACCCTCCTGTTACTGGAGGCTTTATAGTCGCACAATGCAAACTGCGACGACAACTGAAAAAACCCTCGGGCTGTTCGAGCTTAATTGGCGCTGCCGACACACCTGGCGCACGGCTTCTTACAACACGCTTTGGTGTCTTTTAGGTTGTTCGATTGGAGATATGGGCACCATTTTATTTTTCCAACTCAGCGGAATTGCTTGGCCAGTGTGGGCGATTATGAGTTTGGCCATTGTTAACGGGCTGCTCACCTCGATCGCGTTGGAAACCGCGATTTTAAGCCGTCAAATGGCGCTAGCGATTGCCTTTAAAACGGCGATTGGCATGTCGCTGATTTCCATGGTGTCGATGGAAGTTGCAATGAATGTGGTGGATGTCGCCATGACCGGTGGGGCGCGTTTGTCTCTGACTGTGATTCCGTTTATGTTGGCGGCTGGATTTATCACCCCGCTCCCTTATAACTATTGGCGATTAAAGGCGTTGGGTAAAGCCTGCCACTAACCGGTCGGTGACCTTAAAAAAACCGGCAAGCGTCAGCGTAAGACACCTGGCGAAAGGACGTAACGTCTCATGAGGCAGGCGATTTTCGTGAAAACAAATACCGAGCAAGTCGACAGCACACGCGGGGGGTCGCTGCTGACAGCGCTGCTGGTCCTGTGTTTGAGTCTTTCCGGTACGGGCGGGCATGTGCACGCGATGGTCGCGGAGACAGATTTAGGAGATCGTGAGATTCATCATAGCGAGATGGCCGGGATGTCGCACCATGATGGCCATGAGATGCTCGGCGCGATGATGGTGCCAACAGAGGCTGATAAGTCCTGCTGCCAGGATCAAGCCTCCTGCCATTGCAGCGCCATTCCGCAGTTTCTTGGCGCGTCGGATGAGATGCCACTGCTGCACAGTGTAACGCCGTTGCTGTCACTAAAAGTCCTCGATTTTATTTTTGATATTGTGCCGCCACCACCAAAACCAGCCTGATTGAGTCTCGAAGTCTTCGAACAAACTTTAATCAGGGGATTAAAATGTCTCTTCAGATCAACCCGCGCACCCCGCAAAGGCTGCGTGTCGCGCTTGCAATCAGGCAAGTAGGGTGCCTTTCCGGCCCATTGGTTGAGTTTCTCTTCACGGCTATCACTCGGACCAAAATAATGTCGAGCCAGAGGGCGTGGTTATGGGGACTCGTGTTATTTGGCTGGGCGGGCAATTCGGGTGCAACAGAGTTGACCCGCGTTAACTTAAAAGCGCTCATTGAAACCGCGCAAGCGCGGGACCCTTGGATCGCGGGCAGTCACTACCGACAAGCCCGTGAGGAAGCCTTTAGTGATGGCGCTGCCGGGTTACCGGCGCCCACGGTGACCTTGGGGTTAAACAATGTGCCGACCAACGGCTTTAACCTGAATCAGGAATCCATGACGCAGTTCCAGCTTGGCGTGCAACAGACGTTGCCAAGAGGGCGCACGGTTGCCTTGACCCGCCAGAAATTTGATCACAAAGGTCTAATCGAGGCTCATGCGCGTGCCGCACGTGAAGCGGACATTGTGCGTCGGATATCGCATTTGTATTTGGAAATTTTTCGGTACCAAAAAATCGCGGCGCTTATTGAAAATGATCTGACCCTGTTCGATCAGTTAATCGAGAATGCGCTGTCTCAATACACAACCGGTGCCTTGGGCTTTCATCAGCAAGAGGTGATTCAAGCGCAAACTGAACGCAGCCGCTTAATTGACCGCCTCAACCTTGCTCTACAGCGGCAAGATCAAAGCTACGCTGCGCTCTCGGCCTGGCTTGGTGATGGCCCAACGGGCGATCGACTGCAATTCGAGGGCGAGTTGGCGCAGTTGTTTCCGGTCCCGGCTGCTGTGTTGATCCAAAACCCCGCGCTGAAGGTGCAAGTCTTAGCCGAGGCATTTGCCGCTCATCCACTCGTTCTAGGTCTTGATCAAGGGGTGAATGCCGCGGATACGGAATCAGATCTCGCGGCAGAGCGCTCAAAGCCGCAATGGGGCATTAACGCGCGCTACGGTCACCGGCAAGATAGCGCGTTGGGTGTATCGCGCGCGGATTTTTTATCCCTTGGCGTGAGTTTTGACTTACCCATGATGAATCGACGTCAGCTAAATAGTCAGGTCACCGCTGCCATTGCGGATCGAGAAGGCGTTAAAACCGATCGTGCGCTGATGCTCCGCCAAATAAAAGCAGGCTATGACCTTGCGGTGCTGAATTATCGACATTTGTTAGTCCGTCAACAGCACTATAAAACGCAGTTATTGCAGCAGGTCTCGGAAGAAGCGACGGCAAGCATTGCGGCTTATACGACAGAGTCCGGCACGTTTTCAGATGTGTTACAGGCCAACATGAGCGGTCTTAAAGTTAAAATCGAGGCGGTGAACGTGGATGTTGATCTGCATCAATCGATCATAGATCTGGATTATTACCTGGTGGCCATGAATTCATCCGGCGAGATAATGCAGGGTGGGGCTCCCTTTGAGGCGCGCTTACAGAGGACAGTCAAATGACCATTTTAACACGTAATCGAATGGTGTTCGGGTTGATGCTTGTGATTGCAGCGGCATTGGGTGCCGGCCTGAATCATTGGTTTCTAGGCGGGCCAACCACTGGGCAGGTTACCACGCGGGATGCCCTGCAGAACGTGCCGCGGAGTTTGATGGACTCCGAATCAACCGCCCCTTTGTACTGGGTGGCACCGATGGATCCCGGTTATCGACGCGATCAGCCTGGGCGCTCGCCGATGGGTATGGCGTTGGTGCCAGTTTACGAGGACGCAGCGGAAACGTCATCCGGTCTTGCCTTGGTTCGGATCTCGCCAGAGGTGATTAACCAGTTGGGGGTCAGCACCGCCCCAGTGTTACGGCGACAATTGCAAACGGATCTTGTGACAACTGGCTTTGTCCAATATGACGAGACGAAGCTCGCACACATCCATCCAAGAGTCTCGGGCTGGGTTGAAAAACTCTACGTGACGGCAGCGGGTGATCCGGTCGAGGCTGATATGCCGCTGTACACGCTGTACGCGCCTGAGTTGGTAAATGCGCAGGAAGAGTTGGTTATTGCTCTAAAGCGCGCAAACCCGCCCTTAATTTCGGCGGCAGAGGCCCGGCTTCAGGCCCTACAAGTGCCGGACAGCGCCATTCAAAGCTTGAAAGAAACCTTGTCGGTTCGCCAGACCGTTGCGTTTTATGCAGCTCAGTCCGGCGTCGTCGATACACTGAATATTCGGGAAGGGTTTTTTGTCGACCCTGCAATGACCCTTATGAGCATTGGGCAGCTTGAGTCGGTTTGGGTTGGTGTTGATATACCCGAGCAGCAAGCGGCTTTGGTCAAGGCGGGAGATGCCATTACGATGACGCTTGACTATTTCCCGAGTGCGGTTTGGCAAGGTACGGTGGACTTTATTTATCCGACCCTCGACCGTGAGACTCGAACGCTTCGCGCTCGGGTGGTGTTGGATAATCGCGACTTGAAACTCAAACCCAATATGTTTGCCAAAGTAGTGATTCATCAGCGCAGCGAGGCTGCGCGAATCGTCATTCCGAGAGATGCTCTGATTCGAACAGGTCAGGCCGACCGCGCCGTTCTGGCGCTGGGCGGCGGTCGGTTTCAGTCGGTCATGGTCACGGTGGGCCAAGTGGATGATCTTGGCGCTGAAATCTTGAGTGGCTTAAGTCTTGGCGATCAGGTTGTTACCCATGCACAGTTCTTGATTGATTCGGAGTCTAACAAGCGCGCCGGTTTCGCGCGGATGAATGGGACATTGTCGGAAAGTCTTCCAAAGCTTAAAACTGATCACGCTGCACATCATAGCGATCACTTGAAGTCGCCAACGATATCAGAGTCGGCAACTTCCGGGCCCGCAAAACAGAACGAACAAGAAGCGATTGCGGATTTAAAGGGTTTTGATGAAGCAGGACAGGCTGAGCACAACCGCACCGGCCTGCAAGCCTCCCATGCCGTACACCACAGGCAGGGTACTCATGATTCACCCGCTGGGCCACAGTCGTCTGAACCGGATCATCATCCAAGCGAGAAAAACGCAGCGCCTGCGCACTCAGAGCATGATGCGCTAAAGGCGCCCGGCGGCGATGCGGAGGCAACTCTGGACGCGAGCGAACAGAATCACAGCACCCAGTTTACGCCATCAACGCCCGCGGCCTCGATTATTAAATGGCCTTTGGTGGGCGTCGACCATTTGAGACAAACCTCCTTCGCACGCCTGCGAACGGACTTGCGCTCATGATTGTCGCGATTATTCGCTGGTCGATTTTCAACCGAGGGTTCGTGGTGCTGGGCGCTTTGTTGATTGCGGTGCTTGGCCTCGTGACCCTGAAAGACCTGCCGGTTGATGCCATCCCGGACCTGTCTGATGTACAGGTCATTGTGAAGACGGCTTATCCGGGGCAGGCGCCGGAGGTGGTCCAAGATCAGATCACTTATCCCTTAACCACCGCATTGATGTCCGTGCCGGGGGCTTTGGTGGTTCGAGGATATTCCTTCTTTGGCGACTCTTATGTTTATGTCTTGTTTGATGAAAAAACCGATTTGTACTGGGCAAGAAGCCGAGTACAGGAGTCGCTCAGCCAGGCAGCTGTAGGTTTGCCGATTGGGACGACGCCGCAACTCGGCCCGGACGCGACAGGCGTCGGTTGGGTTTACCTGTATGCGCTGATTGATCGTTCCGGGCAACTGAATTTAAGCGAGCTTCGAGATCTGCAAGATTGGTTTTTGAAGTTTGAGTTGCAAGGCCTTCCCGGTGTCTCGGAAGTGGCAACGGTTGGGGGCATGGTAAAGCAGTATCAGGTGGTGGTTTCGCCTGAAAAGCTGCGGGCCTACGGGATGCCGCTGTCGCATATTGAAACTGCGATCAGACGCTCGAATCAGGAGGTGGGAGCCTCGGTGATTGAGATGTCTGAAGCGGAGTACATGGTGCGCGTAACGGGGTATATCGCAAGCATTGAAGATCTGGAAAATATTGCCCTCGGGGTTAATGATCAAGGCACGCCGCAGCGTTTGAAGGATGTTGCAAGCGTTCGATTGGGGCCAGGAGCGCGTCGAGCAGTGACCGATTGGAATGGCGAGGGCGAAGCGGTGGGAGGCATTGTGGTGATGCGTGCCGGGGAGAATGCTCAAGCCACCATTGAAGGCGTTAAGATTCGACTGGCGGCCTTGAAGCATGGTTTGCCAGAGGGCGTTGAGGTGGTGACGGTCTACGATCGTTCCGATTTGATCGATCGTGCGATCGCCAACTTGTCCGATACGTTGGTTGAAGAACTGGTCATCGTTGCACTGGTGTGTTTGGCCTTTTTGTTTCACTTGCGATCGTCCCTAGTCGCGGTCATGAGTCTCCCCCTTGGCATTGTCATCGCGCTGTTGATCATGAAAGTCCAAGGTATTAATGCCAACATTATGTCGCTTGGAGGCATTGCCATCGCTGTGGGTGCGATGATTGATGGCGCGATCGTGATGATTGAAAATTTGAACAAGCACTTAGAAGACAATGCATCCTCTAAGGAAGATCATTGGTCGACTGTCACGAAGGCGGCCATCGAAGTCGGCCCCGCTTTGTTCTTCAGTCTGCTCATCATCACGGTGAGTTTTGTTCCTGTGTTTACCCTAGGGGCAGAGGAGGGCAAGTTATTTGGTCCGCTGGCGTACACCAAGACTTATGCAATGGCGGCCGCAGCCGCCTTGACTGTGACGTTAGTGCCAGTGCTGATGGGCTATTTTGTTCGCGGTCGCATTCGGCGTGAGCGAGATAATCCGATCAATCGCTGGATGGCGGCAGGGTATACGCCATTGTTAAAAACGGCTTTGAGGTTCCCAATTCCGGTTCTGCTTGGGGCAGGTCTTTTGTTTGGCAGCATTTTGGTGCCGCTGCAACAGATTGGAAGTGAATTCATGCCGCCCCTTGATGAGGGCGATTTAATGTATATGCCGACAACCTTCCCGGGTATTTCAATTGGCAAGGCGCGAGCGCTATTGCAGCAGTCTCATAAGCTGATACGAGAGGTCCCGGAAGTGATCTCGGTGTATGGCAAGGCCGGACGCGCTGAAACTGCAACCGATCCGGCACCCCTGACGATGATCGAAAGTTTCATTCGACTTAAACCGAAAGATCAGTGGCGTAAAGGTTTGACGCTTGCGGCGCTCAAAAAAGAATTGGACGATCGGGTTCAATTTCCCGGCGTCTCTAATGCTTGGGTGATGCCGATCAAGAACCGGGTCGACATGTTGAGCACAGGCATCAAAACGCCGATCGGAATAAAAATTTCAGGTCCGGAATTATCGGTTATTCAAAGCCTGGGTGCAGAGCTAGAGTCTTTGCTCGGAGGGCTTTCCGGGACAACGTCGGTTTACGCTGAGCGTGTGTTGAGCGGACGGTATCTGATGATCGATATTGATCGGGTCAAGGCGGCGCGCTATGGCCTCAACATCGCAGACGTCCAGGCAATCGTTGGTAGCGCCGCCGGGGGCGCGGTCGTGAGCGAAACGGTTGAGGGCCCGGCGCGGTATCCGATCAGTCTTCGCTACCCGCAAAGCTATCGGGATACCCCGGAGCACCTGCGCAGGCTGCCTTTGGTCTTAGGCAATGGCAATCAAATTGAGCTGTCTGATGTGGCGAGTGTTCGAATAACCGATGGCCCTGCGGGCATCAAAACTGAAAACGGCCGAATCAGCGGGTGGACCTATGTAGAAACTGCTGGGGTTGACCTTGGCGCGTATGTTGCCAGTGCGCAAGCACTGCTCGACACGGCATTGGTCCTGCCGCCTGGGTATGCGGTCAGCTGGTCGGGTCAATATGAGTCCTTAGCACGAGCCAAAGCGCAGCTTCAGATCATGGTGCCAATCACGCTGCTCTTGATAGCGATCTTAATGTATCTCAATTTTCGAAATATGATGGCGGTCATGATTTTGATGGCAACCCTACCGCTTTCCTTGGTTGGAAGTCTTTGGCTCATCTTTTGGCTAGGGTTTGATTTCTCGGTGGCAGTGGGGGTGGGCATGATTGCACTCGCGGGCGTTGCCGCCGAACTGGGAGTGATTATGCTGGTTTACTTAAATCAAGCGCTCGCGCGTCGAATAGCATCAATGCCATTAGATCAAGGGCCGCTGTCTCGCGAGGACCTACAGCACACAATACTGACCGGTGCCGTGCGGCGTGTTCGGCCGGTCTTAATGACAACTTGTGCCACGATTGCAGGCTTGGTGCCTATTCTCTGGAGCACGGGCACGGGGTCTGAGGTGATGCAACGCTTGGCGGCACCTATGGTGGGTGGCATGTTGAGCGCATTGCTGTTGTCTTTGTTTGTGTTGCCGGTCGTTTTTTATCTTTGGAAAGCAAAGGTCTTGGTGTTGTCGAAATAAAGAATTTCCTTGCTTAGAGGGGCGCAGGTGATGTTGCTTGTCAATTTAGACTAAACAGTGTGATTAGGCTCAAGGGCGTTGATTGCCGCGCTCTTTTGTTCTTGACCCGGTTTGTTGTCTGCGGTTGAGCGCTCGACTCAAATGCCTTGGATTAGGTCAAAGCGGGGTGCGGCGGCGACCGCTCCGTGCGCTGATGGGTTTTCCAGGTAGCGAAAAACAACCAGATGCCTGAAATGGCGCTGATGAGTGCCAGCACTGAGAACAGTTTCATAGGGAGGTTGTCGATATTGTCGCGTTCTTGCCAGTCCATGATGTGTAGGCCCCACATAAAATCCCAAATACGCCAGCGCGTAGACCGAATGGCGGTAACCTCGCCTGAAAAGGGGTTAACGTAAACGTTGAAAGAGGTGCCGTCTTGATCTTCGCTGATCACGCGATAAAGCGGCAGTGGGCGGCCTCTGAATTCGTCACCTGGCTCGACTGCTGTGACGGTCTCAGTGGTTAAGGGTCGTAAACGGGTTTGCGAGGTAATCACTGCCTTGGCCTCATCACTGGAGAGCTGCTCTAGGGGCTCGCCGGATCGATCGAGATACAGCGTCTCAGTGGCCGTTGAGAGAATGAGAATGGGCGTATTGAGTCGGGACACAATGCGAATGCTTTTTGCGTCAGAGACGTCGACCGCAAAATCACCAACGTTGGCGCCAAAAACACCTCGCGTCATCACGTGTTCTCCTCGAACTTCTTGAATTTTATTGAAGGCGAAATAGAGTCCTGAGATGGTCCAAAGCAAGAGTTGAATCGACACGGCCAAGCTCACGTACTTATGACTGTTTCGGATGAATCGTCGCATGGGCGGCAGCCTCTTAATAGTCCAAAAATTTTACCATCAATTGCCGCCATCACGGACCTCTTGAGGCTCGCGCTGGCATCGCCGCGTCATCGCAACCTACAATAGGCAGCGCCAGGCGTGGCTGAAGGGATGGGGTCGTGTCTGACGCCGTTTTGGCCCTGTTTAGGATGAGACGTGGGACACCCAATTAATTTCTCGAGGTGCGCAGAGGATGAACAACGACTTGCAATATGGCGTCATCGGCAATGGCCGATTAGCGGCGCATCTTTTGCATTGGTTTCGCAGCAAAGGGCTGAGGGTTCTGAATTGGTCCAGAGCGGTTGAGGGGCGCGTCGCGTCTGTTGAGACCCATCTTGCCTCGGCAGATGTGATCCTGCTCGCGATCAAGGATGACGCCATTGATGATTTTGTTATTACCCATCCAGATTTGCGGACGAAACCATTAGTGCATTGTTCTGGCGCGTTGGTGAGTCGGTATGCCGTTGGGGTTCATCTGCTCCAAACCTTTGGTGACGTCTTGATGACGCCTGCCGACTACGACCGGATCCCATTTATTGTTGAGACGGACGCTGTTGCCATACTCGAGCTGTTTCCAGGGTTTCCGAACCCAGTTGCGCGCATTCAAAAATCCGACAAACCCTATTATCACGCGCTGTGTGTTTTAGCCTGCAGTGGTACGCAAATGCTTTGGCAGAAAATTCAAACCGGCTTTGAGTCCTGCGGGCTTGAACCGGCGCTTGCTGAGCCACTGCTGCGGCGATCTGCTGAGGCGGTACTCATGGATCCAGGGCTGACCATAACCGGACCCTTCTCTCGACGGGATACTGAGACGATTAAGACGCACCTCAGCGCGCTTGAACATGATCCTTACTTGTCTGTTTATCAAGCCTTTGAGGCCTTACATAGGTCCAGCAACTAGAGCTTTCGGCGCCGAGCGTGCCTTTAGGGTCCGCGCGATGAAGCTTGATCGCTCGACTAAGGCAGTCTTTCGCGTAAAGTCAAAACCTAAGCTGATTGTCCAAAAGCCAACATTTTTGTATGGTCAGGGTTCTAAAAGTGACCGATAAGTTCAAATGGAGAGATCGATGTCGATTCAAACGGAAACCCTTAGCTTTGACCCTGATGCGCTGGCGCTTAAATATCGACAGGAACGGGATAAACGAGTCCGGGTTGATGGGAACGATCAATACCAGGAAGTGGTCGGTGAGTTCGCTTATTTTGTTGAAGACCCCTACATTCAGGACGCGCTCCAGCGCGAGCCGATGCTGGATGAGGTGGAAGTCGTCATTATTGGCGGTGGGTTTGGCGGTTTGCTGGCCGCGGCGCGGTTGCGAGAAGCGGGCATCCATGACTTTCGAATTATCGAAAAGGGCGGCGATTTTGGCGGTACTTGGTATTGGAATCGGTATCCCGGCGCATCCTGTGATATTGAATCGTATGTGTATTTCCCGTTGCTAGAAAAAACCCAGTTTGTGCCCAAGCAAAAGTACACCAATGCGCCTGAAACGCTTGAATACTGTCGCGAAATTGCCGCCCACTATGCCTTGTATGAGAACGCAATGCTGCAGACTGAAGTGCGCGCGACGGATTGGGATGAAGACTTAGGGCGTTGGATTGTTTCGACCAATCGCCAGGACGCGATCAAAGCGCGCTTCGTCGTGCATTCTAATGGACCCCTCAATCGGCCCAAGTTGCCGGCGATTAAAGGCATTAACGAGTTCAAAGGCCATACTTTTCACACCAGCCGCTGGGACTATCATTACACAGGTGGCAATGCGCTTGGCAATCTGGAGAACCTTGCTGATAAGCGGGTTGCGGTTATTGGCACCGGGGCCACAGCGGTTCAGTGCGTGCCGCACTTGGGTGCTGCAGCAAAAGCCCTTTATGTCTTTCAGCGCACGCCTTCCTCGATCGATGTTCGCAATAACCAACCGACTGACCCGACTTGGATGGCATCTCAAAAACCGGGTTGGCAGGATGATCGCCGGAGGAATTTCGAATCAATTATGACGGGTGCCGTGGTTAAAGAAGACCTGGTCTCGGATGGTTGGACTGAAGCCTTTCGATTGTTGTTTGGCTCGATAAGAGATAAGGCGCCCTCAAAATTACGACTCCTAGGGTGGGCGGTCACAGGCCTTGCTGACAAAAAACGGTATCAGCTTGGGCTGAAGCAATATTTAACGGACAAAGCGGCGGCCCATATGGACCTGACCCGAGCGCTCGAGCTTGCGGACTTCCAGAAAATGGAAAAAGTCCGCGCCCGAGCAGACTCGGTGGTCGAGGACCCAGAAACGGCGGAGGCTTTAAAGCCCTACTATCGTCAGTTTTGTAAGCGCCCCTGTTTTCATGATGAATACCTGCCGACCTTCAACCGTCCAAATGTGACGTTGGTGAACACCGATGGTCGTGGCCTGGATCAGATTACTGAAACGGGGATTGTCTTCGACGGCGTAAGCTACGAGGTGGACTGCATTATCTTTGCCACTGGGTTCGAAGTGGGCACTGACTATTCGCGCCGGGCAGGCTATCAAATCACTGGACGTGATGGCATGACAATTTCTGAGAAGTGGTCAAAAGGATTGTCGACCTTTCACGGCATGCATACCCGAGGCTTTCCGAATGCTTTTTTCTTTGGGCCAGCTCAATCTGCTTTTACAGCCACCTACACCTACTCGCTTGATGAAAACAGTATTCACTTAGCCCACATTTTGAGTCAGGCCAAGGCGCGGGGTTGCGAGCGGATCGAGGCGAGCGCGGCAGCGGAGCAACAATGGGTTGAGACGATTATTGAAAAGGCACGGTTAACAGCAGAATTTCAATCGCAGTGTACACCGGGCTATTACAATAACGAGGGCCACGTCAATGTGAATCCTCAGAACAACACCTATGGCGGCGGTCCAATTGAGTTTTTTGCGCTCATGAAGAAATGGCGATCCAAAGGTGATCTGCAGGGACTGGAGTTAGGTTAATGCGATGATGCGAGCTGGCAACGGGGTCCAGCGACATCGTTTAGAACAAACGGCTAGCCTTAAAAGCTTTTCGGAAAATACTGCAGGCGTGCTGTGGTCAACTCGTCCATCTATGACGTTAAAGTTGGGTGGATTTCGGTGCTTTTTGCGCAGCCGAGCGGGCTGCTCAGCGGTTTGTCTTGCAAGTTCTGAACTCAGTTTTGTCAAACTAAGCGGCTTTTTGTCGCGTGCTAAGCGATTATTTATCAATGGTGGCGCGAGTTTCTGGTGACATGGGCGCTTTTAAGAGTCCTTCTAGCGCATCGATCAAATTTTGAATAAAAATATCAGCAGATTTTCCCTTGAAACCGCGAGGCTGCTTGGCATGATGATTCATTGCGGCGGAGACAAACCGAAGTGCATGTTCCACCCGCGTAAGGTAAGTGGCACGGTCTAAGTGTGGTAAGGCTTTCTGCAATAAAGCCTCAGTTTCGAGCGCACTGTCGCCTAGGGCCCGAGTGTGGGCCTTTACGTACTCGCGATCCGCGGTCATTAACTCGTGTCCAAAAGCTTGGATATAGGTCTTGAAGGCAGGTGATGTTTTAGCCAGATCAAATGCTGGCATAACCATAACACTGCAGATCTGTCTAAGGTCAAGTCTGGGCGTTTTGGCTAACAAGGCCTCAAGATATTGCTGCCGGCGCGCAGAGACCTCTTGCGTGCGGGCACGTCTGATTGCGGCGAGCAGGCCGGAAAAATTCTTAAAATGGTATTGCAGCGCGGATTCGTTTTTCTGTCCAGCCCGCGCCAGTATTTCTCTAATTGAAATATTTTCGAGGCCCTTCTCTGCAGCAAGGCACTCAACACTGCGCATAATTGCGGTTTGAGTAGCCTCACGGCGACTGAGTTTTGGGGCATTTTTGATATTCGAGCGGGTCATCTCAAAAGTTTAGCGCAACTAATTGGAGCTGGCATTAACTGATTCGATCTCAAGCGCTTTGTCCGGCCAGAGATATTGATTAAACTTCAGCCATGGATGTCCTCACCAGCTTTCTCAACACGGTTACCAGTGCAGACCGGATCGGCTTTGTTTGCCTTTGTTTGGCGTTCGCGATTGTGCTTGAAGCTTTTATACCGCTGTTCGAATTTAAGGGTCAGAAATTTCAGCATGTGACTCGAAACCTGGTGTTTGTCGTGACGACCGGAATCGTGACAATCGCTCTGGCTTACCTCGCTTTCGAAGTCATTCAGATAGAGGGCTATGGCTATGGTTTGCTGAACCTTGTTACCTTGCCCGTGTGGGCTGAGATGGTGCTGTCGCTCATTGTGTTGGATTTTTTTGGCCAATATTTCGTTCACGTTTGCCTGCATCAAAATAAGTGGCTCTGGAAGCTTCACTTGGTGCACCACAGTGACACCGAGGTCGACGCTAGCACGGGCACCCGGCATCATCCAGGTGATATGCTGGTGCGTGAAAGTTTGATATTTTGCGTCATCATGGTGTTTGGTATTGCCCCGCATTGGTATGTGCTGTACCGAATTATTACGCCGTTCTTCGCTTACTTTACCCATGCCAACATTGCTCTGCCGCCAGCGCTCGATCGAATGCTAAGTTTGCTCTTTGTGACACCCAATATGCATAAGTTCCATCATCATGATGCGCGCCCGTGGACAAACACCAATTACGGTAATATTTTATCGTGCTGGGACCGATTGTTCGGGACCTATACTTATCAGGATCCTAGTTTTGTGCGCTATGGACTCGATACTGTTGATGCAGCGCAGGCTGACAATTTGGTCTACCAGTTTTCACTGCCGTTTAATCCAAAGATCAAGACCGACTACTAGCCAGAATCAGGCTTTGTTTTGTGCAACCGTAGGCAAGCCGAAAAAGGCAGCGCGGGCATGCATCGACATAAAGTCATATCAATTGGATGATCGAAATCAAGGGAGCCCTTTGGTACATTGCTTGTCTTGGGCCCATCTTTGGGTGACCGTACAAAAATAAACAAAGGGCTTGCCATGATTATTACGCCGCAATCACAGTCTGGCTGTGGGGCTCTGGTCACTGATATTGACTTGAAACAACCACTAACCGATGCGCTGATCAGAGAGCTGCGGGCGGTTTGGTTGCAACATCAGGTGTTGGGATTCCCTGATCAGTTCTTGGCCTTGGATGACCTAGAACGATTCGCCGAGGCCTTCGGTGAGTTTGGTGATGATCCTTTTTTTGACAGTATTGCGGGTCACCCTCACATTGCTGAAGTTCGCCGCGACGCGTTTGAAACGACCCCATTGTTCGCCGAGAGCTGGCATTCAGATTGGAGCTTTCTAGCCAAACCGCCGACCGCGACGTTATTACATGGCCAAGTGATCCCGCCCCAGGGAGGGGACACCCTCTTTGCAGATCAATACGCTGCGTGGGATGCCTTGCCCCCAGATCTTAAGGCCTTGATCGCTGGCCGCAATGGCGTTCATTCCGCTCGCAACGGATATGCACGGGATGGGCTCTATGGGGCAAAAGATGTCGGTCGCTCGATGGCGATCCGTTATTCCGATGACGCCCTGGAAACCCAAATTCATCCACTGGTCAAGCAGCACTCTGAAACGGGTCGAATGGCGCTGTTTGTGAATCCTGGCTACACCATCGGGATTGAGGGCCTTGCAGAGGCGGAGGCCCGCGCGCTGCTCGTGCAGCTCTTTCAGCACCAGACCCAAGCTGAGTTTATTTATCGGCATCATTGGTCAGCCGGTATGCTGACCCTTTGGGATAACCGTTGCGTGTTACATGCTGCAACCGGAGGCTATGAGGGTTTCGACCGTCTGCTGCATCGAATTACGATCGCGGGCTAAGGTTACTGAAGGTCTCTGCCTGCAGCTCGATTAGAAAGGTTTTGAGCCGCTAATCGTTACCCGACGAAGCCTTCGTTCATGGGGATAATAATCGCTCGCGGCATAGTGCTGTACCGCGCGGTTGTCCCAGAAGGCAATTGAACCCTGCGTCCATTGAAACCGACATTGGTATTCAGGGCGAGTGTGCTGTTTAAGGAGCTCAGCGACAAGCGCTAGGCTTTCAGGGGCGGTCAAGGGCGTGCTGGTTTTATGGTTAAAGAGCGCGTCCTGACGAAGGAACCCGCCATGCAGGTATAAACTCGGTTTTTGGGTTTCTGGGTGGGTTCGTACTAAGGGGTGCGCGACCCCAAAAGGGATCCTCGCCTTGATTTCTTTGATCAAATCTTCTGGCATTGCAACGCCGCCACGATTTAAAAACACCCGGTAGTCGTTGATGCCGGAAAGGTCTCGGATCTGTTCCTGAACCTTGGTCGGTAAACCTTGGTAGGCGGCATGGCTGTCCGCAAACAGGGTATCGCCGCCATAGGGTGGCACCTTGGTGCACTGGGCGATCGAGCCGAGCGATGGGGACTCCATCCAGGTGACATCAGTGTGCCAGTTGTTCTCCGTGCCTGGGCTGTAGGCGTTGTGTAAAATTTCAAGAATGTAGGGGTTCTGACCGGGTTTTCCAAAGGGGAAGGCATCGAGCTCGCCGAAACACCGACCAAACGCAACCTGCTGGTCTTCCGAAAGGTTCTGGTCTCGAAAGAAAATCACCTTTCTTTCTAGCAGCGTTTGCCGAATCAGGGCAATCATTTCTGAGCTGAGCGGTTTCTTTAAGTCAATCCCATGAATTATGGTGCCGAGGGTTGTTGCGAGATGCTCAAACTGTACGGCCTGCTGTTGCGCTAGCGCGTCCAACGCGTCGGAAACAGCTCGATGCCCCATCGTTTCGTATTCTCGCGCCAGCCCAACAGGAATGCGGTTAAATGCAGGAAAGAGTTTGTCCATCGAGGGCGGGCGTGTTTGTTGTTCGGCATGAACGGTTTTGCGAACCGCGTGGAGCTTATCTGCGATGTCGATTGCAACAGCATTGTAAAGTGCTTTGGTTTTTGAAGTGTCTTGCATTGGTTCGTGCTCCTAAAAAAGGCGCTTTACCTTGAGCGGTTACCGACGCGATAAAGGTAAAGTCTCTCGACTGGGTAAAAGGTCATGAGCGCGAAACGATTCTAACCAGATGCTAATCACGCTCATGGTACTGAATGAATTGCGTTTCAAAATCAATCTGCCTGATCGTAAAGGCTTGTCCTTCAGACGGCAATTCTAAAACGATCGATCTGAATATCATCCACGCCCAGATCGGTAAAGTTATCGTCAACACGGCCCTTAATGTACTCGCGCCAGGTGAAGGACCGAAAATGGGGCGGGTCCTCGGTCAATTGTGCAATGGGTGCCAGGACGGCATCTGATTTCGGGTTATAAAAATAGGGCGTGCTATAGCGGGCGGTTCGGTCGCGGGGCGTCACCCTATGAATTGCGGCGCGGTAGGCGTCGTTGCTCCACACCTGCATGGCATCCCCAAGATTCACAACAATGGTGCCGGCTTGCGGCGGCACATCGACCCAGTGCTGATCCTGGGTCATGGTTTGTAACCCGCCTGTCAAGTCTTGCAGTAGCAATGTCAGGATGCCTGGGTCGGTGTGGTGATGCAGCGCCATATTGCCAAGGTCGCCGGCTTGGGCACGTTCGTTAGCGGGTAAGGGGTCTTGGGTTGGATAAAAATTAAGCCGAACCGTGCTGGTTGCTGGGTCGCCCATGGGTAATGCCTCGTTCGGAGCGGCTGCCAGAGCTCTATAAATCAACCCCAGGGTTCGATGTGCAACGATTGAGGCTGATTCGAAAAAATCAGATAGCGTTTGCTTGAAAGCCTCGTCATCTGGCCACTGGTTGAGGTTTCGGCCGGTGGCCTTTGGACGCATAAAATCAAAGACCTCTTTGAGGTCGCGTTGGCGTTTGGTCATCTCTTGGTCGAAGTATCCCAAAGGACTGGATTCGGTCCGTTTGATGGCGCGTTTGCTTGCTTGGGGTTGCTTAAAAAAATCTTCCGAAGCCTGCCACATGGCTTCGATCTCTCGATCCAAGCCATGGTTTTGAAGCAGAAAAAAGCCGTGGTTTCGGCAGGCCGTATCTAAAGCCTGCAGGCCCTCTCCAGTCGCCTCAGCATTTGCTAAGTTGAGGGTGGGCACTAAGTTGTTGGTCGCAGTTTTGGGCATTTTGATCGTCATCGTCAATTGGGGTTGGGTGGGTTGTAGGGTAAAAGCTGTCAGTGAGCATACCAGAGCCTACGGTTTTCTTCAGCGCAGGCGTTAAGGGTAGGGCGCCGCGCTCGACGGCAACCTCCCAAGGTTTGTGAACCTGCAGAACGGTTTGGTCTCAATGAGTTGTAAGGCTTGTTTCTGTAGGCCGCCTGCGCTTATTCTCTTCCGATACCCCAAAGGACATCGATATGACAGTTACGATTATCGAGACAGATGGCGTAAGAAGCCACCAATCTTTCAACAAGGCGCGTTATCTCAGCTCGGATACGATGGCTGCCGAATCTCGAGCGATTTGGTCCAACAGCTGGCTAATGGCAGGTCTCATTTGCGATGTTCAAAATCCGGGAGATTTTTTCGTATTTGAAGTTGGCTCAGAACAAATCCTAATCAGTCGGGATCAGCAAGATCAGCTTCATGGTTTTTATAACGTTTGCCAACATCGGGGTAATTTGCTGGTCGGCGCTGAACACGGGCATGCCACGCACTTTCGTTGCCCCTATCATGCTTGGACTTATGATTTAGATGGCACGCTCAAGGGGGTCCCCTTGGTTGATAAGTTCGCCGAAGACCCCCGCTGCGCGGATCGAAACTTAAAGCCTGTGGCCCTTGACGTCTGGAATGGATTTGTCTTCGTGCATCTGGGCGAGCAGCCTGAGCCGTTGTTGACCTTTCTGGGCCCGGTTGCGTCGATTCTCGAGCCTTACGATTTTGGGGGTATGACGCTGGTCGAAGATCAGACGGTTCATCTCGATTGTAACTGGAAAGCGGTAGTTGATAATTTTTCAGAGTTGTACCACGTCGATTATCTGCATCCGCAGCACAAGCGAATGGTGGATTGTCATAATGATCTCGTCCGTTTGTTTGAAGGCGGACATACTGGGGTTGAGGTGCCGGGTGGTACGGTGAATCAAAAATTTGGTGTGCCGGAGATACCAACCGATATTCAATCGCAACAGCTAAAAAGTCTGGATTTGGATCCCAATGATTTCAACGGTCGTGTGCTCGATGTTCGTGGTGCGATCCAAGCCCAAAAACGCCAAATCGGGCCTGAACGGGGGATGCCCTATGAGCGGTTTACGATGGATCAGTTGTCAGATGTCTGGCAGTACAATTTATTTCCCAACACGGTGTTGTCTTTTACGCCTGAGCACTGCTGGATTTTAAGGCCCAGACCCCACGCGACCGATCCTAATCAGTGCGAGTTTGATAAAATTAGTTTGGTTCGGTTTCCACAGGCATCTGCGAGCGATGGGCATAAAGCGGTGCTCGGTCCTGCAAGCCGAGATGGCGCCTTTGATCAGCCAAGCGAACGACCTGTGCGAGATGTTTTCGGATATCAAGCCGTAATTCTGGGTGAAAAAACCATGACCGATACCATTGACCAAGATGTCGAGTTGTTGGGGCAGGTTCAGCAAGGCATGCAGTCTAAGGGGTTTAATACCGTTTTTTTAAATGAAGACGAGGTGCGCATTCAGCATTTCCACGCAGAACTGGATCGTAAGCTCTTGGCATCGTCTTGATGTTTTAATACGTTCTTGAACTGGGTCTGTTGTTTGAGGCTCTTTGACCACAAGGACGAGGTTTAGCAAAGATGACTGATTTTATTAGAACGCCAGAGTCTAACTTTGAAGACTTGGCGGATTTTCAATATCTGCCCAACTATCATCAATGGCAAGATTTAAGGCTGCACTACTTGGATGAAGGGCCACGGGACGGGCCTGTCATGTTGCTCATGCATGGAATGCCGACCTGGAGTTACCTCTACCGAGACATAATTCCGCCGCTGGTTGCCGCGGGTTATCGCTGCATCGCGCCGGACCATCTTGGTTTTGGACGGTCCGATAAACCGACGGATATCCATTGGTACACCATTGCTCGGCATACCGAGGTCTTAACGAGTCTTATTCGAGCCCTTGATTTACAGCGCATTACGCTGGTGTGTCAGGATTGGGGCGGGCCGATTGGCCTTGCACAGGCGGCCATGATGTCAGCGCGGTTCGAACGACTTTGTATCATGAATACTTGGTTGCATCATGAAGGGTATGCGTATTCGGATGGCATTCGGAATTGGAACAAAGCTTGGCAACCCGGCGGGCTGTTTGATTTGCAGTGCCCGGATGTGGGTTTGCTCTTGGTGCTGAGTGCCGGGCTTGCGGGCCCTAATGTGATTTTTCCAGCGCTATCGAGTGGTAAACCACCCGCTTTGTCAGGAGCGGCCGAGCGGCTCTATCAAGGTTTCTCCGCGCCTTACAGGGGTCTGCCAGATGAGGCCTTTAATGGCTATCGTCGTTTCCCGAGATCGATCCCGCTCGACAGCTTTGACAATGGTAATGCTGCCGCGCAAGCCCTTCATTATCGCACCTTGCTAGATGGAACCTTGCCCACGCATTTTATTTGGGGCTGTCAGGACGAGGTCTTTACGGAAAGCTGGGGTCGAACATGGGCCACGCGGATGAAAGCATCTTTTGATCCGATTCAGAATGCGGGGCATTTTCTGCAAAATACCCACGGTGAAATGATCGTTGCGCGCTTGCTGGCGCGGATTCAAGAGGCTTAATCGCTGGTCTTATCGGTTCGGGTCTCGGCCCTTAAGCCACGCAGAATCGGGACCGCCCAGAGCACAGACACCGAGGCCGATTACCGGTTAGATCTATTGAGCATAGATTGCCGTGCTGCACGGGCCAGGATGCTTAGGGGATCACGTTAAATTGGGTGCTGGCACGCGAACCCAACCCTCCATCAGTGTGCGCGCACTTCGGCTCATGCCGGCCTTTCGGATGGTCCATTCGCCGTTCGTTGCGATCGCTTCTGCGCCCACCCGTAGAGTCCCTGAGGGGTGGCCAAAGCGTACCGATGCGCGCTCACCGCCACCGGCTGCGAGGTTGACCAAAGTGCCTGGTATCGCGGCAGCCGAGCCGATCGCGACCGCTGCAGTACCCATCATCGCGTGGTGCAGTTTGCCCATCGATAGTGCGCGGACAACTAAATCGATTTCGGCGGCCTCAATGACTTTACCGCTGGAGGCGGTATAAGTAGTTGCTGGCGCCACGATGGCGATCTTGGGTGTGTGCTGTCGCGCCGCGGCTTCCGATGGCGCGCTAATCAGCCCCATTTTAATCGCGCCATGAGCCCGAATCGTTTCAAATTTTTCCAGTAGCGCTTCGTTGTTATTAATGGCGTCTTGTAACTCGCAGCCGGTAAAGCCTAGGTCAATTGCGTTCAAGAAGATGGTTGGGATACCCGCATTGATCATCGTTGCTGGAAAAATACCAATGCCCGGCACATCTAATGCATCTATCAAGGCCCCGGTTGGAAACATAGCGCCTTCGCCGTCATCGGCGGGATCCATGAAATCGAGTTGCACTTCTGCTGCGGCGAACGTCACGCCATCGAGTTCGAAGTCTCCCAGCTCAACCACTTGGCCATTTTCAATGGGCACGTGCGCGATGATTGTTTTGCCAATATTGGCCTGAAAAATCCTAATCACTGCAATGCCATCTTCGGGCACTTTTTCAGGTTTAATTAAGCCTTGAGTAATGGCGAAGCCGCCTACCGCTGCCGACAGATTGCCGCAGTTGCCGCTCCAATCGACAAAAGCTTGGTCGATCGATACCTGGCCGAAAAGATAGTCGACATCGTGGTCCGGTTCAGCACTTTTTGAGACGATCACTGTTTTGCTGGTGCTTGAGGTCGCGCCCCCCATGCCATCGGTCTGCTTCCCATAGGGATCCGGACTACCAATCACGCGCAGCAGCAAGGCATCTCGGTAGGGGCCAGGCGCCTTCGCCGCATCGGGCAGATCCGTGAGACTAAAGAAAACCCCTTTGCTGGTGCCGCCGCGGATGTAGCTGGCCGGAATCTTAAGTTGTTGGGTTGGGCTCATCATCAGGTCTCTCTTAAATTGAAGCCAATTAAAGGGCAGTGCTGGCTCGAGTGGCTTGCAGAAAATCCTCTGCAAAGCGTTGGAGCACACCACCAGCTTCGTAAATCGAAAGCTCTTCCGCGGTGTCCAATCGGCAGGTAACGGGCATGCTCAAGGTCT
Source organism: Pseudomonadales bacterium (assembly GCA_029249645.1). Lineage (GTDB taxonomy): Bacteria > Pseudomonadota > Gammaproteobacteria > Pseudomonadales > Azotimanducaceae > UBA9926. Next base: position 22,376 of record JAQWWC010000289.1, read on the forward strand.
CGCCATTCTTTCGGGTCATGACCACGGTCAATGGTGCCCCCGGGTCTGGCGTGCCCTTAACCGTAAAGGTTTCGGAGCCGTCGATGGCGTAGGTCTCTCGATGGGTGCCCGCTATGAATTCGAGTGGCAATACGCCCATGCCAATGAGATTGGTGCGATGAATACGTTCAAAGCCTTCGGCGATAATGACTTCAACGCCCGCAAGGCGAACGCCCTTAGCCGCCCAATCCCGCGAGGAACCCTGTCCATAGTCTGCGCCTGCGATGATGATCAAAGGCTGCGCGCGGGCCATGTAGGTTTCAATGGCTTCCCACATGCGGGTCACGGTGCCTTCAGGCTCAATGCGCGTGAGCGAGCCTTGTTGAACAACGCCATCAACGTTTGCCATCTCATTGACGAGTTTAGGATTGGCAAAGGTTGCGCGCTGGGCTGTTAAGTGATCGCCGCGATGGGTTGCATAGGAATTAAAGTCTTCCTCAGGCAAACCCATTTTATCAAGGTATTCGCCGGCGGCGCTGTCCAACATGATCGCGTTGGAGGGCGACAGGTGATCGGTTGTGATGTTGTCTCCCAGCACGGCAAGTGGGCGTAGGGCTGTCAGCGTACGGGGCCGAGCGAGTGCGCCCTCCCAATACGGCGGCCGTCTAATATAAGTGCTCTCCGGCCGCCAATCATAGAGGGGTGGCGTGACTTCGGTCACGTCTTTGATCTTGATAAACATAGGGTCATAGACTTGGGTGAAATGTTCGGGCTTGACGCTGGTTGCAACAATGGCATCAATTTCTTCATCGCTCGGCCAGATGTCTTTTAGTGTGATTGGGTTCCCGGATGGATCATGGCCGAGCACGTCCTGCTCGATATCAAAACGAATCGTGCCCGCAATCGCATAAGCCACAACCAAAGGCGGTGATGCCAGGAAAGCTTGTTTTGCGTAAGGGTGAATACGGCCGTCAAAGTTGCGATTGCCTGACAAGACTGCCGTTGCGTACAAATCGCGCTCGATCACTTCTTTTTGGATAACGGGATCAAGGGCGCCGCTCATGCCATTACAGGTCGTGCAGGCAAAGCCGACAATGCCAAAGCCCAGTTGCTCTAACTCGGTCAACAGGTTGGCATCCTCAAGATAAAGTTGGACGGCTTTAGAGCCTGGGGCTAAAGACGTTTTTACCCAGGGTTTGCGCGTTAACCCCAAGGCGTTTGCCTTTTTAGCGAGCAGCGCGGCACTGATGACATTTCTTGGGTTTGAAGTATTGGTGCATGACGTAATAGCAGCAATGATTACGGCGCCATCGGGCATCAGGCTTGGGTCGTGCTCGCTTGGGCCGGTGATACCAGCAGTAGCAAGCTCGCTGGTTGCAACCCGACGATGCGGATTCGAGGGGCCTGCCATGTTGCGGCCGACGGTTGACAGATCAAATGTTAAAACCCGCTCATACTCGGCTTCAAGGAGCTCGCTCGCCCACAAGCCGGTTTGACGCGCGTAGGTTTCAACTAACTGAACTTGCTCTGGTGCCCGAGCCGTGAGGGTTAGGTAATCGATGGTTTTTTCATCGATATAAAACATGGCTGCGGTTGCGCCAAACTCTGGCGTCATATTCGAAATCGTTGCTCTGTCGCCCAAGGTTAATGCGGCAGCGCCTGCCCCAAAAAACTCTAAATAGGATGAGACGACTCGTTCTGCCCGCAGGAACTCGGTCAGTGCCAACACAATGTCGGTGGCTGTAATGCCGGGTTGACGTGTTCCGGTAAGTTCAACGCCTATGATATCGGGTAGGCGCATGTAGGACGCGCGTCCGAGCATGACGCTTTCTGCTTCTAGTCCGCCGACCCCAATGGCGATCACGCCCAGCGCATCAACATGAGGGGTATGACTGTCGGTTCCGACGAGGGTGTCGGGAAAGGCAATACCGTCTTGATTGTGGATGACCGGTGACATTCTCTCTAAATTAATTTGGTGCATGATGCCGTTACCCGGCGGAATCACATCAACATTCTCAAAAGCGGTTTTGGTCCAATCAATAAAATGAAAGCGATCATCGTTGCGTCGATCCTCGATAGCCCGATTTTTTTCAAACGCCTCGGGGTCAAAGCCAGCATGTTCAACGGCCAGCGAGTGATCGACGATTAATTGGGTCGGCACAACCGGGTTCACTTGCGCTGGGTCTCCACCCCGTGCTGCGATGGCATCCCTTAATCCAGCTAGGTCAACCAAAGCGGTTTGTCCTAGGATATCGTGGCAGACAACCCGCGCTGGATACCAAGGAAAATCAAGATCGCGCTTGCGCTCGATCAGCTGCATTAGTGCGGCGTCAAGTAGGCTTGGATCACACCGCCTAACGAGGTTCTCGGCGAGCACTTTTGAGGTATAAGGCAGTTTGCGAAAGCTGCCTGGCGCCAAGGCCTCAATCGCCGCTTCCGTATCGAAGTAGTCTAAGGTGGTTCCGGGTAACGGCTTTCTATATTGGCTATTAATCATCGTGCTTTATCCGTTGCAATTAGACCAGATCAAGGTTGTTGACCTAGCGGCTTGAGTTTAAAGATAGGGTGCGAGTTGTATTCGGTCTTGGCGGTTTAACCGCTTGCAAGCTCCGCGCCGCGCGAACCTATGATACCTTAACTTCATTCGCTCGTCCCGTGCAGCGTGCGCGACCGGGCGCAGGGCCTTCTGTCTAGGATTTGAATGCCAAGCCGTTTTTAATAATGATAGAGTGAGGGACTAGTCACTTTGGCGAACCCGTACCTGGGCCTAAAAGGCCATTGGAGAAGATGATGAATACTGTGTCCCGGTCAACTGAGACCGAACTCATTGCGGCAGCGAGCACCTTGCAGGGTATGCTTGGCCGCCGCCGTCGAGAGATTGATGAAGCCCGTCAACTTCCCCAGGATCTTGCGGACCAATTGGCGGCCCAAGGTTTTTATAGATTGGTTGTGCCAGAGGATTTGGGCGGACTTGGGGTGTCGCCAGAAACGTTCTGTCGAATTTGCGAAGTGCTAGCCGACGCGAATGGCTCGGCCGCATGGTGCGTTTTTATTGGTGCGACGTCACAATACTTATTCGGCGCGCTGCCTCAGACGCAGCTTGAAGAGATGTTGAAAGATCCCAACGTTATTACCAGTGGGGTCTTTGCCGATAGTGGCACGGTCTGTTTTGAAAGTCGAAATGGCGTTTCGGGCTATCGCGTCAATGGTCATTGGCGCTGGGGTTCAGGGTGCCGTAATGCGGCGTGGATCTCGGGCGGTGTTCATGAGGTGAATGCCGATGGGGAACGGGTCAGGAGCGACTCGCCTTTAACTCGCGTATTTTTTAAGCCCGGTGAAATTGAGATCCAAGATAACTGGCACGTATCTGGCCTGCGGGGTTCGGGTTCGAGCGATTACATTGCTGAGAATGTCTGGGTGCCGGCGACCCGATTGTCCGGGAATGTCGAAGATACGCCGCATGCCTCAAGGCCGATCTATCAGTTTCCCAAATTTGCGCTGCTTGGCTGCCCCATTGGCGCAATTTGTCTGGGGATGGCCACAGCCTGTTTGCAGGAAGTCATCAAGGTATCCAAGCAAAAGACGCCCCAGGGTAGTCGTCGGCCCTTATCACTGCGCCCGTCTTTACACATTGAACTCGCGGCATCAGAAACGGCCTTGAGCGCTGCAAAGAGTTTGTTCTACCAGCGCATCGCGCAAGCCTGGAATCAGGCCCAACTTGGGCCTGCGAGCTTGACCGATCGTCGCGGCCTTCGAACCGCAACTGTCCACTTGGTAAATACCTCGATTAATGTGATCGACAAGATGTATACCGTGATGGGGGGGACCTCTGTTTATGAAGACTCCTGCCTTCAACAACATTTTAGAGATGTGCACGTCGCCTCCCAGCATATGATGGTGGGCGAGCCGGTTATGGAACTGGCGGGTCGGGTGATGTTGGAGCTGGATGAAGAGGCCTTGGGCCTCTGACGCAACTCGTTGTGACGCTATGACAAGGTAATGAGATATGGACTTGAAATTTGGACTGGCGACGCCCAGTCAATTGTGGTCGTTAGATTGGTCTGAACGACAGGCGTTGCTGAACCAGATCGAACTTGGGGGTTTCACACAGGTATTCTTAGCTGATCACGTTTCTTTTCGGAATGGTGCGGGGGCTGACGGGTTTGTTGAGGCCGCAGCGCTTGCTCAACTGCACCCAAACTTGGGTGTCATGATTAGCATTTATTTATTGCCCTTACGACATCCGTTGCCGGTGGCCAGACAGTTGGCGTCTATGGCGAGAGTTGCACCTGGGCGATTTACGTTTGGGGTTGGTATTGGCGGTGAAGATCCGCACGAGCTCGCGGTGTGTGGGGTTAATCCTAGGCAGCGGGGTGTTCGGGCCAATGAATCCTTGACGATCATTCAAGGGCTGCTGCGAGGTGAGACCGTATCTTTTTCTGGTCAAGCGTTCGAGATCGACAATGCGGTCATTCGGCCGACACCCTCAATTGCTATTCCAACACTGGTGGGCGGGCGATCCGACGCGGCGCTCAAACGAACTGCGCGGTTTGGCGATGGCTGGATTGGGGTTTGGTGCTCGGTCAAACGCTATGCCCAAGCGGTTGCAATGATCGAGGCGGAAGCCATCTCAATAGGGCGAGGTGACGTGGATTGGTGTCACGGCTACCAGCCTTGGGTCGGGGTAGATTGGGACAGTGCTGAAACGGCGAAGGCCGCAGCGAAATCTGGTATGGAAGCGTTTTATAAAATTCCTTTCGAACAGTTTGAACGCTATACACCCGTTGGGACGCCTTTTGAGGTTGCGGCGCAATTAGCGCCCTATGCCCGGGCGGGGTGCAAAATGTTCAATCTTAAGGTCTGCGCTGAGCGCCCCGAGGAAGAAGTCGCGCTCGGCGCGGCAGTGATAGAACACTTGGCGGAGCTTGTGGCAGCGGATTAATTAAGGGCGTCTGCACGAGGACTTTGTCGAGGACCTTGTCGAGAACTTTTTGCGGGACTTCGCCAAGAAAATTTCAGCGCCGTCCTCTTTGGTGGGCAGCGAATTTGGTGGGCAGCGAATTGAGAAGGCTAAGGCAGCCCGATCGGGCCCACCCGAGTGGCAAGGTTCTTGACAGAGAACGGTAAGTGGTAGCCTGGCGCCAGCACTTTTATATGGATGCGTCACTTTAGGTGTTTGTGAGGTGATCGGTTAATCGATGTGTCGCATCGGTTCGCGAGTGATACTGTGTGAAAGCGTGGAGAGGAGAACCAAGGAGTCATAATGATCGAGGTCTATGTCGCTAAAAATATCATCACGATGAATCCTTCTTTGCCAGAAGCAACGGCGATTGCGATTCGTAATGGCGAGATTCTTGAAGTGGGGAGCCTTGAGAGCCTTTCGCCTTGGCTTATAAGAGAGGATCATCAGATCATTGAGACCTTTCAAGACTGCGTGATTGTGCCAGGGTTTATTGACCCACATTTGCACCCTGCAATGGCTGCGGTGATTCTCCCGATGCACTTTATAACAGCTATGCCTTGGACGCTGCCTTGGTGCGAGGTCCCGGCATCGCTCACGCCGCGCGCTTTTGACCAAGAAATGCAGCGCATTAGTGCAACAGTCGACGACGAGATTCTGATCTTCTGGGGACATCATGATCTCTGGCACGGAACAATGCACCGAGATCGCTTGAACGCGATTGATGCCGACAGACCGATCGTTGCGTGGAACCGTTCTTTCCATGAGCTGCACATGAATTCTGCGTGTATGGCGCTGCTTGGCATCACCGAGGCGTCGATCTCGGGTCGAGCGCAGATCGATTTTGAGACGGGTCGTTTTTTCGAAAATGGCTTGGCGTTTGCGATCCAAAAATTAAATCCCTATATCCTTTCAGACACTCGATTCACGCTGGGTCTTGAGCGATTAAAGCAAGTGGTGCACGCGGGTGGCCACACAACCATTGGCGACATGGCCGTTGGCTTGTTCGACTTTGAGCGTGAGTTGGTCACAACGGCTAAGATTTTTGAGCGCGCTGACACGCCCTTTCGAATTGAGCAAGTTCCGCATGGCGCCGTGGTGACCCATAATCGCAGTTTTGAGGAAACCCAAGCGGTGCTGACGGACTTGTCCGCGAATAGTAGTCATCGATTGAATTTTCGAGCCCGGGTGAAATTGTTTTCTGATGGGGCGTTCTTTTCTCAGCTCGCACAGCTATTGCCGCCGGGGTATCTAGATGGGCATGTGGGTGAGTGGCTCACGGCGCCCGAGGTGCTACACGAGCATATTCTAAATTTCTGGCGGGCGGGTTATCAAATCCATGTCCATGTGACCGGTGATATGGGGGTTGAAGTTGCCCTAGAAGGCCTAGCCAAGGCACAAGCCGAGCACCCAAGGCTGTTGCATGGCTTTACACTGGAGCACATGGGGTATGCGACGCCGGAGCAAATCGAGCGTGCTAAAGCGCTGGGTGCATCGGTCTCGGCGAATATTTATTATTTACACGAGTTGTCAGGACGTTATGCGGAACTGTCTGTGGGGTACGAACGGGCCTCGACGATGGGGCGCTTAAAAACTTGTTTCGATGCCGGCATTACGACGGCGCTACATTCAGATTTTACGATGGCCCCGGCTCAGCCTTTGCTCAATATGTGGGTCGCGGTGAACCGTATCAACGCTCAAGGTGAGCAGATGGGGCCGGCAGAGTGCCTCACCCCCAATCAAGCGCTGGCGGCGGTGACGCTCAATGCGGCCAAAATTCTCGGCATTGAGTCTTTCACAGGAAGCCTGAGAGCCGGTAAACGCGCCGATCTAACCGTCTTGTCCGACAGCCCCTTAACGGTCGATCCATTGCGGATAAAAGATATTCGGGTTGTTGCAACCGTATTCGAAGGATTAGTTGCCCCCATTGAAACGGCTTAAATCCTCCAATGTTCGCCACGAAGACCGTCCGCTAACGGTGATTGCCGGTTATCTTGGGGCGGGGAAAACCACCTTGATCAATCGGATGCTTGCCGACGCGGTGGCGCCGTTTGCAGTCATTGTGAATGACTTGGGTGCGCTCGCGGTGGATCAGGCCTTGATTGCTGGCCAGCAAGGCACAACCATTGCTCTAACCAACGGTTGTGCCTGTTGCCAGATCAGTGCAGATCTGGCCGCTCAGCTGGCGAGGTTGCGGCAGGATGATTTTAGTGCGTTAGTGTTCGAGGCCAGTGGGGTTGCTAAGGCCAGCCGTCTTGCGAGCTTGACGAGTCAGGCAGAGGGCTACGCTCTGGCAAAAGTGGTCACTTTAGTCGATGGGCTTGATGCGCCTAGATTGCTGTCGGATGCTTATTTGTCGCCCTTGATCAAAGAGCAGATCGCGGCGGCAGACTGGGTGCTCCAAACCAAACGAGCTGAGGGGGTGCATCCATCTCTGGCATCGATATCAAGCAATATTGGTCAACTACCTTCATCTGGTGCGCTGCCTGCGGCTCTGGCGCCCGAGTATCTCTTTGATCAAAGTGGACGCCTTGAGGCGGGCATTAAGGCGCCGTTATTTCAACATCGCGTCATTTTTCCACGGCCAGACGTTACCGCGGGCTTGCTGCAAGCGTTTATTGCAGACCACCTCGAAATTGAACGGGTTAAGGGTTGGCTGGTAGGCCCGACTGATGCGGTTTTAGTTCAGGCAACGCGCGCACATTTTCAGGCTCGATCAGGAGCCCGCGCCCAGGGTCAGGGATTACAGTTTATTTGGCGGGGTGATGTTGAGCTTGATTTCTCGGCGCTAACCTAGTGTTCGGCCTGTGCCGAGCTAAAAGATAGGCGTTGGACCGCTCCAAGCCCTGCAAACCATCTGGTAACGGGCAAAAATAGGGGCGCTCGGGCAAAGCTTACGAGTCGCGGCGCATTGAGCCGGTAATTATTGGGCCACCCTGTAGGTTCGGTAAATTAACGCTCAAGCAATAAAGGTATGCCTGATTTGCGTTCGCTTAAAAAAACCTAGAACAAAATGAGTCTAGGGGACAACATTAGAATCTAGGAAGCCTCGCTTAAAGGAGGATCCTGACACCAAGAGGTCGATATGTTCTATTTAGGGTTATGCTTTTTTTTTGGTCCTCACGGGTTGATGTTGATTCAGCCCGTCAGGCAGCGCATTCAGGCCGTCCTACCGGCGGCGCAATACATGGCACTTTTTAGTTTAATGAGCCTACTCGGGCTTGGCTTGATCGTTGCGGGATATGATTCAAGTCGCCCGATCGCGGCGCCCGTTATACCTTGGGCGGTGGTGCTGAGTCCTTGGCTAATGTTTGCTGCCTTTTTCTTCCTAATTGCTGCAAATGTTCCTGGATGGACGCGGTATCGTGTCCAGCACCCGATGACCCTTGGGGTTAGTCTTTGGGCGCTGACGCACTTGGCCGTTAATCCGGACCAGCATGCTTGGCTGATGTTTGGTTGTTTTTTTATTTTGGTGGTCACCTCCGCCTTGACCGCATCTGTGAGAAAAAAAGACAAACCCAGGCCCACGCCCCGTTGGATCTTTGATGGTCTGACATTCGGATTAGCCAGTGGGTTAACCTTTTGTGTATTTACATTCCACGGGGTGCTGTTTGGGGTTGGATTGTCTTGATTAAAAAAGTCGACAACGAAGCAGGCGCGACCCGGGTCAGTGACTTGGTTCGAGATGAAGGTTTCATGATGCTCGCGCTCGAACAGGCTGCCTTGGCTGAAAGCCTAGGGGAAGTCCCAGTCGGGGCGGTGGTGGTTTCAAACGGGGTCATCATTGGTCGTGGCCATAATCGAATGATCCTCGATCAAGATCCAACGGCGCATGCTGAGGTAGTCGCGCTTCGGCAGGCCGCTCAAAAGCTCAAAAACTATCGCGTCGTGCCGGCTACCCTCTATGTCACCTTAGAACCTTGTGCAATGTGCGCCGGTGCGATGGTTCATGCGCGCCTACAAACACTTGTATTTGGCGCCAGTGAGCCGAGGGCGGGGGCGGTCTGCTCGCAACAGCGTTTTTTTGAATCAACGTACTTGAATCATCAGGTCGTAACGCGAGGGGGTATCTTAGCGGAGGCGAGTTCGTCGCGGCTTAGGGCTTTTTTTAAGGCTAAACGACTAGCCACGCCGGGGGCTTAAAACTTTTTCGACAAGATGCGGTTGAGCTCCTCCAGCGCTACCCGGTCAATGTCACTAAAATTTTTGAAATGAATGCTGTCAATATCCAGCACACCAACGACTCGATTCTGCACAATGATCGGGACCACGATCTCCGACTTCGAGGCGCTTGAGCAGGCGATGTGCCCCGGAAAGTCATCAACGTTGTCAACAATGATGGTTTTGCGTTGTGCCCAACTTTGCCCGCAAACGCCTTGGCCCTGCTTGATTCGGGTGCAAGCGATAGGGCCTTGAAACGGACCCAGCACCAGCTCGTCGTGTTTAACCAGATAGAAACCAGCCCAAAGCACGTTTAGGCCTTGAAAGAGGCCCGCGGCGGTATTGGCAAGACTCGCAATCAGATCATCTTCACCTTGAATCAGGACTTCGATTTGAGGGACAAGCGCTTGATAGCATGTGGCACGATCCTGTGTTTCAGGGAGGATGAGGGTCTGGGTCATAATTTATCCCCTTTTTGAGCGGTCGATTGCAGCAAGTCATGTGACCGTGGGCAAAGCACGGCTATAATAAGGTTTTATTCCAAATGGCGACAGCATGCTTTACATACCTGGTCAAAAGGCGCTTTCAGCATTTCGAACAGAAAAGCTCCAGGCAAAAATCCAAACGTCGGGGTTATCGTTCGTTCTAGAAGAGACCCAGTATGAATACTTTTTGGAGACCTCAAGCAATCTGACGAGCGAGATGCAGGAGCAGCTGAATGCTCTATTGGATGCAGGCGTCGAGCCAAACCCGCGCTTAACCAGATTTGAGTTATTTGTTGTGCCTCGGCTCGGAACCTTGTCACCCTGGCGCTCAAAGGCGACTGAAATTGCGAACATTTGTGGGCTCACAGCGGTGCAGCACTTAGAACGCGGGATCCGATATGCGTTTTCGATCGAAGGCGCTGCGGCGGTGTCCAGGGCGGATCAGGAAACCCTGGCAGCTCTGCTCTTTGATCCTATGACGGAATCAGTCTTAACCGAGCGTTCAGCAGCTCAGCAATTGTTTGAGCGATTACCGCCGCAGCCTGGTAAGGCTATTGCCCTTTTGGAAACCGGTGTCGGCGCCATTGAGCGCGCCAATGTGGACTTAGGGTTGGCGTTGGCTGAGGATGAAATTGACTATCTGAAAGCTGCGTTTGAAAATCTAGACCGAAATCCAACCGACGTTGAATTAATGATGTTTGCTCAGGCAAACTCTGAACACTGCCGGCATAAAATCTTTAAAGCCGATTGGACTGTAGATGGCGAGGTGCGCGCTCACAGTCTGATGGACATGATCCAGAATACCTATGATGAAACGGCAGGCCGCGGGGTATTAAGCGCTTATAGCGACAATGCTTCGGTGATTGAAGGATCCGTTTCCGATCGATTTTATCCAGACCCTGAAACCGGCGTTTTTGGATATCGGGCTGAGCAAACACCAATTTTAATGAAGGTTGAAACCCACAACCATCCAACAGCCATTGCACCGTTCCCCGGCGCCGCCACAGGGGCAGGCGGGGAAATTCGGGACGAAGGGGCTGTCGGCCGCGGTTCAAAACCCAAGGCTGGCTTGATTGGGTTTACGGTTTCTAATCTGAAAATCCCCAACGCCCCCGCGCCCTGGGAGACAGACTTTGGCTTACCTGCCCGAATAGCGTCGCCCTTAGCCATTATGCTGGAGGGCCCGATTGGGGGTGCAGCGTTTAATAACGAGTTTGGGCGACCCAACCTGGCAGGGTATTTTCGATCATTTGAAATGACGCTGGCGGGCGAGCGTTGGGGTTACCATAAGCCGATTATGATTGCGGGGGGTATGGGTAATATTCGACCGGATCATGTGGATAAGGGCGCCATTGAGCCTGGAGACGCGTTGGTGGTTTTGGGTGGTCCAGCGATGTTGATTGGTCTAGGTGGTGGTGCGGCCTCATCGATTGCAACGGGCACGGGTGACGCGGATCTGGATTTCGCGAGTGTTCAGCGCGGTAATCCCGAAATCGAGCACCGCTGTCAGGAGGTGATTGATCGTTGCTGGCAGCTCGGGTCTAACAATCCCATTCGATTTATTCATGATGTGGGCGCGGGAGGCTTGTCGAACGCTTTGCCCGAGCTGGTTAAAGATGGGGGTTGTGGCGGCGCCTTCGATTTGCGGGCGATTCCGAGTGCCGAGTCGAAGCTGTCACCATTGGAACTCTGGTGCAACGAGGCACAGGAGCGGTATGTGCTGGCGATCGGTCCCGATCAGCTTGAACACTTCCTGTTCTTGTGCGAGCGGGAACGCTGTCCAGTTGCAGTTGTCGGGCGAGCTGTCCAGGCACCGCATCTGACCGTTAAGGATCCGTTGTTTGAAGATCAACCGGTTGATTTGCCGATGTCTGTGTTGTTTGGCAAGCCGCCAAAGTTGCATAAACGGGCAACAAAGACAAATCGAGAAGCGCCAAAGATGCCACTAACCGCGACGCTCGATGAGGCGGTTGAGCGGGTGTTGACTCACCCCAGTGTCGGCAGCAAAAGCTTTTTAATTACCATTGGAGACCGCAGTGTTGGGGGGTTAGTGGCCCGGGATCAGATGGTGGGGCCGTGGCAAGTCCCCGTTTCGGATGTGGCGGTCACGGCTGCGGGCTTCAAAGATTGCGTGGGCGAAGCCATGGCGCTCGGGGAGCGAACCCCGCTTGCTGTGTTTAATGGGCCGGCATCGGGCCGGATGGCTGTGGCGGAGGCCCTAACCAATTTGACGGCAGCGAATATTGGTGCTTTGAGTCAAGTGAAGCTGTCGGCTAACTGGATGGCCGCCAGTGGTCATGCTGGCGAGGACGTGAGCCTTTATGAGACCGTTGAGGCGGTTGGGATGCAAATGTGTCCTGCGCTGGGTATCTGCATTCCAGTGGGGAAAGATTCGATGTCGATGCAGACAAAATGGCGCCAAAACGGTGAGGACAAACAGGTCACGTCACCTGTGTCTTTAATTATTTCCGCATTTGCACCGGTTCTAGACATTGCTCAGACCTTAACGCCTGAGCTCTCAAAACGGCCTAGCCGTTTGATCCTTTTAGAATTGCCAGGGGGGCATCGGCGGCTTGGCGGCGCGATTATTCAACAATGTTTTTCGTGCATGGATGCCGATGTGCCGGATGCGCAAGACTTTACAAGCCTCAAAGCGTTGTGGGAGGTCCTTCAAAATCCAGCGCTGCGCGCTACGATCCTCGCCTCACACGATCGCTCCGATGGTGGGTTGTTCACGACGTTAGTTGAGATGGCGTTTGCAGGACATTGTGGATTAACCCTCGAGGTGCCAAAGGACGAGTCGTTATTACCGTTCCTTTTCAACGAAGAGGTGGGAGTTGTGCTGCAGATTGAGTCTGGGAGTCTTAATCTGTGGTCGGAAAACCTGCATGCTCGAGGCTTGCGGTGGTTCGACTTGGGCGCGCCGCAATCGGATCAGCAGGTTCAGATTTTTCAAGATTCTCGACAGGTCGCGTCCTTTGCGCGGGGCGCGCTTGCCCAGTTGTGGTCGACGGTTAGCTATCAATTGCAGGGGCTTCGCGATCATCCTGGGTGTGTTGAGGAGGCGTACTCAGCGCTTGCAGATGATGCCGACCCTGGGTTGAACGTGAGTTTGCCAGCAGGCGTGACGGAGGCTTTGTTAGCGCCGATGGTCAACTTAGGCGTAAAACCGAAGGTAGCGATATTGCGCGAGCAGGGGGTCAACAGCCAAGTTGAAATGGCAGCCGCGTTTACGGCCGCAGGCTTTGACGCCGTTGATGTGCATATGAGTGATCTGATTAGCCGTCGTCGATCTTTGGACGGCTTTCAGGTGATCGCAGCGTGCGGCGGATTCTCCTATGGGGATGTTTTAGGCGCTGGGTCCGGCTGGGCCAAAAGTATCTTGATGAACGCGGGGATTGCTGATCAGTTCGAGGCTTTTTTCCATCGTCCTGATACGTTGGCGTTAGGGGTTTGTAACGGGTGCCAAATGTTTTCTCAACTATCGGATCTTATTCCTGGCGCTGAGAATTGGCCTCGCTTTGTCAGAAATCGCTCAGAGCAGTTTGAAGCCCGGTTTTCGATGGTTGAAGTAATGCCCAGTAACAGCTTGTTGCTAAAAGCCCTGGAGGGTGCCTTTTTACCGATTGTGGTTTCGCACGGTGAGGGGCGTGCCGAACTGTCGGACGCAGCAGCGATTCAGCTCGCTGCTAAGCAACAAATTGTGATGCGATTTGTTGGTAATGATGGCGCACCAACTCAGCGCTATCCGGCGAATCCGAATGGTTCGCCGGGTGGATTAACGGCGGTGGCGTCCTTGGATGGCCGAGTTACGGCCATGATGCCGCATCCAGAGAGATCCTTCCGCGGTGCTCAATGGTCTTGGCGGCCACAAGGATTAGGTGATTTGAGCCCTTGGGCGATGATGTTTAAATCGGCGGCAACTTGGTTGCACTAAGCCGTGTTTGGTCGTGGGTCGATGGTGGCTTCGCGAGTGATGAAGACGCCTTGACGTTGATCTGAAAAGAAATGCTCAAGCGTTTGCGTGATGGCCGCGAAGGAGAGTTCAGACCACGGGATATCGGCCTCTGCGAAGAGTTTGGTCTCAAGACTTTCGATGCCCGAGAAAAAATCAAGATCCAGTAGGCTTGCTTTATAAAAAACATAGACCTGGGAAATATGCGGCAGGCTGAAAACGGTATAGAGCGTATCGATCGCAACTCGGGCGTTGGCCTCTTCCAAAGTTTCTCGCATGGCGCCCTGTGAGATAGACTCTCCGTTTTCAAGAAACCCGGCGGGCAGAGTCCATTTCCCATAACGTGGTTCGATCGCGCGTCTGCACAAAAGAACTTGGTCGCCATACACAGGGATGCACCCCGCGATGATTCTAGGATTTTGATAATGGATGACATCACAATGGCCGCAGACAAAGCGTTGCCGCGTATCACCGTCGGGTGTTTTCAGAGCGACAGTGCCGCCGCATTGGCTACAATATTTCATGGTCCAATGATAAAGGTTTGTGCTCCGGCTTCACAGCGGTGCAAGCCACTATGATGACTTTGTTGCGATCAAGGCTCGGGGCGCTGCACCTCAGCCCGCGCCCAGATCAGTATCGCGATCGAGCCGATGCGGCTGTTATGGTCCTGATTCGGTTAGGATTGACGCCTACCGTTGTTCTGACAGTTCGAGCGAGCGCGTTGTCTTCTCACGCTGGGGAAGTGGCGCTCCCGGGCGGCAAGCGGGACTTAAACGATGCGGACCTTGCTGCGACAGCACGACGGGAAACCGTTGAAGAATTAGGCATTGCAGGCGATCAGATTGAGTTGATTGGCGAGTTGCCTGGACTCATCTCGAAGCATGGTCTTTGGGTCACCCCCTTCGTTTCGATGATGCCGGAAACGGCTTTGTTTCAGCCGAATCAAGATGAAGTTAGTGACGTTTTTGAGGTGCCTCTTGCTTGGCTCGAAAAAGATGTGAGAGTTGCTACTGAACGCTTGGCACGTCAAGGTGTGGTTCAAATGGCGCCGATTTATGAATTTGATGGGTACCGAATTTGGGGTTTAACGGCGCTGATCTTGTTAGATTTTATAACCCTTGCATTGAAGCCCATGGATAGCACGTAATACTTGATGATTTCATCGATGATTAAAAGGAGTACTGATGATTTATAAACTGGATGATTTGAGTCCCGAAATTCATGCTGACACTTGGGTTGCCGACAGCGCCACCGTGGTTGGACAAGTCGTTTTGGCGGCGGGGGTAAGCGTTTGGTTTAACGCGGTATTAAGGGCTGAGAATGCCGCCATTCACGTAGGTGAAGATTCGAATATACAAGACGGCTCTGTGTTGCATGTGGACCCTGGGATGCCCTTAACGATTGGCAAACGGGTCACTATTGGCCATAAGGTAATGCTCCATGGCTGTACCATCGGTGATGAGTCGCTGATCGGAATTAATGCGGTGGTGTTAAATGGTGCCAAAATCGGGAAAAATTGTCTGATCGGGGCGAATACGCTGATTCCAGAGGGCAAAGATATTCCGGATGGGTCGTTGGTCATGGGCTCGCCCGGTAAAATTGTTCGGACCTTAACGCCGGAGCAGATGCAGGGCTTAAAGCTGAGCGCCCAGCATTATGTGGATAATTCTCGACGATACAAGCAGGGTTTGATCGCCGTGTAAAATAGCGGTAAGGCTTGGCATCATGGTCGCTCGGGGTTATATTGATACATTGTTTCTACCTTCTTCCTAGGTTTACTTGGCACGATGATGCAAAAGCGCTCCATCAACGAAAACCTGCTGCGCGATCTTGCGCCCCTTCTGCTATGCGGTTTACTAGGTCTGCTACGACCGCCGTTGTAGGCGGCCAGTACCAATTCCTACATCGTTTGAAATCTATCGGCTGCATCAGCCGACCAATACCAATAGATCGAGATCAAACACTATGAGTTCTAACACCAATCAATTGTCAAAATTGGCGGACCAGAAGGTCATGCCCTATCAAAAATACAAGCCTTTTAAGGCCATTGCGCTCAAAGATCGAACCTGGCCTGATCAGGTTATTGAACGGGCTCCGAGATGGTGTAGCGTAGATCTGCGTGACGGCAATCAGGCGTTGATTGAGCCTATGACCCCGAGTGAAAAACAATCGATGTATGATTTGCTTTTGGGGATTGGCTTTAAGGAGATCGAAGTTGGTTTTCCGGCGGCGTCTCAAACTGATTTTGATTTTGTTCGGAAAATTATTGATGAGGGATTGATTCCTGAAGATGTGACTATTCAGGTTTTGTGTCAGGCAAGAGAAGACTTGATCACGCGCACCATCGAGGCTGTCGCCGGCGCCAAGCGGGTGATCTTCCATTTATACAATTCAACCTCAACCCTCCAAAGACGGGTTGTCTTTGGCATGAGTCAATCCGAAATTATTGGTCTTGCGACCCGCGCGACCGAGATGGTCAAACGGTACACGCAGGCTCTTGTGGATGCGGGAACCGATGTGGTGCTTGAGTACTCTCCGGAAAGTTATACCGCTACCGAAATGGATTTTGCGGTTGAGATTTGCACGGCCGTTATGGAAGTCTGGGGTCCAACGCCGGATAAAAAGATAATTTTGAATCTACCAGCCACCGTTGAAATGGCGACGCCCAATATTTATGCGGATCAACTCGAGTATTTCATACGCGCCTTGCCGAATCGCGATGCTGCGGTGATTAGCTTGCACACCCATAATGATCGGGGGACTGGTGTTGCGGCCTCGGAGCTCGGATTAATGGCTGGCGCCGACCGAATCGAAGGGACTTTGTTTGGCAATGGCGAGCGAACCGGCAATTGCGACATTATCACGATGGCTATGAATCTCTTCTCACAGGGCGTTGATCCCGAATTGTATTTGACGGACATGGCACGAATCGTTGCAGTTTCTGAAGCCTGTACCAAGATTCCGGTCCATGTTCGCCAACCCTATGCCGGCGAGTTGGTGTTTACGGCATTTTCGGGCTCGCATCAGGATGCAATCCGAAAGGGGATGAATCATGTCGAGTCGGGCTCAGATGGAGCCTGGGAAGTGCCTTATCTGCCCATCGATCCGGCAGATGTTGGTGGCTCTTATCGTGAAACGGTTCGGGTCAATAGCCAGTCAGGGAAGGGCGGTGTTGCCTTTATTTTGGAGAACTACTTCGATGTCCACCTGCCGCGAGAGCTATTGCTTGAGCTCAGTCCGCTGGTCCAGAAAGAGTCTGAGGCCGATGGTGGCGAACTGAAGCCTGCTCGGATTTGGGATTCTTTTGTACGCGAGTTGGTCGAGGTGACGGGGCCCTATCAATTAATCGACTATGAGGTTCGATCCGTTGGCGGAGAGCGTGAGCATTGCGTGGCTCGCGTTCAGGTTGCCGAGAACGAAATTAAAATTGAAGGCGAAGGCACTGGGCCAATTGATGCTTTTGTAAACGCGTTGACCTCAACACTCAACGAGTCCATCAATGTTGTGGACTATCAAGAATATGCGCTTAATGAGGGCAGTCAAGCGAAGGCGATCAGTATCATTAAGATCGCGGATTCAAAAGAAAATAAATGCTTCGGTGTTGGGATTAGCCCCAATACAACCACGGCAGCCTTTAAATCCATTATTGCGGCTTTGAACCGGCTATGGCGTTAGAGCGGGCATGATTGCGCGTCACTCGGCGCAGGGTTGTAAGCTCGATCACCGGGGGTAGCGCTCTGCTGCTTTGATGGTTCAAAGCATGTTGCCTGACAGCGAATGAGTGCCTGCTTTGCAGCGGGCTTGATGGGCTCAATACAAGGGACTGTTTGGTTGGTGTGAGGAGCCGGAGATGGACCGAACTTAACTGATTTCGATGAGAGGTGCTTTGATGGATGCTCAATGGGTCCTAGTGGTTTGCGTCATTGCGCTGTTACTTGTGCTCTACAGAATGAGCCGTCGGATTGATCAGAAAATCGCCCAGGTTTTAGAACAAACGCCGACGCAGCAGACAGCATCACCCACAACGCCGGCGTCTTCGGGGGAACTGGGCGACGACAGTTTTTGGAAATGGTTTCAATCTAGCAAAGTTGCCGCAGTTGTTGTTCGTCGCCAAGTAATCTTAAGTGTAAATCCGGCGGCGGAACAATTATTAGGCCGCAGCCTCCTCGATTTAAAAGACCGGCCCGTGTCAATGTTTATGACGCAGGCGAGTGCGGCCAATACACTAAAGACGGGTAGTGAGCCCGAACTGGCTGAGCGAGAATACGAAATCGTGAAACCTGACGGAGAGATGATTACGATTGTAACGCAACCGTCTATGCTCTCCCTTGGCGGCAAGAATACTCGGGTTTTGATGCTGTTTGATGTGACCGTGCAACGCCAGAGGGAAGCC
>JAQWWC010000290.1 GCA_029249645.1 Pseudomonadales bacterium
GGACGTCAGGGGCTAGGGGGTTAATCGTGTTGAGTGGTTGTAGGGTCATGCTGCGCTGCTCTTAAAGTGGGTTTTAAACCAGACGCTGATCTTCATGAAAGGGATGAGCATTGGCAGTAATTTTAGGGTTTTTTCAACAGGCCAATCCGCCAGCGCTGCGTCAAGTCGGCTGTACATCGCGTGAAATAGCTTTGCTGCCCGCTCGGAAGACTGATCAATTTCATCCATACTCATTGAAAACATCAGGAGAGTGATCACGAGATTGATCTCATATTCTTGCAGCATCTTTTTATAGCTATAGTTTTTAACACCATTTGCAACCAAACGGTCGTGGTAGCGCTTCAACAGGTCATGCTCGTGGTTTTGACGCTGCTCAATCGAGATGCTTTGGGTCAACCAGCGTGCGATGTCCGTCATAGGCTGGCCAATTCCGGCTGTCTGCCAGTCGATAATAATCGGCTTTGAGCAAGCTACGTCTGAGTCAGGTATAAAAAAAATGTTGTCTGATCGCAGATCGCCGTGAACGAGCGTAAACGGTTCAGGGGGCGGCGGCGCCATTTTAAAGAGTGGTGGTAGTAGCGGTTGTAGTTTTTTGAGATTTGGGTAGGCATCGAAGCGACCGGTCTTAGCGGCGCTATCGATACTTTCGTTGAGCAATCTGAGGCTCTCGTCGATTGGTTGAACATGGGTAAGCGGGGCAGTCCAGGCCAGTTGTTCAAGGGTTGGGTTGTTCCACCACTGTGCGTGCAGATCAGCAAAAGCGAGCATGACCTGTTCTGACTCCGCTAGGGTATTGCCAACAATCTGATCGGTTGGCACAGCGGGCGACAAGTCTTGCATCAGCATGACGAAGTGATTGGTTTCAGCTTGGGCTTGTTGATAATAGATCTGAGGCACCGACACCCCGGCCTGCCCAGCGCAGTCGCTATAAAATCCGAGCTCTCGGCCATAGTAGTTCATTCGGCCAGCAAGCAGTCGGGTCGCCTCAAAATGGCTCGAAAACTTGATCACCATGCTGCTCGGCGCGGTGTCCGGAAGGTGATTGTGATGCAGTTGCAGTCTCGCTAAATCTCCCATAAAACCGGATCCAACCCCAATGGTTTCGGCATCAAAGTGCGTGATGTTAATGCCGGGGAGGCTTTCTTGAAGGGCGTCAGTCAGCCAGCTTGCGTCTAGCTCTGAAAGGGTCGTTGGAAAATTAGGCTTGTTGGGCATTGTCCGGTCTACCAGTTTCAGCCCTTAATGCCGCGGGCAAGTGTTCATAATTGTTGAGGGTCAGAATCTCAGGTGCCTCGCTCAATACAACCTCTGTGATAGCGCCATTGTGCATTAAGTACTGGTACCCAAATTTTGGTCGAGTCTGCAGGATTGCAGCAAGACCATGGGCAATCGCACTACCGTGACTGACGATAATCAGGTTTTGGCTTGGGTATCGAGCGCAGGCCTGAGTGAGTGTC
The DNA here is from genome assembly GCA_029249645.1 of Pseudomonadales bacterium. Taxonomy (GTDB): domain Bacteria; phylum Pseudomonadota; class Gammaproteobacteria; order Pseudomonadales; family Azotimanducaceae; genus UBA9926. Next base: position 1,458 of record JAQWWC010000290.1, read on the forward strand.
GCGGCGACGCGGTTAAAAACTGCGTTGGGACTTTCCCCACCATGGCCTTCAAACGTATCATCTTTAATGGAGTGCATGGCATAACCGAAGTCATGCATTTGCTGATAAGTAATACCTTCCCAATCGCCAAGATTACATTCGATGAGTCCTGGATCAATTTCAATGTCTAGATTCAGTGGAAGGTTGACAAGCTCGGCTGTGTGACGGGCCCGCTCAAGAGGACTTGATAGGATTCGATGATAGGGCGTCGGCCAGGATTCAAGGCATTGACCCACTGCTCGAGCTTGCGCGATGCCTTTTTCGTTCAGAGGTGATTCGGTGACGCCATACGCTAATTGCTGTTCATTGGCGACCGTCTCTCCATGCCGAATAAATAAGAGGTGTTGCGCGCTCAACTTTGCTGGGCCGCCCAGAAGGGCTCGCGTAGTTTTCGCTTATTGATTTTACCCATGGTGTTTCGGCCTAGGTCTTCAACAAAGTCGACAGTTCTAGGACATTTGTAATGTGACAAGCGATCTCGGCAGAAGGCAATGACCTCATCGGCTTGTGCATTCTGGGTATCTTCTTTAAGAATCACCATGGCTTTAAGCTCCTCGCCCATGACAGGATGCGGGATACCGATACAGGCGACGTCTAATATCTGAGGGTGATCAATCAGTACTTGCTCTGCTTCAGCGGGGTAGATGTTAACGCCGCCGGACACAATCATGTCGCTAAAGCGGTCGGTGATGTAGACATACCCGTCTGCGTCCATGTAAGCGATTTCGCCAAGGGTGAAAATGCCTGGCGCGATATGGGCAGCTGCGGATTTCTCTGGATCATTGTGGTAGACCACGCCACGGCCTGTGGCATCCTTAAAATAGAGTTTGCCTTCGGTGTTGGCCGGCAGCGGATTGCCGTCATCATCAAGAACTTGCGCCGTGAACGGAGGCACGCTCCGACCAACAGAACCGGGATGCTCGAGCCACTCTGCTGATGTGATCATACAAGTGGTTCCGACCTCGCTGGCGCCATAAGCATCGATAAAGAGGGGCCCCCACCATTCAATCATGGCGCGTTTGATATCAACCGGGCACTTAGCGCCAGTATGGCTAACTTGAACCATGCTTGACGTATCGTATTTCGCCTTGGTTGCCTCATCGAGCGCGAGTAGTCTGACAAAATGTGTTGGCACCATGATCGTCGAGGCCGTTTTATATTCGTCAATCGTTTTGAGCGTGTTTTCTGGATCAAACTTGGTCAGAATGACGGATGGGGCGCCTGCCGCAAGTAACCGCGCGCCGCTGAGCGGCCCAGTGTGGTACATCGGTCCAACCACCAAGTGCGGTCCGAGTGCGGCCAAGGGATTCAGCTTTAAGTTTTGAAGATGCGCCTCAACAGTGTCACCGCCAGCAAACATGGTGGGCGGCAAGTGAGTCCCTTTTGGGCGACCGGTGGTGCCCGATGTGTAGAGCAGATTGGGTCTTGGCGGAATGCTGGTATCGGGCTCCTCCGGCGAGCTTGCGGCGAGCCATTCGTCCCAACTTTGAAGACCTGCAATCTCACATCGCCAGCCTACGACTTGGTCTATGCCCGCAAGGGCTGCAGCTTCTAGGCCTCGCTCAGCCGTTTCGGGGCCTATAAAAACCAGTTTGGCGCCAGAATCTGACAAGATATAGGCAACCTCTTCCGCCGTCAGGTGAAAGTTAATGGGTACAACCGACGCACCGCCAATGAGTCCGCCAAGATTGGCAAGCGCCGTTTCAACGCCATTTTCGGCAAACACGGCAATGCGCAGGTCAGGGCCAGTGTCCGCGATTCTTATCGCATTGGCTGCACGATTCAACACGTTATCCACATCGAGCCAGGTTAAGGCTTGTCGAGGGTCTCTGAGCGCGATTTCTTCCGGGCGCTCCGCGGCGATGGATCTTGCAAAACTGGTCATATCAGGCAACTGCCTCCTGCACTAAACGAATATTGACAGGAATAGCGCTCATGCGCGGCATCCCGGTAATTGAGTCAAAGGTTCGATCGTCATCGACGAGTCGATTGGTACTCGAACCTTGGGTTCTAACTTCACCGCCATTGTCGGGTAAATCCCCCCAAGCATGGGCCATGGAAATGACGCCTGGTTTGATATCAGCGGCAGCTTCGACGACGCCAACGAGTGCGCCAGCAGCGGAGGATACCTCGATGAGCTGGCCGCTGATCAAGCCTGCGGCCGACAAGTCCGACGGGTGCATATAGGCGGGGTTGGTGGTGCCTTTCTGCTTCAGGGCATCGAGTTGTTGGCCCGAGGAGTTGTAAACGTGTTTTAGACGCCGACTGATTAACAAGTGCGAGTAGGTCACGCCCTCATCGACATTGCCTTGTTGCTGCCAATAGGTCTCGCCTGCAACGGTTTGCAACTGCTCGGCGATATCCGTTGGCAGCAATTGGAATCGATCGGTTTGGCCTGCTCTGGGCGGTTCAACTTTGACCTGTACCGCTTGAAAAATATGACCCTGTCCGATCTCGGCAATAGTTTTTAGGGGAATTTGAGACTCTGGCATGAGAAGCGCTAATACATCAAATTTGCTAGGGCGCGTGCCCGAGTCAAGTGTGCCACCCGGCAACGTCAGCGCAACGCCCGTCCGATGAGAGAGTTCCCAATAGAGTTCCCACTCTTCAAGACTTTCTGGGTTTTTGGGTAGAACGGCTCGAGTGTAATGACAGTAAGGCTCGTCATACCAGGTGTCCGTCAGCATGGTCACATCGTCTCGCTCAAGGCTGAGCGTTGGTGCAATGATGTAATCTGCTAATTTCGCTGTGGCTGATCGGTACAAGTCAACACAAACTAATAGCTCGAGCTTCTGCATTGCGCGAACTGTTTTATCTTGATCTGGAAAAGCAACAACGGGGTTGCCGCCCAGGCAGATCAGAGCTTTGATTTGACCCTCGCCTTCAAGCAAGATCTCATCACTTAACGTGGCGGTCGGCATCTCGCCTAAAATTTCGCCCAATCCTCTAACCCGTGACCAAGGTCCTTTGCCGTAGGCATGCTCTGGACCAATAACTTCGGCGTAACGTGGACGCGCAGGCTGTAAAACCCCCGGGTTTGCTACGCGCTCACCGACCCGATTGACTCGCCCACAGAGGGTATTTAGAACGCCGATCAGATGCATCGTAAGGATTGATCGCGGTGACATGTTGGGCCCAGTGCCGCTGACTGCGACGCCTCGTTTCGCTTCGCCAAAAATCTGCGCTGCTTGAATGATATCCTCCGCTGGAACCCCGCATCGCTTTGCAGCGTAGTCCGGCGTGAACGGTTCAACGAGGTCTGATAATGCCGCAAAGTTGTCGACGTGCTCCGCGCAGAAGGCCGCATCATGCAGGTTTTCTGTCACGATATAGCGGATCATCGCAGAGAGTAAAGTCGGGTCTTCGGCGGGTGTAACTTGTAGGTGCAAAGTCGCTCTGTTTGCGACCTCACTTTGACGCGGGTCTGCCACAATGACCTTCATGCCTCGCTTCATTTCGTCACGGATTCTGGCGTAGGGGCTAAATGGCGGTGGGCCCCCAAATTGGGTATACATCGATACCACAGGGTTGTTTCCGATCATCATGCAGACATCAGCACCGGTAAAAGCATGTGTGCCACCTGACCAAGTGCCAAATTGTGATTGCGCGATTTTTCGACTGGGCTGATCGATAGTGACCGAAGTGTAATAACTTGGCGAGCCAACACTCTGATGCCAAGCTTTCGCGACGTGGATCGCCGCAGAGTTTTGATAGCCGAAAGATCCAACATAGGTCGCAACGCTTCGGGGACCATGTTCCGCAATAAGCTGCTGAATCTTTTCGGCGATTTCATCCATCGCCGTATGAACAGAGATGGGCGCAAAATCACCGTTTGCCTGTTTCTTAAGCGTTTCGCGTACGCCCTTCGGGGTTGTATGTTGTTCTGGCAGTTGGCGGCCTTTGATGCAGGTATAGCCGCCGTAGACCGGGTCTGAAGCATCACCCCGAACCTCGATAGGTTTGCCATCTTCGACATCGACCTCAATTGCGCAGTAGGCATGACAAAATCGACAAAACGTCTTGTGCGTGGTTTTGTTCATGATGGGGTGTCCTATCCTTTTTATGCACTAATCTCGCAGTGTTAACTGACGCGTGATTTCTTTCAAGGGTCGAAAAAGTTACCCAAGAGTATCGAACATCACTAAAAACAGTCAATGATGATTTTTTTGTAATTTGATTGGCCTCTAAGCTCGTTTATCGGGTTAGCCGTCCTGAGCCGCATGGACTAGTGTTTGGACGTGATTGCCTCGATGGATTGCGAGCGAAAAAAAAGCAGGCCTGAGCCTGCTTTTTAAGGCTGTTGAGGTCTTAATGATTCCAAATAAGCTCAAGCGCGTAAGTGCGCGGGGCACCCCAGCCTTGGAAACCCGTTGTTGGCCCCCCTAAAAACAACGCATGTTCTTTGAATGCCTCATCGGTTAGGTTCTTGCCAAAGGCTGTAATCGACCATTGATCGCCACCGCTGGTTTCAAAACTGTAACTAACGCGGGCATCGACTTGAGAATAGCCGCCCTCGTAGAGCCTTTGGTCAGCACCGCCGCCGGTATTAACAAGCAAAAAGTCGCCAACGGTCTTATATCCCATATTCGCGCCAAAAAGCCCGCCGCCCATCTCTTGATCGAAAGCAAGGCTGATCGACAAACTATCCTCGGGCTGTCGAGAGTCAGATCCACCGCCAAGGTTTCGCAGAGTGCCGAATGGGTCAAGCACACCTACATCAGCGGTGACACATCCGTCCACCAGTTCGCATGCGAGTGTGAACGCGCTGTTCTCAACATCGATGGTGCCGTAATTGAAGACTAAGCGTAGATTATCATTCAGGAACCACTGACCTTCGATCTCGATGCCCTTAGACTCACTTTCGCCGCCGTTGTTGATGTAAGTCGTGGTGCCAGGAATGGATCCTGGTGGGAGGGTAATAATAGAAGAAAACTGCGCGCCTTCGCGGTTTAAGACATAGTAAGCGAGATTAACTCTGAGGCGGTTATCCAAAAAGTCGTTCTTAACACCAATTTCGAACTGATCGGCAGTTTCAGGATTATAGCCTGCTCGGTCCGGGCCCGAGGCATTTCGAATGCTAAAGCCGCCACTTCTAAAGCCTTCCGAGTAGCTTGCGTAGGCCAAGGATTGATCGGATATTCGATAACTCGCAGACGCTGTGATAATCGTTTCAGACCATGACTTTTGGGGCGTCTCATAAGACGCACCTGGGATGCTCGCTAAGCCTCTAAAGTCGTGCTCATTGTAGCCCGGAGCAGAAACATCATCGTAGACTGGATTGGTAACGCGACCATCGGCGGCGTTGAAGCTGAAGTCGGTGTAGCCATTATAAGCCGATTTACTTTCGTCGATTGAACGAGCGCCAAGTGTGACTTCGAAGTCATCCGTTGCGCGGTAACTGACCGAGCCAAACCAAGCCCTAGAATCCACCTGCTCGCCGGCAAGCTGAGTACTACGGGCATTTGGGAACTGGCAAAAGGTTTCTAATCCAGGGGTCGCATTGTTTCTAAACCCTGCCGCGGCACACGGTACGTTCGCGCCAAAGATCGCGACATTGGGTAGTTGCAAGATGTTGTTGGTGTCTTGTCTAAACGCTAGGTCAGAAGTGAAATCGTAATAACCGACCATGGCTGACATTTGCTCGTTGATATCGATGTCAAGTCGCAGTTCATGAGATTGGATATCGTATTTTTGGTCCCGCAAAGTGTGCAATTGCGCGAAGGGGATCGCCGCGCCGTTGATGTCGCCACCGTCAAAATCTTGGTTAACCACATCGCGGCCATCAGCGGAGCCCCCGACATAGTGCAACGTCATGGTATCTGATAGATCCCAGTCAATTCTTAAGCCTAACTGGTCAACCTCGTAGGTCGTCGGTTCAACTTTATCGGCCAAGTTAATGAACCGATTGTCTCCATCGAAACGAGGGTCCTGAGGCATGGTTTGTGAGCGGTCACCGATGTGGTCATAAGTTAGATTGATTTCGACGCGATCGCTAGGGGCCCAGGCAAGGGCTGCTGTCTGCGAAGAAAAATCAATGTCCCCAGAGGTTCGATTGAGATTCACATTGTTATAAAAACCATCTCTTTCTCTTGAGATGGCTCCGAACTTAAAGGCCAAGGTATCATCGATCAAAGGGATGTTGACGCGAGCTTTCATCGTTCGGCCATTATAGTTGCCCATTTCGGCGCTGGCTTTGACCCCAAAATCATTGAATTGTGGTTTGACCCGGTTCACAACAATGTTGCCACCAATCGTGTTTTTGCC
>JAQWWC010000291.1 GCA_029249645.1 Pseudomonadales bacterium
GTGGCGGTGGGAAGCCAGCCCTTGGTTTTAAATAATTCATTAACCCGTGCCTGACGCTCGGTTTGCCGGTCTTGAGCGCTCCGGGTCTTGCCGCTAAAAAGCGTTGGATTTTGTAGCACATGTCGCACATCCTCGAATCGAGACACATGAAAAATCCGAGTGCTGGGATCCTGGTAGACGGGCGCGTCTTGTCGCAAATGCTGATAGGCCTCAAAGGGTTGGTCTTGGAGCGCTTTTGAGAAGAAATTAACAGGGTTTGTCACGAGATCTCTTTTAAATGAAAGGCTAGGCGCCAAAATAGCGCTTCCTAGGCACGGTCGCAACCATTTGCCCTTTAATCTGGAAGGCGTGAAAGATCGATAGCCGAGTCAGTGCGTTAGGTACCGAGAAGTTTGATTCTGACCACAGTATCTAGCGGCTTTCGTCTGCTTGCAGCAGGATCGTGAGTCCGCCGACACTGAGCTCTGTCGCATAGGTTTTTATGGGTTGTTGCGTTGGGCCGCTCAGACACTGACCTGTGGTGACATCAAATCGCGCCCCATGCAGGGGACAGATAATATGTTTGCCTCGAAGTTTTCCTTTCGATAACAAGACCCGGCCGTGGCTGCAGAGGTTGTCGGTCACGAAGTATTGACCCGCAACTCGGCTGACTAAAAGATGAAGACCTTCATGCTCTATGGCGCGCAGTTCACCGTCCTGAAGGTCCTCGCTGAAAGCGATGCGTTGATGGCTCATGCGTATCGGAGTGGCGCGTCACCTTGCCAGTCCTCCGCGGCTGTTGCGATTTCGTTGAATCGCTGTTCGACTAACGGTGTTTTTGTGACGATCTCGACCATGCAGCCGAGCAAGGACCTCGTGTCCACGTAGGCAAATTCGGTGCTGCGGGTCCGTCCCGAGGTGATCGTTTCATAGCCTTGGTCATTGAAATTGGCTAGATCTTGATCAAAGTTTTCTGTCCAGATCCCGATATGGTGAAAGCCTTGGCCACTTCCAGCAGGGACGCTCATGCGATAAGCGCTTTGCTCGGTAATGGGTTGAATGAGTTCTATTTGAAGAGGGCCCGCTTGAGCGATGCCAATTCGCATTGCGAGTTCGCTCGGTGCGCCGCGATGGGTGATTGAAACAAATGCACCAGGTGCATAATCAGTTATAAAAAAAGGCCCCACCCCAAGCTGTTTAACCCAAGCGGTACAGGCTGCTTCAAGATCATCGACAACCCAAGCATTCTGGAATGCGGCACTTTGCAGACGGATATTTTTCAAATGTTTCAGGCCGAATCGTAAGGTGATCGTGAGTTTATCAGCAAATGCTTATGACTTGCTGAAGTTGATGTCTGGTCCTTTAATGACTGTGTGTTCTGGGCCGTAACCAAATTCGAACTATCCTTTACAGGGGTGTGGCGTCAGTCGATACTCGATTTCGTAACGAATACTCAGTGTTTGGTTACGATCTTTGAGGATACCCAAGGGCAATTGTGCGCCCCTCCCTCTTGCACCGCCCTTGGGCGTCCTCACTTCTTTTATTTGAAAAACTGATTCTATTTGAAACCCTGATTCTATTCGAAATACTGACACGCAAAACTCTGAGCACTCGCTGAGAAAAGTGTTCGTAGAGGAAGATGTTCAAGTAGACTGGCCCGATCGATTTGCCGAAGACAGGTTGTCGTCAATGCGCGACGACCTGTCCCCCGTCCTATCGGTGAATCAAAGGTTGTGTTGCAAGACGTTCAGCGGTAAAACGAGCTAAAGCGCTGCGGCAAGGTGGATGTTTGTGCCTGCCAAGTTTGGTAAAAAAGTTATTCAAGAGATCGTCAATCGTGCCAAAGTTTAGTGACGTTAATGAGTCCGAGAACCTAAAAGTTGATCTGAAGGATACCGATCGGCCTCTCGCTGAAACATTGAATCCGAATTTCAGATACGCACTTTTTTCTCCTATCGCCAAAGGTGGGAAATCGCTGATCCAGTCTTGTTCAGATTTATATCTGTCTCGTCGAATCTGTTACAAGAGTCTTCGGCGTGAGTTTGCCGAGGATCCTGTTGAACAAAAACGGTTGCTTCGTGAAGCCCGGGTGACGGCGATCCTGCAGCATCCGAATATCGTACCTACCTACGATCTGGGTCGGGACACGCGCGGTCATTACTATTTCACGATGAAATTAGTCCATGGCTATACCTTGCGTGAGGTGCTCGACTACCGTGAGCGCTATGATTTGACCCAATTGGTTGACGTGATTGAGCAGGTTGCCCAGGCCTTGTCTTATGCTCATACGAAAGGGGTCATCCATCGTGATGTTAAACCTGAAAATATTCTTGTCGGGCCCTTTGGCGAGGTTGTTCTCTTGGACTGGGGGCTTGCTAAAGTTTGGGACGCACCTGAGCCGGGCGCTTCGCCGGACGCCCTGGAGCCAGAATCTGCAGCCGAAACGCTGCCGCTGACAATGACTCGGCACGGCAAAGTACAGGGCACGATTAGCTATATGTCCCCAGAACAGCTTACCAACGAGACCGAGATCGACAGTCGTGCGGACATCTACAGCTTGGGTGCTGTGCTCTATGAAGTCTTAACAGGACAAAATGCAGCCGTTGGCGAAACTATGGATGAACTTGCTCGGAGTGTTCGATATGACACGCCTGGTTTGCCATCCCAAGTTGCACGCTTAAAAATCCCCAAGTTATTGGAAGATTTGACGATGCGATGCTTGAAAAAAGAGCCTTCCGAGCGGTTGGGTAGTATGGAAGAAATGATTCGTTTGTTATCACAGAACTGGCAGCTTAGTTAACAGGCAACAATCTGCGCCAGCACAACCGTTACGTTGTCGGCGCCGCCCCCTTTTAGGGCGGCATCGATGAGCGCATCGGCCGCGAGATTTAGGTTGCTAGCGTGCGCGCTTAAAATCGCTTCAATCGACGCGTCTTGCACCATGCCAGTTAAGCCGTCTGTGCTCAGTAGAATGATATGGTTTGGACTGAGCTGTACCGAACCGCAGACGGGTTCAAAAACCTGATTACCGCCTAGGCTTTTGGTGAGGATATGGTGATCACCCTCCGCCGGGGTCAAGGCGGCATCGAGCTTACGTTCCCTGACTGTATGGTCGCGAGATAGCTGGGTGAGGCCGTTTTTGGTTTCAAAGACATAGAGTCTAGAATCGCCTGCCCAGCCGTACAGCAGGCGGTGATCGTCTGTTATCTGCCCGCAAACGAGGGTCGTGCGCATGCCATTGACCTGTGGATGGTCTTTTTGATGTTTGATCAAGGCGAGATTGCACTGTTTCATCGACTGAAAAAGGTCTTCTATGCTTAAAGGTCTTTGGGTTTTCACGGCGGCTTCAAAAAAACCAGTGGTGAGTTCGGCGCACAATTTGCCAGATTGGTGGCCGCCCAATCCGTCCGCAACGGCCATGAAACCGAAGTCTGGGTTGGTATAAGACGCATCCTGGTTTTCTACCCGGATGAAACCCTGATGGGTGCGCGTTGAAATGTCTAAGGCGCTTTTGAGTTGTGCTGTCATGATAGAACCATCATCAGCAGGGCGACAACGAACGCCTCATAACGTCGATAACCCTTACGGATTACAGCTTTACAAGGCATCCTTTGATTTAGGCCGCTGCAGATTTCCCGCGAATTAGTTTTCCAGGCAAGGCGCCAGTTGCTTTTCCTAGCCGGTAGGTTACGTCACCTGCAACCATGGTCAGCTCAAGGCCTTCTGCGTTCTGGAGGAAGCGTTTTCCGCCGGCCGGTAGGTCGTGCACGATGTGGGGCGTCAGGAGTTTCAACTGCTCCAGATCGATCACATTGATATCGGCTTTCATGCCGACTTCAATGCGGCCTCGATCCACCAGCGAATACAACTCGGCAGGTTGTTGCGTCAGCATTCGAATGCCTTGACTGAGTTCAATTTGAGCCTGCTGTTTAACCCATTTGGTGATGAGGTAAAGGTTAGCACTGGCATCACAGATTGATCCGACGTGCGCGCCACCATCCCCTAATGCGGCAATGGTGTGGGGGTGCTTGAGTAATTCAGGAATACCGCCTGCATAATTTGCCGCCGGAATATAAATTAAGTTGGTGCCGGCGTTGCCCAGAAGATAGTCGTACAGCCAAGATTGTGGATCTTCGCCAGCCGCATCGGCTTGTGCTTGAACCGAATCGCTGGGTTCGGGTAGGTATTCGATTGGGTCCACCATCGGATACATCTTGTCGTATTTAGTATTGAAAATTTTGACAAATATATGAGGGTTTTCATTATCTTCTTGAAGAATCCGGGCCTTGGTTAGGGGATCTTGCAAGTTTGCGATCTTTTCATCGACCGGTAGATGATCGAAGGCGGCATAGCTGGGCCTTCTGTAGAATGGGTTCATTGAGGAGGGCATCCCCATCATCATGCCGACGGGGCGAGATAAGACTTGGCCGCGTATGTCCAAGCCGCGGGTTTGAGCGGCCTCGACCATTGCCAATTGTTCCCGCCAGAGTTCGGGCTGGTTGTCCAACTGCAACAGGGTAAAGGTTCCCTTGGCGCCCGTTGCTTTACACGTGTCTTCTAAAATACTGAATTCATCTTGGGGGTCATCCCAGTCTGAGATGAGCTGAAAAACATGGCCTGCGTCTCCTTCGAGCATTTGGCCCAGGGCTTTGAGCTCTCGAGTCGCAGCCTTAAAAGTGGGGATCAGTTTTCCATCGCTGCTGCGATGCACTAAGGTGCGACTGGTTGAAAAGCCCACTGCGCCAGCTTTCATGCCTTCAGACAAAAGGGCTTGCATGGCTTGAATGTCGTCTTCCGTTGCAGGTTCTCGATTCACAGCCCGTTCACCCATAACAAATACGCGTAATGGACCGTGCGGATACAGCGCGGCAATGTCGATATCCCGCGGTCTCTTGTCCAAGCTGTCGAGATACTCGGGAAAGCTTTCCCAATCCCACGGTAGCCCCTCATTCATGGCCGTTTCCGGTATTTCTTCAACCCCCTCCATCAAATGAATCAACACCTCATGGTCCGCTTTTTTGCAGGGTGCAAAGCCAACGCCGCAGTTCCCCATAACAACGGTCGTCGTGCCCAGATTGGCAGAAGGCGCCATGTGTTGATCCCAAGTTGCTTGACCATCATAGTGGGTGTGTACATCAATAAAGCCCGGCGTCACAATTTTTCCATTGGCATCCACAACTTCGGTAGCGGTTGCGTCAGGTAGCGGGCCGATCGCTGCGATCAAACCGTCTTTGATACCAATGTCAACAAACTGGGGTTCGGCACCAGTACCATCAAAAACTTGGCCGTTTTTAATTAGGGTATCAAAGGTGGTCATGAGCTTCTCTTCTTGGTGTAGGACGCCTTGAATGTAGCGGTTAATGGTTCAGAAATCTAGCGGCGCAATAGGAATTGGCAGAACCGCTTTACCTTTATTTTAACCTTGTCATGGACGGGGCTGCCGAGCATTTCAGAAAATGTTAAGGAATTGATCCGATTAGGCAGCGGTTCCTGATTTTGGCTGTGGGATCTAGGGCCACTACAAGCAGTCTTACCGTGCGACTTGCTCGGTTGTCAGTCTGAAATAAGACCGGCTCAAGGGCCCGCCTGGGTTAGTGAGGGCCGCGTAGCGGACAGGTATGGATCAAACGGTTGGGCTGAAGGCTGGATAGTCAGTCAAGATATCCTCGCCAATGGCTGCTTTTAACGGTTCAAGCCAAGGTTCAAAATTCATCCAAGCATCTAATCCAGACTGATAAATCGGCTGCCTAACTTGTTCAGAGCTCGGCGTGCGAACACTGCGTTCGGTTTGATGAAAGTTGAGGCAAGCCGGGTCAAACTCTAACTCGCAAAAATCCAGGATTTGTCTGACTTGTTGCTCGAGATTGAACACAACGGCCTCATGGTGAACCGTTAAGACTTTTCCAGGGAGTACCTCATGCCAGTGATTCATTAGGCGCATATAGTCTTGGTAGTAGCGCCCGATATCGGTGAGGCTGTAACTGAACTCTTGACCGCTGGCAAAAAGTTGTTTGAAACCACTAAAGCAACACGCTAAGGGGTGGCGGCGGGCATCAATAATCTTGGCGTTCGGTAAAATGAGTTGAATGAGTCCGATATGGCGGAAGTTGTTTGGCATCTTGTCGATGAAAAAAGGGGCTTGTCCGCGGTGGATTTGGGTGTCCTCTAAGTATTTCTGGCCCATTGCCGCGAGTTCACTATCTGGAATCGTGGTTAGGCAGGCTGGGTATTGAGGCGCGTCTTGAATCCGCCGCCGGCCGTCGAGTTCAAAGGCAAAGGCTGCAATGTTGGGGAGCTCTTGGGTGCCATCGACTAGTGGGTGAGAGGCCAGAATTTGCTCGAGCAAGGTCGATCCTGCGCGGGGTAGACCTAAGATGAAAATGGGATCGGGTGCAGGGCAACCGCTGCCTGTACGCTGATTGAACAATCTTTCGTTGCAAACGGTCGTTTGCAACGTGAGTCTCTTGCTAAGCAATTCGCTATCGAAGCCGATTTGGCCTTGCTTTAGGGTATTGCCCTGCTGATAAAAGGCAAACGCTTGTTCAAAGTCTTTAGCGTCTTCAAAGTGTTTTCCCAGTGCAAAATTGAGATGGACGTGATCAACGGGCGATAAGTTTGGTTCGGCAACCGAGGTCATCATCGCATCGACCTCAAAGCTGGTGAAGCGATAGGTTTTGAGATTCGCAAGGCTCCAAAAGGCATCCCCGAAACCTGGTTTGTTTTCGTAGGCGGCGCGGTAGGACGCAATGGCCTGTTCTGACTGATCGATGGTTTTAAGCGCGTGTGCCTTAAGCAGATGGACGAGAGCGGGATCCGGGACCTTGGGGATTACCTGATCGTAGATCGCGATGGCCTCATCAAATCGGCCGATGGCGACGCATTGATTGGCATAGGCGGTTTGATGACGAACATTTTCAGGCGCTTTCTCGATCAGCTTTCCAGCTTGTGCAAACGAGGCTGCGTATTTCTGACGTTTGTACAATACACCCATATAATCAAAACGAGCGAGGTCATTGTCAGGTTCAAATCGAACGGCATTTTCCAGCAATACCTCTGCATCATCTAATACTTCGGTTTGAACGCCGATGTAGGCCAAAAGGCGCATACCTTCTACCTGTCTTGGGTGCCTTAATAGGAATTGGCGGCAGAGTTGTTCTGCTTGCGCAAGACGACCTTCGTTAATCCAATCTCGAACTTGCAGGAGAGCCTTGGGTAAGCCCTCGAGATTCTGCGTCTGGGTTACAGCCTCTTCATAGATGGTGGGACGATAAGTCACGCTAGTGAGTGCCACTAAGGCGCGCCAGCTGCCAAGCAGCGCGTCATTGAGCGTCACGGCGGTCCGAAATGACGACAAGGCTTTGTCCTGATCGTTCAGAGCCTTAAAAGTGTAGCCAAGTTCTTGATAGCCGCGGGCAAAGCGCGGAAATCGGCTTAGGAGCGTTTCGAGCTCGCCTTGAGCGTCTGATAGTCGAGTCAAATAGCGCAGACAAACGCAGTAATAATAGTGGGTTTCACGATCTAGCGGTGTGCGCTGAAGTTGTTGGGAGAGCAGCCGCTCAGCGCCGGAGATGTCTCCGGCGGCGAGTTGCTTTTTGGCTGTTTGGGTAGCCTCAGGAATTACATCGTTTTGGCGCATGGTTAGATTTTCAGAATCAGCGAAGTTATCGTGATTCTACCATGCGCCGCACCGATCAAGCTTAGTTGACGTCGTAAGAGACTCGCAGACCGATGGTTCTAGGCCGGTTGGTCGTCACACGTTCAATGAAGTCTTGGCGATTGATGTGAAGTTGCGCGCGTTCGTCGGTCAGATTACTGACGAAGAGCTCAACGCCCCAGCCATCGCTGTAGTTTTCCACGCCAATTGATGCATCAACAATGCCATAACTGTCTTGCATTGTGTTCGGCTCATCGGCCGTATCAACAATCGAGTTCAACGCTTCACCAGCATACTTGTAACCAAGCTGCCAGTGGGCGCCAAGATCGTTACCGGCATCCCACTCGTAGCGCGCACGCATGCTCAGTTGCGTTTCTGGCGTGAGTGGCAACATTGAGCCAGCATCCGCAACAACAATATCGAAGGCCGGGTCAACGAAGACGAGCTCAGTATCGTTAAAGGATGCTGCCGCATAGAGCGTCAATTGATCGCTTACTGCCCAGATCATATCGGCTTCAATCCCCATGATCTCAGCGTCGCCGCCGTTATCAACCAGAGTGAGGATCGAGATGTTCTGTGAATCAAACTGCGAGACCTGAATATCCTCCCAGTCGATTTTGTAGAGGGAGCCGTTGAACCGAAGTGCGCCATCCGCTAGCGTTGTTTTCCAACCCAGTTCCATATTTTCTAACGAGTCAGACTCGAAGACATAAGGTAGGCAATAGCCGGGAAAGCCGCTTGCATTGCTATTAATGGCAACATCATTCCCGCAATTGGTCCCATCATCCCGAATATTCTGGTTCGCTGCGTTGTATAGGCCACCTTTTTGAGCTGCCGCTCGGTTGAACCCGGGCGGACGATAACCTTCGGACCAAGTCGCAAAGATTAAGGTATCCGAATTCTCAGGCTGCCAGGATGCGGTAAAACGCATGATGGTGTCGGTGACGTTCAGAGGCTGAAGCTCAGCAAAGTTGGTCTCATAGTCTCGACCACCGGTTCGCGCTGGCCGGATATCGTTAGTAGGATCGTTGTCATCAATGAAGAGGGGCCGATTGCCATAGCGCCAAGCACCATAGCCCGTAAAGCCATAATCAAGGTCATAGTATCGAGCGCCAACGGCGACCGACAGCGAGTCGGTAACATCTAAGGTGATTTCACCAAAGACGGCCGTTTGTTCTTCGGTTCGCGTATTGTCATTTCGAAATTGAGTGGAATCCGTCAGCAGTCCACGTGCATTCGCTTCGGAGTTATCGAAGGTGCCGCTTGTGCGAATATCGATGGGCGAAAAGCCAGCATCCATTGGGGCTTGGT